>JASEJQ010000036.1 GCA_030016635.1 Thermoanaerobacteraceae bacterium | reverse complement strand
GGAGAGTAGGTCGCTGCCAGACTTTATATTAAAAACCCTGTGATAGATACTTTATATAAGTCTCTATCACAGGGTTTTTGTGCTTGTCAAAAGATAAATTGTGGGAAAAGGATTATTTAATATGCTCCAATTTTTATGGGTCATTAAGTAGCTTATTTTTTCCATTTTATTTTGCTATAATTATAAAGAGTGGTATAACAATAGTTGAGATATTATAAGAGGGGGTCATTGCATGGAAAAAATAAAACTGGATGACATTACAAAATTCAAGTTTCTTTCAGATCCTAAGTATTCGCCCGATGGTGAATATGCCGCTTTTATTGTACATAGGATGGATGTGGAAGAGAACAAGTATCGGTCAAATATCTGGGTGTATGATGTAGGAAAAGACAGGTATTTCCAACTGACTTCATTTGATGAGGAGGGCAGTTTTATATGGCTGGATAGTGATACGATACTTTTCCCGGGATATAGAAACCCTAAGGACAAAGAGAAATTAGAAAATGATGAGGATTTCACAAGGTTTTATAAGATAAGCGTCCATGGTGGGGAGGCTGTGGAGGCATTTACTGTTAATAAAAAGGTAACGGACATAAAGTCCGTAGATGGTGAGACCTACGTCTTTACGGCGAGTTTTAACTTATATAAAAGGGAATTTGATGGTCTGAGTGATGAAGAGAAGAAAGATGAGTTAAAGAAGAGGAAAGAGGAAAGAGACTATCAGGTTATTGATGAGATTCCATACTGGGCCAATGGTAAGGGCTTTGTCAATAAGGATAGAAACAGGTTGTACTTATATCACAGTGAAACAGGAAATATAACGCCTATTACTGATGAGTACACTGATGTTGATATGTTCAATCTTAGCAGCGATGGGTCAAGGTTAGTATTCAATGCGCGTACATATACGAACAGGATGCCCATTACCAGTGATGTCTACATCTATGATTTAAAGTCAGGCGAACTTAAGAAGCTAAATAAGGATAGCAATCTTGTTTATGGCTATGTTGATTTTCTGGATGATAATATGGTAATAACCTCAGGGTCAGATATGAAAAGATACGGTATCAATGAAAATAAAAAGTTTTATATATTTGATCTTACTACCGAAGAGCGCAGCTTGATAACCCCGGACCTGGATATGAGTCTGGGTAACTCGGTAGGGAGTGACTCAAGATATGGACACGGCAAAAGCTTTAAAGTTGATAATGGATGCCTCTATTTTATATCCACTGAGCGATTTAATGCATGTCTTAACAAACTTGATAGAAGCGGTAAAATTGAGAGGGTTATTGACGGAGATGGTACAGTAGAGGCATTTGATATAAAGGACGGTGAAATTTTATTCATCGGTTTTAGAAATCTAATGATAGGAGAGCTGTATACATTTGAGAATGGTGAGGAGCGGCAGATAACAGAGTTTAACGAATGGTTGCAAAATGAAAAAGTACTATCAAAGCCTGAAAGGGTAGAGGTTGAAACTGAGCCCGGTGTTCAGATCGACGGCTGGGTCATGAAGCCGGCTGACTTTGATGAGAGTAAAAAATACCCGGCCATATTGGATATACATGGCGGGCCAAAGACGGTCTATGGGGAGATATATTTCCATGAGATGCAGTATTGGGCTTCTGAAGGCTACTTTGTGTTTTTCTGCAACCCACGTGGCAGCGATGGCAGGGGCAATGAGTTTTCTGATATAAGGGGAAAGTATGGGACTATTGATTATGAGGATATCATGAAATTTACAGATTATGTACTGGAGAAATACACCAATATCGACCCATCAAGGGTAGGGGTGACTGGTGGTTCCTATGGCGGCTTCATGACCAACTGGATTATAGGCCACACCGATAGATTTAGGGCAGCAGCGTCTCAGAGGAGCATATCCAACTGGATATCTGACTTTGGAACTACTGATATAGGATATTACTTTAATCCTGACCAGGTCGGAGGGACACCATGGGACAATGCGGAAAAATACTGGGAACACTCTCCTCTGAAATACGCCGATAAGGTTAAGACACCAACACTGTTTATCCATTCTGATGAGGACTATAGGTGCTGGATGGGTGAAGGACTTCAGATGTTTACCGCCCTTAAATACTTTGGCGTTGAGGCCAGGCTGTGCCTGTTCCACGGTGAAAACCATGAGCTATCACGCAGTGGTAAGCCCAAGCACAGGATAAGGAGACTTAAGGAGATTACTGAATGGTTTAATGGACATCTGAAATAAAGATCATTTTTGACTCTACTGCAGAAGGTTTTGGTATACAGGTACCTGACTTTTTCGTTCGTTTTGAGGTGGTTGTTGTCATTCTATGTAGATTATTGCTGTTAAAACACCCTGCAAAATATATTTGCAGGGTGTTGACTTTAATGTGTGGTGAGATTATAATGAAATTACGAAAACGTTTTGGAAGGGATGCTATGAAAAAGATAACTATAAAGGATGTAGCTAAGGCAGCTGGAGTATCAATAACAACTGTATCAAGGGCTTTAAATGAATATCCTGATGTGAGCGATGAGACGAGGGAAAAGGTTTTTAGGGTGGCCAGCGAGCTAAATTATTCACCAAATTCTATTGCCAGAGGTCTTGTGACCAGCAGAACAAATACAATTGGACTTATAATTTCTGAGATGATAAAGCCGGGGGTATATCACCCTTATGTATTGGAACAGCTTTCCGGGGTAAAGGCAAGCCTGAGGAAGGCAGGATATGATATAATACTTTTCACTGTAGACCCCGGTATGCAGGAGGTTACGCCCTTTGAAAAACTGCGTGATGACAGGAAGGTCGATGGAATGATAGCATTCGGACTGCGTATGAGCGACCCTTATATTGATGAGATAAGGCACTGCAGTATACCGACAGTGCTTATAGATATACCTATAGTGACTGACTATGTTGGGTATATAAGTTCTGACAATGTAGAAGCATCATTTGAGGCTATTGAATACCTGCTAAATCTTGGTCATCGGAATGTAGGTTTCATAAATGGACATAAAGATGCTGCAGTGAGTTTTGAAAGGCTTGATGGGTATAAAAGAGCTTTAATAGATTCTGGTATTGGCTATAGGGATGGGTACGTAATATATGATGATTTTACCCAGGAGGGTGGATACAACTGTTTTAAACAGCTCCTGCAGGAGAATCCAGAGATTACGGCTGTATTTGTGGCATCAGACCTGATGGCTATAGGTGCAATGAAAGCGGCCATAGACATGGGCCTCAGGGTGCCTGAAGATGTTTCTATTATTGGATTTGATGATATTGAACTTGCTACCATGGTACAGCCTCAGCTTACTACAGTAAGGCAGGAAAAGTTTAAGCTGGGTTATATGGCTGGAGAGCATCTTCTTCATATATTAAAAGGTGGAAAACCTGATCATGTGGTTGTGCCGCATAAGCTGATTATAAGAGGTTCAACCTCTGCAAGGTAATTTTTTTGACCTGTACCGAAAACGTTTTGGAGGATGATTTTATGACTGAGATTATAAAAGGCGGAAATCTCTTTATGGTGACAGATGAGGCGGGGGATATCATTTCTCCTGAAATGGGGCTTTTCTATAAGGATGCAAGACACCTATCAAAATATGAGATTTATTTGAATGAATCCAAACTGGTAATGCTCTCAGTCCTTGACAGGAAAAGCTACATAAGGGAAGTGGCCATGACAAACAGCAGGTTCGATGATATAGAGTCGGGTACTATATTTGTTGTGAGGAAAACGTTGATATATGATAATGTGTGTTATGACAGGGTGTCGCTGGAAAATTACAGTGTAAAGTTTTTAAAATTCACCTTGAAGGTGGCCATGGAAGCAGACTTTAAGGATATGTTCAAGGTAAGGGGATTTGCCGGTGGCAAAGAGGGGGAGTCCCTGGGTTATGAACCTATAGACGATGGCATTATTTTCAAGTATATGGGTATAGACAATATAATGAGGGAGTCTATAGTTAAGTTCGATAAAGCGTTTCAGTTTGATGGAGAGAGTGCCTGCTTTGATTTTGCTTTAGGGCCCAAGGAGAAGGTAGAATTGACAATAAATGTATGGCCTGGCCCGGTTAATAGGGATGTATTGGACTTTGAGGACGCCCTTGAAAGAGGTGCCGAAAGAAATCGTAACTGGAGGCAAGCCTGTACAAAGGTAGAAACCGATTGCCTCGAATTTAACAGGCTCTATGAGAGGTCCATAGAGGACCTTGGGATGCTGCTTATTGATGTTGATGGCAATAAGACTGTATCCGCAGGGATACCGTGGTATACCAACCTTTTTGGAAGGGACAGCATTATTACATCCTTGTTTATGATAATGGCAAACCCTGAGGTGGCTAAGGGTACCCTGAGTATTTTATCAAGGCACCAGGGAAGCAGGATAGATAAGTGGAGTGACGAGGAGCCAGGCAAAATCCTCCATGAGTACAGGGAAGGGGAACTTGCCAATGCCAATGTGGTACCCTTTGCGCCCTATTACGGCAGTATAGATTCAACACCGCTCTTTATAATCCTCTTAAACGAATACTACGCATGGACAGGGGATAGGGAGTTCTTAGAGGAGATGAAAAAGCCGCTTATAAGCGCACTGGACTGGATAATAAGTTATGGAGACAAGGACGACGATGGGTTTATAGAGTACATGAGGGAAAACGCTGGCGGACTCAATAATCAGGGGTGGAAAGATTCGGGGACATCAATAGTTTTCAATGATGGTACCTTAGCCATGTCACCCATAGCCCTGGTAGAGGTGCAGGGTTATGCATATCTTGCCCTAAATGCTGGCGCCGGAATCCTTAAAACTCTTGGAGATTTTGAAAAGGCAGCGGAAATGGAAAATAGGGCAGAAGATATAAAGGATAGATTTGACAGATACTTCTGGATGGAGGATAAGGGATATTATGCGGAGGCACTAGATGGAAATAAGGACAGGGTTGACTCTGTTACATCTAATCCTGGCCACATTCTGTTCTCTGGTATTGTTGATGAAGGAAAGGCTAAAGCTGTTGCAGATAGGCTATTTAAAGAAGATATGTTTTCGGGTTGGGGGATAAGGACGATGAGTACCATGGAGGCTGCCTATAATCCTTTAAGCTATCATAACGGCTCTGTGTGGCCGCATGATAACGGCCTCATAGCCCTTGGCCTGGCCAGGTACGGCCTTCACGAACATGTTAAGGTGCTTTTTAAGGCGATACTGGATGCTGCCTGTGAGTTCAATGACATGAGGTTACCTGAGCTTTTCTGCGGATTTAGCCGAAATGACAGCGGGATTGTGAGATATCCTGTAGCATGTTCACCTCAGGCCTGGGCAGCCGCAACCCCAATAGCGCTGCTAAAGAGCATACTTGGGCTTGAGGTTGACCTGGAAAAGGGAGAAATCATTTTAAAGCCATCATTACCTGAGGCTATTAATCAGATTGAGGTAAAGGAGATGAGGGTATGGGATAAGTGTGTCAGCTTTAAGGTGAGGAGGGATGGAGAGGGCACTTCATTGGACATCATAGAGGACGCTGGGATTAAAATAAATATGATTTAGGGAGGGGATTGTTATGAAAAGGTTTTACGGAGTATTATTGATTATGGTTATGCTGATAGGGACAATTTTGTCCGGCTGCAGTACCGGCAACCAGAATGCTCAGGAGCAGACCAACCAGCCGGCAGAGCAAGAGACAGCACCAGAAGCAGTAACATTGAAGCTTGGAATATGGTCATCATCTCCGGCAGAAAAAAAGATTGTGGAGGACCAGTTAGCCCTGTTTAAAGAGAAATATCCTAACATAACCGTAGAGATAGAGACAATTGTTGGAGACTATATGCAGAAACTTCAGGCTGAAATGGCAGCAAATACAGCACCCGATGTATTCTATCTTGACAGTATGCCAGCCCCGCAGCTCATGGATGCCGGTGTCCTGGAACCTTTAGATGAGTATGTAACTAAAAACAGTGTAGATATTGAGGATTTTCAGCCACAGCTCCTGGATGCTTTCCGGTGGAATGGGAAGCTGTACGGCATACCCAAGGACTTCAACACCCTTGTACTCTTTTACAATAAAAAGATGTTTGAGGATGCTAACATAGCCCAGCCGCCAACCAACTGGGGAGAACTAAGGAGCGTCGCACAAAAATTAACCAAAGATAGTGTAAAAGGGATAGTCTTATCCTCTGATGTGGCAAGATTTGATGCCTTTATACATCAAAATGGGGGATACCTGTTTAAAGACGGCCAGGCCGCATTGAATCTCCCACAGAATGCTGAGGCCTTAGACTATTACACAGGCCTCATTGTAAAGGATAAGGTTGCTGACACACCGCAAAACATCGGGGTAGGCTGGAATGGGGATGCCTTTGCTGAGGGTAAGGCTGCTATGGCCATAGAGGGCGGGTGGATGATCCCGTTCCTGAAGGATAAGTCTCCTGACCTTCAGTACGGCATGGCGGAGCTTCCGGCAGGGAAGCAGAAGGCTACAATGTCATTTACCGTGGCCTATGCCATGAATCAGAAGAGCCAGCATAAGGATGAGGCTTTTGCACTCTTGAGCTTCCTGACAGGTAGGGAGGCACAGCAGATAGTTGTGGATTCCGGCCTGGCCATGCCTTCACGCATTTCCCTATTTGATGCCTACAAGGAAAAATATCCAGAGAGGGCAGCCTTTATTGAGGGTGCAGACTATTCAGTACCCTATCAATACGGACTGCTGGGGACGAATCTACAGAAGGCTGCCAACAATGCATCAGATGCTGTAATTATGGGCCAGGCTAAAAGTGCGCAGGAGGCGCTGGATGCCGCTCAGAAGGAAGTAGCACAATAATAGCCTTATAGTATTCAGGCAGCACCCTATAGAGGTGCTGCCTGAAATATAAAGGGGGAATCTTGTATGAGAAAAAGATATATTCTTGAGGTGATAGACGGATACCTGTTTTTACTCCCCTTTATCATATCAGTTGCAGTGTTTTTGATTGGACCGCTCATATATGCATTTTTCTTAAGCTTTCAAAATTTTTCGTTTTTAACCCCTCAAAAGGCTCAGTGGGTGGGATTAAAAAACTACCTGGACCTTCTGCATGATCCGGTTTTCATAAAGGCGCTTTCAAATACTGCAATTTATGCTGTGGGCGTTGTGGTTATAGAACTCATATTGGGGCTCATACTGGCACTTATAGCAAACTCTAATATAAGGGGAAAGACATTTTTCAGGGTTGCCTATTATATACCGACTGTAACATCGACAGTGGCTGTATCTGTGATATTTTTATACCTCTTTAAGGCCGATGGACTTGTAAACAACATATTAAGCCGGTTTGGCATACAGGGGCCGGTCTGGTTTAACAGTGTACGATTTGCTCTACCATCCATCATGATGATGGCCATATGGTCATCCGTCGGGACATACATGGTGATATACTTAGCCGGGCTTCAGGATATACCTGTAGAGTTATACGAGGCGGCAGAGGTGGATGGAGCCAATGAGTATCAGAGGTTCTGGTCTATAACCTTACCGTTGCTCCGCCCTGTGATATTTTTTAATCTTGTTGTATCTATAATAGGTGCTCTTCAGGTGTTTGACCAGGCCTATGTGGTTTCAAGGGGCAATGGAGGTCCTTTAAACGCCACAATGACTGTCGTGCTGTATATATACAACAAGGCCTTCAGTGAGTTTGATATGGGGTATGCCTCGGCGGCAGCATTTATACTTTTTATAATCATAATGGCGCTTACCATCATACAGAGAATGATATTTAAAGATGAGACCAATTAATGGGGGCGATATAATGACAAAAAATAAAAGTCCATTATCCATCGTGGTTTTTATATTTGCCTGTCTCTATGCGGTTATTACCCTCGGCCCTTATGTATGGTCGATACTTACATCCCTGAAGCCAACCTCAGAGCTAAATTCCATGTTGGTAAACTTCAGTACCCTTACGACGGAGAACTATAGAATGATACTCTCGGAGTTTCCCTTTTTGAGGTGGTTTATAAACAGTGCCTTTGTGGCTCTTGTAGTAACCCTGGGCAATATCCTCTTCAATTCGATGGCCGGATATGCCCTTGCCAGAATAAGGTTTCCGGGCAGGGAGTTTATATTCATGATTGTATTGGGTCTCATGATGGTGCCTGGCCAGATTGTCATGATACCCATGTATATACTTTTGAGTAAACTTGGATGGGTTAATACCTACTACGGCCTCACCATACCATTTTTGACCAGCTGTTTTAACATATTCTTAATGAGGCAGTTCTTTTTAACCATCCCTAAGGAGCTGGAAGAAGCGGCTACCATGGACGGACTTTCAAGGTTTGGCATATTCTTCAGGATCGTCCTTCCCTTATCTAAGCCTGCCCTTGCCACCCAGTTTATATTTTCTTTTACAGGCAACTGGAATAGCTTCCTCTGGCCGAGTCTCTTAACCTCCAGCGAGAGTATGTATACCCTTACGGTAGGATTGAACTCATTCTATGGACAGTACTATCAGTACTGGAACCAGGTTCTGGCAGGGACGATTATCCTGACCTTGCCTACAATCATCGTGTTTATTATCTTCCAGAGGTACTTTATAAGGGGGATATCTACTACGGGGTTGAAATGATAGGTATATTAAGGGTTTTGCATATTACCATAAGATTGATAATGTTTTAATCTAAAGGTAAGGGCAGGGGAAACTGTAGCCATAGTGGGCCCATCAGGAGTAGGGAAGACAACCCTGTGCAGCCTTATACCAGTGCAGTAGGATGTATTCCTTTTCCCCGGCAGCATAAAAGAAAATATATCCTATGGATATCCAGAAGCCACCGATGAGGAGGTTATCGAGGCGGCAAGGCTTGCCAACACCCATGACTTTATAATGGAGATGCCCTATGGCTACGACACCTATATAGGCGAGAGGGGTGTCAGGCTCTCCGGTGGACAGAAGCAGAGGATTTCCATAGCGAGGATGTTTTTGAAAAATCCCAGGATATTGATACTGGATGAGGTTACATCATCGCTGGATACATTGAGCGAGGCAGTGATCCAGGAATCCATAGAAAGACTGGCTGAAAATAGGACAACCTTCATTATAGTACACAGGCTGGCCACTATCAGAAATGCCAGGAGGATAATCGTCTTGACGGAAAACGGCATAGAAAAAGAGGGCAGCCATGCAGAGCTGATATCCAGGGGAGGGCTTTATTATGACCTCTATAACTTCCAGTTTGAATCTCTATTGACACATTGAGAATTATCATTCGTAAAGCGTCTTTTTGTACCTTAATCACATTATGATAACAACATTCATGCACCTGATCACTCGTCTTGATACTCTAATAATTCTTGGATGCGTTCCGCCGGGTGCGCCTCCATTCGGCATCCTTGCCTTAAGGTCGGCTCATCCGGCGTCCATGCCGGATGCCCCGGCTACACTTGCCACGAATTTAAGAGTATCATGGACTCGCTTTAAGGTTGCATTTGATGTTGTATATCATTCTTTATAGTAGTTTTTACAGTATAATTATGATGGTATCCAAAGTTGATAAACTTTAAAGTCTAAATCTATTGTATATCCATGGCGCACCCAATGTAAGCCAGAGTCCTGAGAGGAAATACCTCAGCATATTGGTGAGGTTGCTATATGGTAGCAGCATACGCAATCCCAGGTATATGGATAAGAATACTACAAGGCCGATAGAATACTTTAGTATGGATTTCACTGGCGTATTTGATTTGGGTTGGTACTCAATGTATTCTTCATCAGTAAAATACCCTATCAGTATGCCAGAGAGCATGGCCAGATACTTAAATGAATCTGGGTGGGGAAATAATGCAAGCAGGGCGGCAGGTATAATTGCAGAAGCCGCTATTTTTATTGGGTATCTATATGATTCTATTTTATTGAAGTTGTTAATTAATTTTAGTCCAAGGTAGGCCATGGCCAGGCCCAATACTGCGCCTCCCACGACATCTATGGGCCAGTGTACACCAAGGTAGAGCCTAGATAGAGATACTAACACAATCAGAGCTAAGCTCAGCCAGTAGATCCATCTCTTCTTGAAATACCCCATTATATATCCCCATACAGTGGCAGTACCCTGGGCATGCCCACTGGGAAAGGCGTATCCGCCAGCAGATGAAAGATATATAGATCTTATGCCAGGGTAGCCTATTGGTCTTTCTATCATCAGCGTTTCCTTCAAGAAGGCATTCAGATAAATAGATAATATAAGGGTCACTCCGAGACCAAGGCCGGCCCTTTTATTAATGCTCCAGTATATTATAGGGACAATGATAAAATAGAAGGCCTCGCTTCCAATATTTGTAATGGCTATAAAGAATGAGTCCAGCACAGGACCATGAAAATATTGTATGTATTTTATTATCTCAGCTTGAAGTTCCAAATCAATCACCCCTGTATCTTAAAGTATACCATATCCGGACATATCTGACAAATTTAATACTTTTAACCTCAATTTAACAGGATGTCAATATACTGTTAACAATGATTTAACTTTTTTTATATCCCCTTGTCCTATAATTAAGGAAGCGAAAAAACTATATGGGATGTACCACTTCCTGACGGTATAGTGAGCAACGATGGCATTACCATGATCTCCATTGATGGCATAAATGCACTATTCGGTATGACATACAAGTATTATGAGAATATAAATATGTTGATGTTAGCGAAATAAAAAGGATGTACAGATGACAGGCCGGAAAATGGCCTGTTTTTTTACTTTCCCCAGAGGCTATATTTATTTCAGCGGATATGTTAAGATAGAACTGCTGGATTTGTTCTGTGGGGGTTTTATTTATGACAAAAAGGTACGACCTTAATTTCTGGATACGTTTTTGGGGACAGCTACTGACCGGTATTGGTAACTTTATGATTATGCCTTTCATGGCTATATATTTAAGCTCTAAGGTTGGTGGAAATGTGGCCATGGTAGGCATCATCATGAGCCTGGGGCCTGTGGGTGCCCTTATAGGCAGCCTTCTGGGGGGTTATTTGGCGGATAGATTTGGCCGGAAGCCAGTCATGTTTTTCTCCCTGATGGGGACAGCAACTTCACTGGTTCTCTTTATTTTTGTCCAATCCACGCTCTGGTTTTCAGTTATAAATTTTATTCAGGGGTTTTGCAACTCTCTCTTCAGGCCGGCGGCGGACGCCATGGTATCCGATATAATGACAGAAAAGGAGAGGCAGGAGGCATACGGGCTCTTGAGGGTAGGGGTAAATGTGGGGGCTGCCATAGGGCCTCTCATAGGTGTATGGGCCTTCAGTTTTTCCAGAAACATGGTATTTTTGGCTACTTCCATTGTGTTTTTTGGCTTTTCTATAGCTGTGCTCATCTGGATAAGAGAGACAAAGCCTACTGGAGACGTTAAGACTTATGTTAATATAGGTAGAAGGTACTTCTACATACTGGAGGATAAAATATTGCTCCTTTCCATTCTTGCTGGGACAATGGTCCAGACTGCCTATGCAGTGGCAGCTGACTTTTCCCCACTTTACCTGATGGGCAGGATACCCGGGGTATACAACCCTACAGCATATATGTTTGCCTTGAACGGAGCTATGGTGGTGTTTTTACAACTCCCCATTTCAAGGGGGATTAAGGACAAAAAGCCGGGCTATATCATGGCCGTGGCAGCGCTCTTAACAGGCCTTGGCACAGCAGGTATAGGTTTCTTTGGTACTATGCTTATGCTGCTTTTAGATTATGCTGTCTTCACAGTGGGTGAGATGCTCATGGCGCCTACCCACACCACACTGCTTGCCAATATTGCCCCTGAGGATAAGAGGGGGCTTTATATGGGGATAGGCAGCCTTACATGGATATCCGGGGGATTTTTTGGGCCTCTTTTGGCCGGGTTTATAATGAATAGTTTGGGTGGCCAGGCCCTGTTTGCTATGATGGGTGTGCTCTCTGTGATGAGCATGGGGCTGTTTCGTATGATTGATAGAGAGATTGAAAGAAAGGAAATGTCTTGCTGAAAACGCAGGACATTTTTATTTATGCAGGATAATCCTCTTAAGTATAGAATTATACATATAGGAGTGATTCCGCTGAAAAACTCACGGGCATGACATACATCAACTTTATGCAATATAATTCGGATTAAAAAGAGGGGGTAATAGGGTTGGGGAGCTTTGAATACCTTAGCAGGATATGCAGTTTGCCTCACAGGGGATCGGGGACAAGATATGAGCATGAGGCCGCTGGAATAATAAACCGGGAACTTAGAGGGCTGGGATACAAAGTAGTTATGCAGGAGTTTAAGTCACCCCCAGGGACTCTATATGTACTGCCTTTAGAGGTGGGTATACCCTTAGTGGTGTTGGGTATAGCGGCATTGGGTACATATGTCAGTATGGCATATCTTATAGAGTTTATTATCTGCCTGGCACTGTTTCTGCCGCTCTTGATGGAGACAGGAGGCTTCGGCATTGAGACAAACATAATGCCAAAGAGGAAATCCTACAATGTATTCACAGAAACAGAAGGAAACGATAAGCCCAAGGTTATAGTTGCTGCACACTATGATACGCAGAAGGGGAGTTTTTTGTTTGCACCGGGCTTTGTTGACCACCTGCAGATGTTCTACAATGTGAACTATATCGGGTTTGTTTTAATTCCAGTTGGTATATTGCTTTCCATATTTAAGCCTGAATACGGAAGGATAGCTCTATATGCAGGACTGGTGGTGGCATCCATTGGCCTGGCCGTTTTCCTCGCAGCCTGGCTCACCGGGCACTATACACCAGGAGCAAACGACAACGGTACAGGGACTGCCCTGGCGCTTTATCTTGCCGAAGACTACATGAAGAACAGTGCGGACTATCCAGATGACGCCGACCTCATATTCTTATTCACAGGGAGCGAGGAGGTTGGCGAAAGAGGTATGGCGGCATATATTAAAAAATATAGACCGGCTAAAGAAGACACATACTTTATCATACTTGATAACCTTGGCACCGGCAGAATAACATATCTCGAAGGTGAAGGCATGATTAAATATTACAAGGCAGGCAAGGAGCTCATCCAGACAGCCGACAGCATGAAGGTAAAATACCCCGACATACAGAAACAGCATAACCTTCTCCTGCCTACAGATTCCCTTCCTGCCATGGCATCAGGTTATCATGCTATCAGCTTTCTCGGGAAGGATGAGAAAGGCAGACTCGGAAATTACCACTGGTATACCGATACTATCGAGAACGTGGATAAGGAACTCCTGCAAAAGGAGGAGGAATTCTTTAAGGAATATGTAATAAGGGTTATGGAGGGCGGTAGATATGGAACCCAGGATAGCTGTAATGAGCTATGACAGGCTTACAGAAGCTATAAATAGGTATATTGGGCAGGATGAATTAGAGAAATTCTTGATAATTAACTCCAGCTTTGAAGAGACCAGAAATATTGCGGAGAAACTCTGGAATGAAGGCAAGGCAGATGTATTTGTAAGCGGGAGCAGTAATTTACAAATGATAAGAGAAAAACTAAATGCACCCATAGTCCCGATACAAATATCAGGGTTTGATATAATGGATAACCTTGTTAAGGCCAAAGAATATGGAAGAAAGGTTGCCATAGTTACCTATAAAGCACCAATTACCAATATGTCGGATTATAAAAGCATACTCAACCTGGAGATACATGAAAAATGCTACTCTAACTATTATGAACTTAAGACACTATTAAATATAATAAAATTGGAAAACTTTGATGCGGTGATTGGTTCCAGTTTAATATGTGACCTTTGTGATGAGATAGGTTTGAACTCTATTTTCATATATTCGTCTAATAGTATAAAAAATGCACTTGTTCAAGCTATTCATATACAACAGTCAATAATGGAAGAAAAATACAGGTCAAACCAGCTCAATGCCGTATTAAACTATGCATACAGCGGCATTATAGCTACAGACGAGAAAGAGGTTATTCAAATCTACAATCCCATGGCAGAAAAGATAATGGGTATTCCCAGAGAAGAAGTGATTGGCAAAAAAGTGGACAGTGTAATTGAAAATACACGACTTAACTATGTATTGTCCTCTAAAAAGGAGGAGATTGACCAGATACAGAAAATAAAAGATAAAGTAATTTTGACCAGCAGGATTCCAATAATTGTGGAAGATGAGGTAAAAGGTGCTGTAGCCACATTCCAGGATATTAAAAGCATACAGAAAGCCGAGCATAAGATAAGGAGGGAACTTTTCTCTAAGGGGCTGGTATCAAAATACTCTTTTGACGATATTAAGGGGAGTTCAAGGGTCACACATGATTGCATTGAGAATGCACGACAATATGCAAGAAGTGACTTCACCATACTTATAACCGGTGAGTCTGGTACTGGTAAGGAACTGTTTGCCCACAGTATCCACAATGAAAGTGAAAGGAAAGATGAAGCATTTGTGGCTGTAAACTGTGCGGCACTCCCTGAAAACCTTTTGGAATCTGAACTATTTGGCTATGAGGAGGGAGCATTTACCGGAGCCAGAAAAGGGGGTAAGATGGGGCTGTTTGAACTTGCCCATAATGGCACTATATTTCTTGACGAAATATCGGAAATCCCTTTAAGTCTTCAGTCAAGACTCTTAAGGGTTATCCAGGAAAAAGAGGTTATGAGACTGGGAAGTGATAAGATTATACCAGTGGATGTTAGGATAATCTCCGCCACAAATAAAGATCTGTGGAAGGAAGTAGTTGAAGGGCGTTTTAGAGAAGACCTCTATTATAGATTGAGTGTGCTGGAACTAACCATACCTCCATTGAGAGAAAGGAAAGCAGACATACCTGAAATTGCAAGGGATTTCATTATCACAAATTTCCCAAATCTTTATAGCGCTTACGAAAAGAAATGGGAAAGGATTTTTAAAATACTGCAAGGGTACGAGTTCTACGGAAATGTAAGAGAACTACAGAATGTACTCAAAAGGTTATCTGTTTTGATCAACAGTGATAATACTAAAAATAAGTCAGAAACAGAGATTGTTGATAGTGTATATAAGGAAAAACTAAAACAAGAAATACCTTTAAATAGAGAACAAAGAGAAATAAATCAGATACTTGAAATATTAAACGAGTCTAACTGGAATAAGGAAAAAGCAGCAAGGAAACTGGGCATAAGCAGGACAACATTATGGAGGAAGCTCAAGACCTACGGAATCGAGTAGGTCTTTTTTATTGAGTTTCAACAATATGAAACATAATGGAACATATTTGAAACATTTGCACACAAATGGTAAGCGTTTGCTGCGTTTATAACCTGGCACGATTTTTGCTGATTATTATATATGAAGGGAGGTGAACATTATGAAAGACCCAATGAAATGGTCGGTTTGGATAGGGTTTTTAATTCTGGTAGTACTATTGGTCCCGTGGTATATGCCAAAGGCATGGGGTGAAGTTTTTGTTTTTGGGCTACCTTTGTGGGGACTGCTTAGCATTCTGCTTAATATCTGTCTGGTATGCTATATAATTTACGTAATCAGTAATCATTGGGACATCGAAAAGTTCATTAAAAAGTAAGGAGGTGTAAATAACATGGGTAATTTCGGAATTGGCACAGGTGGAATGATATTCCTGTTTATTATGTTAGCTTTAATGCTATATCTTGGCTATTATTCATTTAAACAGAGAAGTGGAGAAAGTATGTCAGACTACTTTCTTGCAAATCGTGGAGTAGGTACAATGGTATTAGCGTTTAGCCTTTTTGCCACCCAGTATAGTGGCAACAGTATGATAGGGTACACAGCAAGAGCTTACAGGATTGGATTCAGTCAACTAGTATATCCAATATTTATGGTAATGATTGTTGTATTTTACCTGCTTTTTATCCCAAGGCTTTTTGCATTGGCTCATAAATACAATTATATAACTGTGGTTGATTATCTGAACGATAGGTATAATTCAAAACTGTTGAGTCTTATAGGTGGCATATTTCTCTTGTGGGGTATTGTTGTACAGTTCCTGGAGCAGTTACAGGCAACGGGTACACTCTTTGCTGGTGTAAGCCCAAATACACCTTACTGGGTTGGCGTGGTTTTCTTAGGTGCTGTTATTACAATATACGTAATGATAGGTGGTATGAGGGGTGCAATGCTTGTTCAGGCGTTACAGGGAGCCATCATGTTCTTCGGTGTTCTGTTTCTGTTGATATTTGGATGGGCATATTTTGGAAGCATTGGCAGTGCTGTTCAAACATTAGCCGCATCCGAACCAGCTAAGGTTTTACCGCCAGTTAGTTTAAGCAAAATTTTGAACTGGGCTAGCACTATGATATTGGTTGGCCTGGGAGCATCTCTATATGTTAGCTCAATACAACAATTTTACGCATCACAGAGTGAAAAAGTTGTGAAACGTTCATTGACACGGATGGCTGTTTTAACTTTCATTACACCTACTATTCTAGTGTTAGTTGGTATTATGTGTGCTGCAGCATTTCCGGGTTTAAGCGAGATGGAATCAGAACGGGTTGTACCATATATGATAAATGCAATTATGCAAAAGTCTCCTATAGCTTATTGGGCTATGACCATATCTTTTACAGGAATAATAATGGCAACACTTTCCACTGCAAGTGGTACATTGATTTCAATAACCTCTATGCTTATAAAAGACTTTTATAAAGGGTTTATTAATCCAAATGTAAGTGATTCCAAAGCTACAACAATATCTAGATGGTTTAACTTAGTTGTAATAGTAATAGGTATATTATTGGTGTTAGAGCCATCTACAACTATATGGAGGCTTACAGAGATAAAGTTTGAGGGTCTTGTACAGGTTGCACCGGCCATAATATTGGGCCTATACTGGCAGAAAGCCTCGAAGGCATCAATCTTATCAGGAATGATAGCCGGAGGTGTACTTGCCATTGGGATGAATCTTGCCGGTCATGCCTCGTATATGGGTATACAAGCCGGTATGTGGGGGCTAATTTTGAATTTCATCATCGTTATCATATTAAGCAATGTTTTACAACCAAGCAGTGAAGAGATAAAGAACAATGAAGAAAGGTTTGTAAGTGTCTTCAGGGTGGCTGAGGAAAATAAGTAGACAGTAAAAGGAGGAGTTTATCATGGGCAAAGGCAGAATTATAAAGCAATATATAGAGAGAAAAAAAATTTTGGTTTCACCAGGCGCATTCAACAGTATATCGGCAAAAATGGTTGAGCAGGCGGGCTTTCCATCGGTATATTTAACCGGATATGGCGCTGCTGCAAATCTTTTGGGAGCACCAGATATTGGGCTTCTTTCTATGTCTGAGATGGTAAAACATTTAAAGTATATGAATGAGGCAGTAAATATACCCATTATAGCTGATGCTGATACTGGCTACGGTAATGCTTTAAACGTCTATAGGACAGTCAAAGAGTATGAGAAGGCTGGAGCCGCGGCTATACAATTAGAGGATCAGACATGGCCCAAAAGATGTGGACATATGGAAGGGAAAGAGGTTATATCTGCAGAGGAAATGGTGGGTAAGTTAAAGGCCGCACTTGATGCCAGAGATGACGACGATACGCTTATTATAGCAAGGACAGATGCACTTGCACCCCTTGGATTTGATGAGGCAATAAGGAGGGCAAACCTCTATAAGGAAACCGGGGCTGACATAATATTTGTAGAGGCTCCGCCGGATATAGAGCAACTAAAAAGGATTCCCAGAGAAGTAAATGCTCCTATACTTGCTAACATGATAGAGGGAGGCAAGACGCCGGTATTATCTTCAAAGCAACTTGAAGAGATGGGATTTGCTATAGTAATTTACCCATTATCTACACTTTATATGATGACAAAAGCTGTGAAGGATGTTTTAACTGAACTAAAAGAGAAGGATACAACACAAGGCATGGTGGACAAGATGATAAGCTTTAAGGAATTCAATGAGATAGTTGAATTAAGCAAAATAAGAGAAAATGAAAAAAAATATAAATTATAAATTGGAGTTTTTTGGTACCTCCGGTGTTATTCCGGGGGTATCAAATTTAAAATGGAGGGATTGCTATGGGAAAGGCTATAACCGAAAAAATTCTATCTGATCATAGTGAACAAAAAGATTTTAAACCGGGAGACATTATTGATGTAAAAGTGGACTTTTTGCTTACCAATGACATCTCAGGACCTGTGGCGGTACAGGAGTTTGAAAAGATGGGTGACGGAGAGCTCTTTGATAACAATAGGGTGGCTATAGTACTCGATCACTTTACGCCAAATAAAGACGTGGTATCGGCCAATGTAAGTAAAACCATGAGAGACTTTGCAAAATCTAAAGGCATTACTCATTTTTACGATGCCGGATATGGTATAGAGCATGTTATACTTCCCCAGGATGGAATGGTAAAGTCCGGTGACCTTGTCATAGGTGGAGACTCTCACACTACTACCTATGGAGCATTGGGGGCTTTCTCAACAGGCGTTGGGAGTACTGATGTAGCTGGTATCATGGCGTTGGGCACTACCTGGTTAAGAGTGCCAGAACAAATGAAGTTTGTGCTAAAAGGAAAGCCTGACAAATGGATTAATGGCAAAGACATTATTGTATATATCATTTCAAAAATAGGAACAGATGGAGCTCTTGGCAAATCTATGGAGATAACAGGTGATGGTGTTAAATATTTTGATATGGATTCCAGATTTACAATATGTAATATGGGTATAGAAGCTGGAGCATTAAACTGCATATTTAATTTTGATGAAATTACTGAAATCTATGAAAAGAATGCAGGAGTTAGTAACTATAAGATTTATAAAAGTGATGAAGATGCTGAATATGACTACGTAATGGAGATAAATCTTGAAGAATTGCAGCCAATGGTGGCCGCCCCCCATATGCCATCTAATGGAAGGCCAGTAACAGAATTGTCTGATGTGAATATTGACCAGGTAGTAATAGGCTCATGTACCAATGGAAGGATTGGAGACTTAAGGACTGCCGCTCAGGTTGTCAAAGGCAAGAAAGTCAGCCCAAACGTAAGAGCGTTGCTGATACCAGGAAGCAGAGAGGTATATTTAATGGCTTTAAGAGAGGGACTTATAGAAATATTTACTGAGAGCGGATTTACTGTGTGCTCACCATCATGTGGGCCCTGTTTTGGAGGTCACTTGGGCATCCTTGGCAGGGGGGAAAGGTGTGTATCTACAACTAACAGGAATTTTGTTGGCAGGATGGGTGATAAGAGTAGTGAGGTTTACCTGGCAAGCCCGGCAGTTGCTGCAGCGACGGCTATAACAGGTAAGATTACAAGTCCAACGGAGGTGGCCTGATATGATATATAGAGGAAAAGCTATTAAGTATGGTGATAACATTAATACTGATGTAATTTTACCAGGGCAATATTTGAATCTGACCGACGAGCGTGACCTTGCAGCCCATTGCATGGAAGGGATAGACTCCGATTTTGTCAATAAAGTGGAAAAAGGCGATATTATTGTTGGCGGCAGTAACTTTGGATGTGGAAGCTCAAGGGAGCACGCACCGATAGCCATTAAAGCCAGCGGTGTAAGCTGCATTATAGCAAAAAGCTTTGCAACTATATTTTATAGAAATGCTATAAATATAGGGGTTCCTGCTGTAGAATGTCCTGATGCTATAGATGAAATAAATGAGGGAGATATTTTAGAGGTAGATATCGAAAAAGGAACAGTTAAAAATATTACTTTAGGAAAGTCATATAATGCTACAGTTTATCCTAAATCTATTCAGAATCTTATCAATGTCGGTGGGCTTGTAAATTATGTAAAATCTATAAGAGGTGTTAATTAATATGAGAGAGAAATTTAATAAACTGCTTGAAAAGAAGGGAATCATAATTGCACCTGGGTGTTATGATGCGCTTTCAGCTAAGATTATTGAGAATGCAGGTTTTGAATGTGCTTATATGACAGGATATGGCTCTTCCGCCGGGCTTTTGGGGAAACCTGATGTAGGGCTTTTGTCTATGGAAGAGATGATCTCTAATGCAACACGCATAGTTAATGCGATTGACATACCGTTGATAGCAGATGCAGATACCGGATATGGCAATCCTTTAAATATTATAAGGACTGTAAAGGAGTATGAAAAATGTGGTGTATCTGCCATCCATATCGAGGATCAGGTTACTCCTAAAAGATGCGGCCATATGGAAGGAAAAGAGGTAATATCAGCTGAAGAAATGGCTCAAAAGATTAAGGCTGCCGTTGATGCCAGAGAGAATACTGATTTCAAGATAATTGCGAGAACAGATGCAAGAGCAGTATTGGGGTTAGATGAGGCCATAAGGAGAGCTAAACTTTACAGGGAAGCTGGCGCAGATATAATATTTGTGGAATCACCTTATACAGTAGATGAGTTTAAGATAATATCTCATGAAATAAATGCACCCCTTCTGGCCAATATGGCCGAAGGTGCTAAGTCACCTATGCTTTCAGCCAAAGAACTGGAAGACCTGGGCTATAAAATTGTAATATATCCTGTAGGCCTCTTATTTGCAGCGGCAAAAGCTATGTTAAGTGTGGCAAAAGAAATAAGAGATAAAGGTACAGATAGAGATATGCTTAACAACATGACATCTTTTAAAGAGTTCAATGACTTTATTGGCTTATCAGAATATAATGGGATGTCAAATAAGTATAAAACGGAGGCATGAACTTATGCCAATGACCTTGACGCAAAAAATATTGGCGAAGGCTTCAGATAAAGTGGAGGTAGTACCTGGCGATATTGTTGAAGCAAGGGTAGATCTAGTAATGGGTCATGATGTACTAATGCCACTTGCCTTTGAGGCTTTTGAAGAAACCGGGGCTACTAAATTATTTGATGTAAATAAAGTGGTGGCCGTTCAGGATCATTTTGTTCCTGCCCCAGATGTAAAAAGCGCAGAACAATCAAAGAGATTGAAGGAGTATGTCAAAAAATATTCCATGGTCAATTATTTTGAATTGGGTAGGGGTGGGGTATGCCATACCATAATACCTGAGAAGGGATTTGTTGTTCCTGGAGATGTTGCTGTGGGTTCAGATTCCCATACAACTACCTATGGCGCATTAGGAGCTTTTGCTACGGGACTTGGCAGTTCAGAAATTGGTGTTTCTATGGCTTTAGGAAAGATGTGGTTTAGGGTACCTGAAGCTATAAAAGTGGTGTTAAACGGCAAACCAGGTAGATATATAGGTGGGAAGGACGTTATTCTTGAAATTTTAAGGAGAATAGGTACAGATGGAGCCAGATACTGCAGCCTTGAATTTGTTGGAGATGGTATAAAATATCTGGATATTGATGACAGGCTTACCATATGCAATATGGCTGTAGAAACAGGGGCAAAGAATGCAATCTTCGAAGTTGACAGCATTACAAATGAGTATCTCCAAAATAGAGTTAAAAAAGATTTTGATGTTTTAAAAGCAGATGATACGGCTGAGTATAAAGGTGAGATAGAGATAGATTTATCTAAAGTGGTTCCGCTTATTGCGGCTCCGCATTCACCGGATAATGTAAAAGAAGTACATGAGATAAAAGGTGTAAAAGTAGATCAGGTTTATATAGGTTCATGTACCAATGGAAGGATTAAAGATTTAAGAGAGGCTGCGGAAATTTTAAAAGGTAAAAAAGTGAATGAGAATACCAGGCTTATAGTTGTACCATCGAGTCAAGAGGTCTATAAGCAGGCATTGCAAGAAGGGCTGATTGATACATTTTTAGAAGCGGGTGCTGCGATTGGACCACCTACCTGTGGTGCATGCTGCGGCGGACATATGGGGCTTTTAGCATCAGGCGAGGTATGTGTTTCAACAACAAATAGGAATTTTATAGGACGTATGGGGAGTAAAGAGAGTTACGTCTATCTGACTTCTCCGTATGTGGCAGCAGCAACAGCTGTGGCTGGTAAGATTGTTTTGCCGGAGGAGGCCTAATATGATATTCAAAGGAAGAACATTTACGTTTGGAGATAACATAGATACAGATGTAATTATACCAACAAAATATTTAGTAACCAATTCTCCTGATGAATTAAAGGCTCATTGTATGGAAGGGATAGATACTGAATTTGCAAGGGATGTTTGCGGCAACGATATTATCGTTGCTGGTGAAAATTTTGGGTGTGGAAGTTCAAGAGAACATGCAGTGTTGGCAATATCCGGCTGTGGTGTGAGACTTATAATTGCAAAGTCTTTTGCAAGGATATTCTTCAGGAATTGTCTAAATAGGGGTATATATCCCCTCGAATTCAAACATACAGATCAAATTGATAGAGGAAATATAATCTTTGTCGATACAGATAGAGGTATTTTAAAGAATGAAACTAAAAATGAAGAATATGAGATTCCCAAATTTGATGCCTTTATTACAGAACTTATTGAACTGGGTGGAATAATTCCTTATGCTCGAAAACAATTAAATATACGTTGAGGAGGGTTCAATAATGACGAAGATAGAACGGATAAGGAAGAGATTTGTTGAACTTTTAAACGGCCCTGGAATAATAGTTATGCCTGGCGCACCAGATGCTCTGGCGGCAAAAATCATAGAAAAAACAGGTTTTAAAGCAATATTTACTACAGGATATGGCACGTCAGCTACAAGGCTTGCTAAGCCTGATAGGGGACTGGTTGACTTTTATGAGATGGTTGAGAGGGCCAAAGAGATTGTGGATAGTGTGGATATACCGGTCTTTGCCGACGCTGATACAGGATATGG
This sequence comes from Thermoanaerobacteraceae bacterium, assembly GCA_030016635.1. Classification (GTDB taxonomy): domain Bacteria; phylum Bacillota; class Thermoanaerobacteria; order Thermoanaerobacterales; family UBA4877; genus JASEJQ01. The sequence goes on along the minus strand of JASEJQ010000036.1, from coordinate 826 downwards.
TAATCCATTGAATACTATGCGTACTGTAAGGTCTTTTGAGGATGCTGGTGTGGCAGGTATATTCTTAGAGGATCAAGTATGGCCAAAAAGATGCGGCCACATGGAGGGTAAACAGGTGATACCAACGGATGAGATGGTACAGAAAATAAGGGCTGCAGTGGATGCAAGACGGGACAAGAACTTTATGATTATGTCAAGGACTGATGCAAGAGCAGTTTATGACCTGAATGAGGCCATAGAGAGAAGCCATAAATACAAAGAGGCTGGAGCAGATCTTATCTTTATAGAAGCACCCCAAAGCGTGGAGGAACTGAAGAGAATAGGTGAAGAATTTAAAGGCGTACCTCTCATGGCTAATATGATAGAGCACGGTAAAACACCTCTGCTTACAGCTTCTGAACTCCAGGACCTTGGTTTTAAACTGGCAGTATTTCCTCTTACCAATCTGTATGCAGCTACGTATGGCATGATAAATGCCATGAAGGAACTTTATGAGAAAGGCACTACAGCAGGATTTGTGGATAGGCTTGTACCCTTTGATAGGTTTAATGAGCTTATGGGTTTGAGGGAGACCAATGATTTAGAGGCAAGATATAAAAGTTAAATAACATATTGAATGGATTCAAAAAGAGGGATTTAAATCCCTCTTTTTGAATCTCAGTGAGCAAAAACTTTAACAAAAGGCTTGAAAGAAGTCTCCCATCCTCTATAGGTAGGAGATGAATTTCTATTGCATGCAGTAGAATAATATAGCATAATAAACTTGGAGAATTTTATCATAGAAAGCCAAGGTGAGAAAAAAATGATGATATGTCAGCATTTTCTC
>JASEJQ010000035.1 GCA_030016635.1 Thermoanaerobacteraceae bacterium | reverse complement strand
CTATATTTATTTCAAAAATCCTTCTTTTAAATAAAAAAAGCCCCGAGGGGCTAATAAGAAATCAGAGAAAAGTTTGCAATCTGCATCATTGTATTCTGTATAGATAGCAAAAGTGCCAACCTGTTTCGCTTCAGGTCATTATCTTCTGCCATCACCAGAACTTCATCAAAAAATTTGTTTAAAGAATGATACAAATCTTTTATTATATCCAGTGCTTTATCATAATCCGATTTTTTTATTTCAATATCTACCTTATCCCTTACTTCAGTGAAAGAATCATACATCATTTTTTCGCTTTCTTCAACAAAAAGCTCAGGTCTTATCATATCATTCTCTGCAAATTTTGCTAAGTTTGATACCCTTTTAAAGGCCGTCAGTATGAGCTCTATCTCATCATTTTCCAGCCATTTCATTAGTGAAACTGCCCTCTTTTTCACATCAGGCAGATGCCTCGTCTCACCGTCAAGCACAGCATCAGCTACATCATATCGGATACCGTCGTCCATGAGAATACCCTTGAGCCTCTGCTTTATAAAATTAATAAGTTTGGACTTTACATTTTCTTTTTCCTCTATATTATCTACAAAGTAGGCTGCAGTTTTATCCAGTATCCGAAGTATATCGATGTCCGGCCCGTCATTAAATATTATGTTAATTACACCAATAACGGATCGCCTGAGACCATATGGATCCTGCGAACCTGTTGGCTCCAGCCCTTTGCTAAAACAGCCTACCACAGTATCAATTTTATCAGCTATACTCAGTATTTTCCCTGCCATTGTTTCAGGCAATTCATCACCTGCAAATGCAGGCTTGTATTGTTCCTTAATGGCGTTAGCAACCTCTGCTTTTTCTCCGCTTTCCATGGCATAGTACATACCCATAATTCCCTGCAGCTCATCAAACTCATAGACCATTTGAGTTACAAGGTCGGCTTTAGAAAGATATGCTGCTCTTTTTACAATTTCTGTTTCACTTTCACTCAGGTTAAGCTGTGCGCATATATCCTCACATATCCCCATAATCCGCTGTGTCTTATCATAAAGGGTACCTAGTTCCGCCTGGAAAAGCACATTTTTCAGTTTATCCACATAATGTTCAAGCGGAAGTTTCACATCCTCTTCATAAAAGAAATCAGCGTCCTTCAGTCTTGCTCGCAATACCCTTTCATTGCCTTTTCTTACTTCATCTATATAATCACTGCCGCCATTCCTTACCGTTATAAAATAAGGAAGTAGTTTGCCATCGCCATCTATCACCGGGAAATACCTCTGATGTTCCTTCATGGGTGTTATTACCACCTCATTGGGGAGTCTTAAAAACTCAACATCAAAAGTTCCCAGAAGCGGTGTAGGATACTCCACTATATACGTTACTTCATTTAAAAGCTCTTCATCATAAATCAGCTTACCACCTACGCTTTCAGCAAGCTTTTTTGAGTTGTCTATGATAATTTGTCTTCTTTCATCCTGATCATAAACAACATAGGACTCCTTGAGTTTTTTAAAGAACATATCCGTATTTTCTATAATCAGCTTACCACTGCTTAAAAATCTATGCCCATAGGTGTAATTCGAAGAATTTACATTTTCTATGTCAAAATGGATTATTTCATCACCATATATAGCCAGAAGCCAGCGGATCGGCCGGGCAAATCTCATATCATAATTGCCCCATCTCATTGATTTTGGAAAACCAAGCAGTTTGATAATATCAGGCAATATCTCTTTTAAAAGCTCATCAGTTAATCTGCCTGAAACCTCTTTATCCACGTATACATATTCAGCGCCATTTAATTCTCTTATCTTTATATCTTCCAGTGCAGCCTTTTGTCCGTTTAAAAATCCCAGCAAAGCCTTTGTAGGATTTCCTTGCTCATCAAAGGCTGATTTTCTGGCAGGCCCTTTGGTAGTAACAACATAATCCTCCTGCTTCTCAGCAAGGTTTTTTATATACAATATCAACCTTCTCGGTGTAGCATAGACCTTTATTGTCTCATATGCAAGCATAGATGACTTAAACTTTTCTTCAGCCTTTTCTTTTAATTGTATTACAGTATCAGGTATATACTTTGCCGGGAGTTCCTCTGTACCTATCTCAAAAACCATATCCTTAGCCATTCACATTCTCTCCTTTCAACAGCGGATAGCCCATGGATTCCCTTTGTTCTACGTACGCTCTTGCACATAGCCTGGCCAATGATCGAACCCTTCCGATATATGCAGTTCTTTCTGTAACACTTATAGCTCCTCTTGCCTCCAGTTGATTAAATGTATGCGAACATTTCAAAACATAATCATAAGCTGGAAGTATCAGTCCTTCTGATATGACACGTTTTGCTTCAGCCTCATATTTATTGAACAGCTCCAGCAGCAGCTCTGTATCTGAAACATCAAAACTATATGTAGAGTGCTCGAACTCCGCCCTGTGAAATATCTCACCATATGTTATATCTTCTGTGTACCTTACATCAAATACATTGTCCACTTCCTGAACATACATGGCCAGTCTTTCTAAACCATAGGTGATTTCTGCTGATACGGGTTTTACATCTATACCTCCCACCTGCTGAAAATATGTGAACTGAGTTATTTCCATTCCATCCAGCCATACTTCCCAGCCGAGACCCCATGCACCAAGAGTTGGCGATTCCCAGTTATCCTCAATAAACCTTATATCATGTTTTAGAGGGTCAATGCCAATAAACTTTAAACTTTCAATATACTGCTCCAATACATCATCAGGAGAAGGCTTTAATATCACCTGGAATTGATGGTGTTGATACAAACGATTAGGATTTTCACCATATCTGCCATCTGCAGGCCTTCTCGAGGGTTCAACATAAGCAACCTGCCAGGGTTCGGGTCCAAGAGACCGCAAAAAGGTGGCTGGATTCATTGTACCCGCTCCCTTTTCCACATCATATGGCTGGGCGATTATACAACCCTTTCTTGCCCAGTACTCCTGCAATCCCATAATAAGTTGCTGAAATGTCATACTTTAACCTCCCTATATATTAAGATGCAGGGACACCTCTCTACTATTACACTTAATAAATGTCCCCGGTAAATCATATCAAAAAACTCGTCCCTAAAAAATAAAGGGACGAGCTCTTACCCGCGGTTCCACCCTCTTTGGTCTAAACGACCCACTCTTCCATAAAGCTCAGGAGCGCCATTCAACTGCTTTCATAATCTGGCTTCCACCACCCCAGACTCGCTTTATACTAAGGCAGTTTACTCTTCTCCTTCATTGCCCATTTCCTTTGTTGGAGCATTTGTATAAACATTAAGCAAATCTGCTGTTTTGATATCAGGGGATATATAATATGATATACAAGATTTTACTATCCTATTAATTTCATTTCCAGTCTTTTTACTTAAACTGAGGCGATTTAAAAATTCAAATCCCTGTCTCTCTATATATCTACAGGCAGACAATGTAGCCCTATCTATCTTGAATGAATCTATATGCGTCCTGCGGCATCTGTCGCACAGCACACCACCAGCCTCTGCGCTGAACCATACTGCATCATTAATCAATACGCCGCATTCTGTACAATAATCAAAGTTAGGTGATACCCCATTTATCTTCATTACGTTCAAAGAAAAAGCCCAGCATAGCAGTTCAGGCTCACTGTACTCTTTTTCAAGGCATGTTAGACCTTTTTGAAAAAGTTGATACAATCTCCTGTCATGATATTCGCTGCCCGCTTTTAATGACAGTTCCACCATATATTCAGCGCAGATCAGGTTTGAAATATTATTGGCTATATTTTTATAAGCCTTTTTAAAATCAAATTGTGTTATAGTATATAAAGACCTGCCTTTATATAATAGATAGCTTCCTTCAGAGAAAGGTACAGTAGCACTCAATAGATGACTCTTGATTTTGCGGGCTCCTTTTGCAACAGCCTGAACCATCCCCAACCCATCTGAAAATAAAGTGACAATCCTATCATTTTCCCCAAAACTATATGATCTCACTGTAATTGCATTTATCTTAAACAGACTGCCACCATGCTCCTTCATCTTCAACCTCATTATTCAACATATACTCGCATTTCTTCAGCATCATATATATCTCTATATCACCAGTGCATTTAAATATGCCCCATAGAAGCCACATTATCAGATATAACATCGGGGATCCTCCCTTTCTTTTTAAGGGTACTCTCTTTTTTTAATTATAGCATCTCTCCGCACTCATTGCATCATAATTTTTAAAATCTGTTGAAACCAAGATTTTTTAACATGAAGTCACTATCTCTCCAACCCTCTTTTACCTTTACCCATAGTTCTAAAAATACATGTTCATTTAGAAGCCTTTCTATATCATATCTTGCCTGTTCTCCTATCTTTTTAAGCATCCTGCCTTCTTTCCCAATAATGATTGACTTATGTGACTCCTTCTCGCAGTATATGTTGGCTCTTATATGTACCAGATTTTTGGCTTCTTCCCTATAAAAATCCTCTATTTCAACAGCCAGGCCATGAGGTACCTCTTCTCTTAACAGATTCAGGGCTTTTTCCCTTATCAGCTCTGCTACGATAAACTGTTCAGGCATATCGGTAATCATGTCTTCAGGAAAATACCTGGGTCCTTCTGGAATATTATCTATTATTTGTTGCTTTAAAAACTCAATGTTTTTATTATATAAAGCTGATATAGGTATTACCTGGCTTTCCGGCAAACGGTTTTTATATAATTCTGCCGTAAGATTTACCCTATCACTATCTGCAGTATCAATTTTGTTAATACATATCAATAATGGTAAAGATATACCCCTGAGTTTTTCTACAATCATATTGTCGCCAGGCCCTATTTTACCATCTGGCTCTACAATATATATAAGCACATCCGCATCCTGCAATGTTCCGAAAGCTGTCTCCACCATGTATTCCCCAAGTTTATACTTGGGCTTATGAACTCCAGGCGTGTCAAGGAACACCACCTGATAATCATTTCCATTCATTATACCCATTATCCTGTTCCTTGTAGTCTGCGGTTTGTTAGATATTATTGAGACCTTTTCGCCTACCATGCAATTTATAAGGGTCGACTTGCCTACGTTTGGTCTTCCTATTATTGAAACAAAACCTGACTTAAAGCCCATAGACCTACTTCAACTCCTTTGGTCCAAAAAATTCAGGTAAAAGAGAAGAGGCTTTATACTCTCTGTAATCATCATTACTATCGCCAACAATAACCAGCATATCCGGATTAAACTCTACCAATACCTGTCTGCAGATGCCACATGGATAAGTAAATTTACTTCCACCAGATATGGCAATTGCCTCAAATTCTTTATAACCTTCAGATACTGCCTTAAATATAGCAACTCTTTCAGCACAGCATGTAGCACCGTAGCTTGCATTTTCCACATTGCAGCCTGTATATATCTTGCCTTCCCTCGTTAAAAGGGCAGCCCCTACACGAAAGCCAGAATACGGAACATAGGCCATTTCTTTAGCTTTTTCGGCTATTGCAAGCAGCTCTCTTTTATCCATATTTTACCTCCTTAATCCAAGTTTATCAAGCACTGATTCTTCTTTTATTCTCATAACCTCTCTGTCTTCATCTGTTATGTGGTCATAACCAAGGAGATGCAACATCCCATGGGCTGCAAGGTATCCAACCTCTCTTTCAAATGAATGTCCATATTCTTCGCTCTGATGGAGAGCCCTTTCCAGTGATATCACAATATCACCGAGCATTACAGGCATGTCCAAAATCTGTACATTATCTTCCCCTTCCAGCATGGAGAAAGAAAGCACATCTGTTGGTGAATCAACACCTCTATATACCCTGTTCAATTCCTTAATTTCTTCATCATTCACCAAAGAGACGCTGACATCAGCTTCTCCCGGAAAATTTTCCAATGCCAGTGTCTCTCTGACTACACCCTCTATTATCTGGTTGAGGCCAGGCCCTACAGGTATAATGTCCTGCCTGTTATCTATATCTATCATTATACTCCTGCACCTCTCTTTTTTGCCATCTTAACCTTCTTATCATCTTCATAGACTGTATAAGCAGAAATTATTTTTTGAACCAGAGGATTTCTAACCACATCTTTTTCAGTCAAATAGACAAACGATATGCCATCTATCCCATCCAGAATTTTGGAAACCTCTTTGAGCCCCGATTTTTTTGTACTCGGTAGGTCTATCTGCGTGACATCACCGGTGATTATCATTTTTGAACCAAAACCCATTCTGGTCAAAAACATTTTCATCTGTTCCGAGGTAGTATTTTGAGCTTCATCAAGGATAATAAAGGAGTCATCCAGTGTCCTTCCACGCATATATGCAAGCGGCGCTACCTCAATAAGTCCTTTTTCCATATGCTTCTGAAATGTCTCCGGCCCCATAATATCATAAAGAGCATCATATAACGGCCTTAAATAGGGATCAACCTTTTCCTGCAGGTCTCCAGGGAGATAACCCAGCCTTTCACCGGCTTCCACAGCAGGTCTGGTCAATACAATTCTTCCTACCTCGCGGTTTTTAAAAGCGTTCACTGCCATTGCCATCGCGAGATATGTCTTCCCTGTACCTGCGGGGCCAATAGCAAATACTATATCATTCTCTTTTATGGCTTTTATATAAAGTCTTTGACCGAGGGTTTTACTTTTAATTTGCTTGCCTCTCGCAGTCACGCAGATGATGTCATTCATTATATCATTTAGTTTATCATCTTCTCCTTCTTTAACCATGTTGATGGCATGAAAAACATTATGTGGGTTTATATCGTTTCCGTTTTCTATCTGCTTTAAAAGATTATCAACAACCCTTGCAGCTTTTTCTACAGCATTTTCTTCACCAATAATCTTTATCTCGTTTTCTCTAACTACAATGTCAACGCTGAAGCTGCCCTGTATTTGCTTGATATTCTCATCAAACTCACCAAACAACATCAGAGCCTTATCCATATCATCCAGTTTAATACTCATCTCGTAGTTACTTACCAAACTCATCCTCCTCACTTATAATTACTTCCTCTTCCATAGCAATATCCTCCAGAACCTCTACGACAACTTTAGAAGACATATGCCCTTGAGGTGTCATATTAGATTCAGCCATCTTCTGCAAAATTTTACCATCAGGCGGTATTCCCTCCTGAGCTTTTTGAAAAGCCTGCTCTTCGCTTTTCTCTTTTGCAATTTTTAAGGCATCGTTAAAATCCTTTTCAATAAGTTCTCTATATATGACCTTATGCAGGCCTACCGGAATATAATCAGTCAACCGGGCAGGCAGCACATCCTCTATGGTCACACTATACTTTTCAAAACCTATATCGTTATTGTCAATATACATTGGAATAGCCAAATCATTAATTAATAATTCATGTCTTACTGCATAGTTGCCTGTTTCCTTATACAGATAGTCATTAATATTTACTTCTGCTTCACCCGTATAATATGTGTGGGCCCAGGCCTGGCCAAGTGCATGCACAAACCTCGTTCCAGACAGTTCACTGTAAACAATACCAGACACCAGAACCTGACCTTTTTTAACAGCATTGCCATCCTCTACTGCCTTTTCCCCATTAAGCGGAAGAAGTTTCACCAGAAACCCATCCTTCTCTGCAACAATATTGCACGGGACACTATAGTCAATAATTTCTGGAGGTCCTTTCCCCTCAGCAACGCTAATCCTCGCCTTTACCCCTTTTATTTCAATTTCTGCCCATGAAAGTCGTTTTTCCCTGTTTAATAATTCAAGGATAAATCTATCATGGTCAATAACTGATTTCAATACCCCGGGTTTTACACCCAGTTCTTCGACAATTTCCTCAAGTTCTTCAGTTGCAATTTCTTCGTTTCCTTTTATTTCAACTGCCCAGACAAAAGAAGTAGAAAGATACAGTAGCAATATAAATATCAACATGCCTGATGCAAATGATCTATGCTTCAAAAAACACTGCAGATAATAAAGAAGACCACTCTCTTTTATTATCTCCACTTCAAGGCCCAATTGCTCAGCAATTTTTTTAACCTTTTCTGTATCATAACGGTTTACTCTAAAGGTTACCTCTCTATATTTATTCCTTTTTATGTCCAATAATATTATATCACTGGATTGTGCTCTATTAATAAATTTTTCTATTGAAAGCCCAATAACTTTTAACCTTGCATGTCCTGCAATATACCTGAAAATCTCACCGGGCATATTTTACCTCCTGTTTAGACCTAATTCAATAGACTTAATGCGTCCTGTAACTATAATCTCATTCTGAGATATCATCTTAATCTCAAGGTCTGAACCGGCAAACATTACAATGCCCAGGTTTGTTCCTACCCTGATTTTGTCAGGGGTATACTCCAGTAAACTATTGAAATTCTCTAAATCAATCTCCAGATTGCCAATCATTACTATGTGCGGAAGATTCAGTACCACATCTCTCGGAAAATCCGTTATCTCCTCTATTAACCTTTTAAAGAAATCACTCTTATCCATAAGTTCACCCCTTATTAGTAATCTTATGCCTTATGGATAAAAGTAATACAAAAAACTCCATTAGAGCACTAATGGAGTAAACTTTCTATATACAAACCCGCAAAAAAGAGACCAAGACCGATTATCATTACCACTGTACCTACGATGATCATTCTCACTGGGTTTCTTGCACCCCATTTTGGATTAAAGTCAATTTCCATATTTTCGGACATCCTGCCAGGATGATACCCTCTGAACATGGTAAAAACACCAAAAATCATAAGTATCATCGAAACAATCAAGTATGTCATATATATCGCATATATAAGCGGTGCTGAGCTTATAAGGTGATAAACAAAGCCTATTAACCCTGCTACAGCACATACTATAGCGAAAAGTACAATAACCCTGAATGCAGCTTTAATGAAAACCACGTCTAAACCTCCTAAAAGCCTTTGGTGGTGTCAATATCTCACTGTAAATGACAGCTTTAACCAATTCATCAGTATTAAATCCAAACGCCAGTATATCATTCTGTTCTTCATTTAAATATTCTGTTTCATTTGCTATCTCATAAGAATCCATTGATTCATCGGCTTTTATTGAACTTTCTGATTCGTCAGCCCTTAAATCCATTACATTTCTGTCAATAGCCACAAAATTTCTGCTTTTTGTCTCTGCGGTATAATATTCCTCATTAACATGTATAACGTTAGATTTTTTTATTTCATCAACTTTTTTATCTTTTTTTCTTGCCGATGCAAGAAACCCCACTGCAGCTGTAACGATTACTATGATTATCTGAACAAAATCTCCAAAGTCCATTTTATCATCCCCTATTTGCCATTCTCTGGATCTTTAGGGGCATTATTACCTCCAAGGCGGGATATGGACTCCCTCATATCAGTATCTGCCTTAATGTTTTGCATATTATAGTAATCCATTATTCCCAATTTCCCTTCTCTCAATGCCTGAGCCATAGCTTTGGGCACCTCAGCTTCTGCCTCTACCACCTTGGCCCTCATTTCCTGTACCTGAGCCTTCATTTCTTGTTCTCTGGCTATTGCCATAGCCCTGCGCTCTTCTGCCTTTGCCTGAGCGATTTTCTTATCAGCCTCCGCCTGATCCGTCTGCAATCTGGCCCCGATATTCCTTCCCACATCCACATCAGCTATATCAATGGAAAGTATCTCAAATGCTGTGCCTGAATCCAGTCCCTTATCCAGTACGGTTTTGGATATAGAATCAGGATTTTCCAGAACAGCCTTGTGTGAGGTAGAGCTGCCTACAGTAGTAACTATTCCCTCGCCTACCCTCGCTATTATGGTCTCTTCACCAGCACCACCAACGAGTCTTTCTATGTTTGCCCTCACAGTAACCCTGGCCTTTGCTATTACCTCTATGCCATCCTTGGCCACAGCAGAAACCTGTGGTGTTTCAATAACCTTTGGGTTTACGCTCATCTGAACAGCCTCAAGGACATTTCGTCCGGCAAGGTCAATGGCAGCAGCCCGCTCAAAGGTCAAAGGTATACCTGCTCTCTGGGCAGCAATCAAAGCATTTACTACCCTGTCTACATTACCTCCAGCCAGATAGTGAGCCTCAAGGTTGTTTGTATTAACCTCCTTCAGACCTGCCTTAGTAGCCTTTATGAGAGGACTAACTATCTTTGCCGGCTGGACACGCCTTAACCTCATGCCTATTAATGTTATAATGCTTACATGAACACCGGCGGCAAGAGCTGATATCCATAGGCCAAGAGGCACAAAGCTCAATATTATTACGATGATAATAAAAATAATGATGATAGGCAATATAAAAAAGAAACCTGTCATTTAGATATCCTCCTTCCTTTTTACAATTATTCTTCTTCCTTCCACTGCCGTTATTCTTACCCTGCTGCCAGCCTCAATATAGGCACCGTCTGTGACAACATCCAGTCTTTTTCCGTCAACCTCTACAATTCCTGCCGGTCTAAGGGTGGTAATGGCTATACCCTCCTTTCCCTCATAAACATTGTAGTCTGTTGTAGCTTCAAATCCTGCCTCCTTTGAAAGGGATGTCTTTAATATAATCCTATCGTAAAACTTGCTTTTTGGAGCATACCTTATAATCAACACCAGGGCAACTATTGAAATTATAAAGGAAACTCCTAAAGTAATCATGGCCTGCGTAATATTCTGCGCTGATATTATCACACTTAAGAATATCAGCACTACTCCTCCTATACCTGCAACCCCAAACCCTGGCATAAATGCTTCTACAAAAAGCAGCAAAAGGCCAGCAACAAACATTATAAGCACCTCATATCCCGCATAACCAGCAAGGATATTCCCACCAAAATATAATGCAAACAGTGCTACCGACAGGGTGCCAAAAAGTCCAAAACTGGGAGTAAAAAGCTCAATAAGCATACAGATCATAGCTAAACTCAATATGATAGGACCCCATGTGACAGATGAAGCGAATTGAGCTATTCTTATCTGAAGATTTGGTTTAACATCCACAATAGGAGCACCGGTAAGTCTTTCTTTTTCCAGTATATCTTTTAAACCATCAGCTTGATAATCAGCTATCCCATGTTTTACCGCATCATTACTGGTCAATGTCAGCAGTTTACCCTTTTCTATGACCCCCGGTATTTCTATATCCTTATCTGCCATTGCCGCTATGATTTTCGGATTTCTTCCTTTATTTTCTGCTATGTCCCTGAGTTCTCCAGCCCAGAAAGATACGTTTTTTTCACTGTAGGGTATTGTCTCGGCGGCACCAATTGTTGCTCTCGAACTTACCACCACTTTGTCAGAAGAAATTGCAATAGCTACCCCTGCAGATATTGCTCTATTATTTATATATGACAGTGTGGGTATGTTGGATTTAATGATAGCATCACTTATCTTTAGAGAGGAGTCTATTCGTCCGCCAAGAGTATCGATATCAAAGATGATAAGAGAAGCCCCATTTGTTTCTGCCTTCTCTATGCCATTTGTCACAAGAGTTACAAGTGCAGGGTTTACCTCGCCCTTTACAGGAATTACATACACAGGAGATTTCGTTTCGGCCATACCATAGGGCATGGCTAAAATTATAAAGGCAAGGATAAAGATAATAATTCTCTTCATTTCCCATTCTCCCTATTTTTTATAATTACATCAGCAACCACAGGCATATGGTCAGAATAGTTTACATTTATCACTTTATGGGATAAAATGTCAAATCCGTTGGATGTAAAGATATAGTCTATCCTTACATTTGGCTCAGGTGAGCCGTATGCAAATGTGTTTGCACTGATGCTGGAAGCCTTAACGGTATCCTTTATACCCTCCGACAGTGTTCTCACTTCTCGTGATAAATAGGTTGAATTCAGGTCCCCAATTAAAATATACTCTTTATTTAAAGAATTTACAATAGATTTTACGGTTTCAGCTTGTTTTATTCTTTCGTAATTATTTAATCCCAGGTGTGACACGCCTACCTCTATCTCTTCTCCATTAATATCTATTCTGCCCAGTATGAATGCACGCTGTTCAATAAGACTGGGAAGCAGAAAATTATCTTCGGCTATTATTGGATACCTGCTTAAAATGGCATTGCCGGTAATACCTGTAGGTACGTTTACTGTTTTGCCAAAGATATATTCCATACCTGTTTTTTCTGCCAGCATTTTTACCTGATCCTTAAAATTGCTGCGTGCCGCAAATCTATCTACCTCCTGGAGCCCAATAATATCTGCATTTACCTCTTTAATAAGCGCTGCTATTTTATCAATGCTATCCTCTCCGTCCTTTGTGGCGCCATGATGTATATTATAGCTCATTACCCTCAGGCCATTAACCACTTTTCCCTCTATAAAAGATAAATTGGAAATCATAGTGCCCTGGTCTTCCTGATCCTGACCCAATTTAAATGTTTGCCAGAACTCGTTACCCGCTTCACTTATATATCCCACGTTGAATTCAATCATATTATCATCCATTGAATTGCCGGTAATGGTATATTTATACAGACCGTCCTCGTCGGGCGATATTTTTAATATTCTGTCATCTATTTTTAACATCATTGCACCATTTCTGCTGCTATATAGTATTAGATTTTTTGTTCCTTCCAGAGAGGCATTAATCTCGGGAATGGTAAATTTAAAATTATAGAAATCCTCTTTATAGTAAATCTCATATCCTGCTTTTATAGGAATGTTCTTTAAAGGCCTGGCCTCAAAATATCCATTCTCATCCCAGGCCTCTACCTGCATTGCTGATAAGGTCCGTCCTTTTTCATCTAGCAAATAAAGCTTTGGCAACTTTTTATTAAAATAATACCCGGTCACAGCAAGCCAATCTTCATCCAGATTGACTGCAATGTAGGGAAGCCTACGTATACTAATATATTCATAACCCGTAGGAGAAAGTATATCTATATTTACAGTAGTTCCTTCTTTCAATACATTTTCAAGCGGTTTGTAGCTCAACTCCAATTTGCCATTTTTTATTACATTTTGTATGGTATATGTTCCACCTTTTTGAAGAATAAATCGTATATTGACTATACTTTCATCTATGCCTTTAATTAAAAATTCTTTCTTGATAGGATTTATAAAAATTTCCGGCATAATTATGGAAATTTTTTTCTCTCTATTGGTATAGGGATAAAGTAAAATGTTATCCGTACCTTCGGGCACATTTAACACAAACCGTTTTTTCTTTACATCAACATAGGACATCTCAAAAGGAGAGGTTAATACCTCCGATTCACTTACACCTTTACCTTCATAAAGTACCGGTATATTATTGGATAAGAGCGATGTTTCTACAAAAATGTTTGATGTGGGACCGTTATCCTCAAATATGACCCTGAAATTTGCTTCTGTCCACGCATTGTCAGGAAGAAATGAAATAATGATAAACAATATTAGTGCAAAGACTACCGTCTTCTTCATAATTTGGCCCCCCTTGGCAATCATATAATTAAAAAAACTTGACACAACTGCCAAGTTTTTTTTATCCGATTGGTATGGTTCATTTAATTTTATTGTACATTTTTATTTATACTTACGTTTACGTGCTGCCTCAGATTTCTTTTTACGCTTAACACTGGGACTCTCATAATGTTCACGTTTCCTTAACTCTGCAAGAACACCAGAACGAGCACACTCCCTTTTAAAACGCTTTAAAGCATTATCTAAAGATTCATTTTCAGAAATTTTTATCTCTGTGGCCATCAACTTTCCCCCCTTCCTTCTTCTTCATTCACTGAATGGCGGGAATTAATCAATAAATATTTTACTCTAATATTATACACCACCGAAAAAGTTTAGTCAATTTTAACCTGGAGGCCATTGCATAAAACGTCCACCTAATACGTGAAAATGAAGATGCATCACAGTCTGGCCGCCATCCTGGTTGCAATTGTTTACCACTCTAAAGCCATTTTCAGCAATACCAAGTTCTTTTACCAGTATGTTAATCCGTTTAAATATTTTTTCCAGAAGTGAATAATCTTCTTCTCCTAAAGATAGAATATTTTCTATATGTTTTTTGGGAACAACAAGAAAATGTACCGGTGCCTGAGGATTTACATCTTTAAATGCCACCATATCATCATCTTCATACAAGATACTGCTTGGTATTTCCTTATTAATTATCTTGCAAAAAATGCAGTCCAATATTTTCACCTCCTATCATTTGTTATTATTTTACACTATTTCACCAACCACATCCAGCCCATTTAAATTCAAAAGTTTAGCCGGAAGTATAATATTTCTCATTGATTCATCACCTTTTGCAAGTACACGAATATAGTTATCCGTGAGACCCTCATATATGCCGTCTCCCGTATCATTTTCAAACAGAACATCCATGGTAGTTCCTATAAATCTCCTGTTAAACCCTACTTTCATTTCTCTTGCAAGTTCAATCATCATCCTGCTTCTTTCTTCCTTAACCTTTTTTTCTACCTGACCTTCATATTCATAGGCCTTAGTCCCTTTTCTCGGCGAATACTGGAACACATGCATGTGAGAAAAATTCATTTCTTTAACAAAATTGTACGATTCCTTAAACTCCTCATCAGTCTCTCCTGGAAAACCAACCATGATATCAGTGGCTATACCAGCATCAGGGATATATTTTCTCAGATTATATACTATTTGTCTGTATTCATCTGCTGTATATCTCCTGTGCATCCTTCTTAAGGTTTCATCTGAACCGCTCTGGAGAGATATATGGAAAAATCTGCAAAGCTTTTCCAGGGATGTAATCTCTTTAATATTATCTTCCGTAAGAATCCTTGGCTCCAAAGAGCTGAGCCTGATCCTGCATATCCCTTCTATATCATTAATGCCTCTTAATACATCTAAAAGGCCCACATTACCCAGGTCTTTACCATAAGATGATATGTGGATACCTGTAATCACTACCTCCTTAAAACCTTCATTTGCCAGTTTTCGGGCTTCATCCATTACTTCTTCATAGGGCTTGCTTCTCACAGGTCCACGTGCGTATGGAACTATACAGTAGGTACAGTAAAGATCGCACCCATCTTCTATTTTTATATATGCCCTTGTCCTATCTCTGTTTTTAAGCACACTCAGTCTTTCAAACTTTCGGTTTTTTCTTATATCCTTTATGTTTATAATTTTACTATGATTTCTTAAATAGTCCTCTACAAGGTCAACAATTCTGCTCTTCTCATCCGTTCCGGCAATGATGTCTACTCCGGGTATTGATATTACTTCCTCAGGAGATGTCTGTGGATAGCATCCAACAACTGCTATGACAGCATTTTCATTTTTCTTGAGGGCTTTCCTTATAAGGGCCCTTGATTTAGCGTCACCCCTGCTGGTGACCGTGCATGTATTTATTATATATACATCTGCTGCGTCATTGTAATCAACAATATTATAGCCTCTTTGCTGGAAAAGTTCCATTATCGCCTCTGTTTCATACTGGTTAACCTTGCAGCCCAAGGTGTAAAAAGCAACATCCAATGCCACCATTAATTCCTCCATGTTTATTTGTTTAATACCAGGGTAACCCACTCCCCCATTTCCATTCTTTCTTTGAGCGACAGATTACCCTTATACACATAATTCATCACATCATCTTGGCGTTCTTTAATAATACCGCTGGTTACAAACAGCCCTCCATCTTTAAGATTTTTTTCAACAGCCGGCATTAATCTGATGATGGCATCAGCAACTATATTGGCAATAATAAGATTGGCCTCTAATTCTATTCCTTCCAGCAGGTTATTTTTTTTAACCGTCACGATATCTTCAACATGATTCAGCTTTATATTTTCTTCTGCAACCTTTACTGCTACGTCATCCTTGTCCAATGCAAGGACATGATTGGCACCCAATTTTGCTGCTGTTATTGCTAATATACCCGAACCGCATCCAACATCAATTATGTCCATACCTGCTTTCATATATTTTTGAAGTGCATTTATGCACATATAGGTGGTCTCATGGGTACCTGTACCAAATGCCATCCCCGGGTCCAGTTCAACAACCTTCTCTCCTTCTTGAGGTATATAATTTTCCCATTTTGGTTTCACTACAATCTCCGGACCGATTTTCATGGGTTTATAATACTTCTTCCAGTTAGACCATTCCTCATCATCAACCTCTATGGTCTCAACCTTTCCAGGACCTTTGTCCAAATTATACTCAGGCAGCCTGTTGACCTTTTCCTTAATTAAACTGATCTTGTCATGCAATGAAGGGCTCTGTACAAGATAACCTTTTACAGTAGTAACCATATTATCCTGTATATTCTCCAGCACATCTTCATCCACGTAGTCCCAATCAAAACCGGCAATATCTATGTCGTTATCCTCAATAACAACCCCATCTGCACCAACATCATACAGGATGTTTGATACAGCATCCACTGCCTCTTTACTGGTCTTTATCTGGATTTCAACCCATTTCAACTGGTACCCACTCCTTCACATATATTAATTTTAATTATATTTCTTTTCCCCATACATTACAAGGGGGGGTTATGCCCCCCCGAATGTATCCTTCATCTTCTGAAAAAATGATTTTTCCTCTTTATCTCTGTTTATTTCACCTGTCTCAATTTCTCTTAAAATCTGTTTCTGCCTCTCATTAAGCCTGGGTATGGTCACTTCAACTGTTACGATTTCGTCCCCTCTGCCATATCCTTTAAGTTTATTTATACCCTTTCCCTTTAACCTTATTTTTTCACCTGGTTGTATTCCTTCCGGAAGATTATATTTTATCGTTCCATCAAGGGTAGGTATCTCTACTTCTCCTCCAAGTGCAGCTTTAAACATGGATATCTTAAGATTTGCAAGCACATCAAAACCATCCCTTTTGAATATGGGATGAGGCTTTACAGTTATGCTTAAAAAAAGGTCTCCTGGTGGCCCACCCTTTTCTCCAGGTTCGCCTTCCCCGCGGAGTGTTATTATATGGCCGTCGTCTACACCAGCCGGTACCTTTACAGTAACTTTTCTTGTCTTCTTTACTTTTCCTGCCCCCTTGCATTCTGTACATGGTTCAGTTATTATCCTGCCTTCGCCATGGCACCGAGGACAGGATGTGATGGTGGTCATGCTGCCCAGAGGGGTCTGCCTTACATTTCTCACCTGGCCTGTACCACCACATTGAGGACATGTCTGCGGGCTCGAACCCGGCCTGGCCTTTGTCCCATGGCATACCGGACATATCTCCCATCTTGTTACATTTAATGTCTTTTCTGTTCCAAAAGCGGCCTCTTCAAAGGTTAATACCAGTTCTTCCTTCAAATCTCTGCCACGGACAGGTCCGGTTTCACGCCGTCTCCCCATGAAGTCTTCGCCAAAGAACATATCAAAAATATCATTGAACGGATTGCCGCCAAAACCACCAAAATCAAAGCCGCCAAAGTCTCCCGGATTAAAACCATGTCCATTGAATGCAGAGCTTCCAAATCTGTCATATTGTGCCCTCTTATCGGGGTCGCTTAATACCTCATATGCTTCATTTATTTCCTTAAATCGCTGCTCTGCCTCTTTATCACCAGGATGCAGATCCGGGTGGTACTTCTTGGCAAGATTTCGGTACGCTTTTTTTATGTCTTCCACGGTGGCGTCCTTACTCACACCTAATATCTCATAATAGTCTTTGTCAGCCATTTTTCACCACCTTCCACTAAAACCCAAATGCCAAAGCCAGCTGCTGGCTTTGGCATAAAAAATTTATTCAACTTTATAGTCCCCGTTAATGTTTTCTCCCCTCTGGTCGTTGCCGTTCTGATTCTGAGCATCCTGCCCTGGATTTGCCTGGCTGTAAAGTCTGGATGTTATATTATAAATCGCCTTGGAGAGCTCCTCAGAGGCCTTCTTTATAGCCTCCACATTTTCTTCCTCCATGGTCTTCCTCAGTTCATTTATTTTGTTATTTACCTCGTCTTTTTCAGCCTGGGTAGCTTTATCACCAAAATCCTTTACCGTCTTTTCTGCCTGATAGATGAGAGAATCAGCCTGATTTTTAACATCAATCAGCTCTTTGCGCTTTTTATCCTCCTCTTCGTATCTTCTGGCTTCCTCTTGCATCTTCTTAATTTCTCCTTCAGTAAGGTTCGTAGTAGAAGTAATTGTAATATGCTGTTCTTTACCGGTGCCAAGGTCCTTTGCTGACACATGTACTATACCATTGGCATCAATATCAAAAGTAACCTCTATCTGCGGCACTCCTCTGGCCGCAGGTGGAATGCCATCCAGAATAAATCTTCCAAGTGTCTTGTTATCCCTGGCCATAGCCCGTTCGCCCTGCAATACATGTATTTCAACGCTGGTCTGTCCATCCGCTGCTGTAGTAAATACCTGGCTCTTTTTAGTAGGAATGGTGGTGTTTCTATCAATGATTTTAGTAAATACTCCACCCAGCGTCTCTATGCCAAGAGAAAGCGGTGTAACATCCAGAAGCACTATGTCCTTAACCTCACCGGACAGCACTGCGCCTTGAATGGCTGCGCCTATGGCTACACACTCGTCGGGGTTAATGCCCTTGGAAGGTTCCTTCCCAATTATCCTTTTCACGGTATCCTGAACATAGGGTATACGGGTAGAACCGCCCACAAGAAGAACCCTATCAATCTGAGCTGGTGTAAGTCCGGCATCGTTTAAAGCCTGTCTAACAGGGCCTTCTGTTGATTCTACGAGATCAGATATAAGTTGCTCAAACTTAGCCCTGCTTAATGTCCGGGTAAGATGTTTTGGACCATTGGCATCAGCACTTATAAACGGCAGGTTTATCTCTGTAGTTGTAAGGGTGGATAACTCAATTTTGGCTTTTTCAGCTGCTTCTTTGAGCCTCTGTAATGCCATCTTATCATTCTTGAGATCAATCCCTGTCTCCGCTTTAAATTCCTGTATAAGCCAATCCATTATCCTCTGGTCAAAATCATCGCCGCCCAGGTGATTATTGCCGCTGGTAGCAAGCACTTCAAATACGCCTTCACCTATCTCAAGGATGGAGACATCAAAAGTACCACCACCAAGATCATATACCATTATCTTATGATTACCCTCTTTATCAAGTCCATAAGCTAAAGATGCAGCTGTTGGTTCGTTGATTATGCGGAGTACCTCAAGGCCGGCTATCCTGCCGGCATCTTTGGTAGCCTGCCTCTGGCTGTCGTTGAAATAAGCCGGTACAGTTATAACAGCCTGAGTTATTTTTTCGCCCAGATATGCCTCTGCATCCCTTTTAAGTTTCATAAGTATATATGCAGATATCTGCTGTGGTGTATATTCCTTATCATCTATCCGCACTTTGTAATCAGAACCCATATGCCTCTTTATAGACATAATGGTCCTATCCGGATTAACTATGGCCTGCCTTCTGGCCACCTGGCCAGTAAGTATCTCTCCTTCCTTTGTAAATGCCACTACAGATGGAGTAGTCCTGGCTCCCTCTGCATTAGGAATGACAACCGGCTGACCTCCTTCTAATACAGCCATACAAGAAAAAGTAGTACCCAAGTCAATACCAAGTACTTTTCCCATATTAATAAACCTCCTTTTATTTAGCTACTTTTACTAAGCTTGGTCTTATTACTTTGTCACCCAGTGTATAACCCTTTAATAATACCTCAACAACTGTATTGCTTTTATGTTCATTATCTTCCACCTGTGCTATGGCATGGTGAAGATACGGGTTAAACTCCTCGCCCAATGCTATAATTTCCTTAACTTCATATTTTTCCAGCATTTTGTATAGCTGATTTAAAACCATTTTAATTCCTTCATAATAATCCTTAAAACTATCATTGTCCTTAAATGATTCAATGGCTCTCTCCATGTTGTCTATAATTGGCAACAAGTCAAGGATAAGTTTCTCATTGGAATAACGCACAAGCTCATTCTTTTCTTTTTCCATGCGTTTTTTGTAGTTATCATAATCAGCCATTGCTCTTTTTGCCAAATTTTCGTATTCATTCAGCTGCTGTTTTAAACCTGAATTCTCTTCTTTTAAGCTATCAATCTCTTCTATGAGACGTCTCACTTCCTCTCCTTGAGTTTGGTCGTCATTTGGGTTTTCACTTATTTTTTCTTCTAAGTTTTCGTCTCCCACTCCCTATCACCTCACTTGCCATATAAATAATCTGTTAGTATGCGGTTTAACCTGGCACCCACATCATCCATAATGGTTATAACCCTCTCATAGTTCATCCTCTTAGGGCCAATTATACTTATCGTACCAGCATTTTTCCCCTTTATGTTGTAAGTAACCGTAATTATGCTGCAGTCTTTGACCTCTTCAAAGGTGTTTTCGCTCCCAATGGTTATGCTAATATCATTATTTGTAAATGGCATTAGTAGGTTTAAAATCATCCTCGTATCTTCGATAAATGAAAGAATGGTCTTAACCCTGTCAATATCTCTGTATTCTGGAAATTTGAAAAAGTTTGTGGTTCCTTCAACTAAAACCTCTGTTCCAGTTTCTGAAACAAGTAAATTCTTTATTACACATACAAGCCATTTTATATCTACAGGCAGATTTATAGAGTCTTTCAGCTCTTTTATTATATTTTCATTTATCTCTTCTACACTGTGACCCTTAAGCATACGGTTAAGATGAAGGTTCAAAATGTCAATTTCCTTAGAACTTATTACACTGTTAAGTTTTATAATGGTATTTTTGATTGTACCAGAATCTGTTACAAGCACTACCACCACAGAATTCTCATTAAATTGTAAAAGCTCCAGTTGCTTTATAGTGCTTTCCGCCGCATGCGGCGTAAGAGCAATAGAAGTGTATTCAGTAAGGTCGGAAATGATTTTTAGTGCCTCTTTAAGCAGTTTCTCTATCCCTCCGCTATTAAGGCCTTTGAGATAGAAAAACTCTCCTCCGCTGCGCACCGCATGCCTGTTCATAAGTATTTCATCTACGTAGACCCTATAACCTTTGTCGGATGGTATCCTCCCTGCAGAGGTATGGGGCTGTTCGAGATAACCCATTTCCTCCAGATCAGCCATCTCGTTCCTGATCGTAGCCGGGCTTATCCCGAGATTGTAATTTTTAGCCAGAGTCCTTGACCCAACAGGCTCAGCAGTTGTGATATAGTCTCCTATTATAGCCTCTAATATCTTTCTTTTCCTGCCTGTAAGAATCATTTACCTCACCTCTGTTAGCACTCTTGACAACCGAGTGCTAATTTACGACTATAAGATTATCACTATATCCTTAAATTGTCAATACCAATTTGACTATATAAAGTGCCTTGTTTAATCCATAAACTCCATAAAAACCTGATTTGATAAGTCTATACCTCTTTCAGTTAAATATATCATATCTTCTTGCAATTCTATTAAACCAAGCTTTATGAGCTTATCAATAGATTCCCCATAAATATTATATGGAGAAACGCCGAATCTATTTTCAAAATCCTCTATTTTAATTCCTTCCATAAGTCGTAGACCCATGAATACATACTCTTCCATTTCACTTTTCTTATCTATATATTCTTTTTGCACAAACGCTCTATTCCCACTATCAATTGCCTCTATATACTTTTCAGGAAACAACTCATTGGCATATCTATAGCCTTTATAATAGGAATGTGCGCCTGCACCCAATCCAATATATTGTTTGTCTTTCCAATACTTTAAATTGTGCCTGCATTCATAATCTCTTTTTGCAAAATTAGAAATTTCGTAATGGATGTAACCGTGAGATTCCAACATCTTTACGGCTTTCCAGTACATTTCCCTCTCTGTATCATCATCAGGAAGCAATAATTCCCCTTTTTTATATAATTTATAATACGGTGTATCCTCTTCAATCATAAGGCCATAACAGGATATGTGTTCAGGATTTAAGGTCAATATTTTATTAATTGTATCTGTCCAATCCTCCATGGCCTGGCCAGGAAGTCCAAACATCAGGTCTACATTTATATTATCAAAACCAAGATATCTGGCCTCTTCAAAATTCTCGACAAAGTCCTGAACACTGTGTATCCTTCCTAATTTTTTGAGCAGCCTGTCATCCATCGACTGTACTCCCAGGCTCAAGCGGTTTACTCCTGCTTGCCTTAAAACACTGAGTTTTTCTTTATCCAAAGTCCCAGGGTTTGCCTCAATTGTAATTTCAACATTATCTCTGATTTCAAATGTATACACAATACCGTTGATTAGCCTTGAGAGTTGGCCAGGGGACAGCACGGTAGGAGTACCTCCCCCAATAAATACAGTGGTGATGTTTCTCACTTCTCCATTATAATAAACTGCCTCTTTCAAAACTGCATCAATGTAATTATCGATTAAATATTCTTTTGAAGGATATGAATTGAAGTCGCAGTAAAGGCATTTCCTCTTGCAAAAGGGGATGTGGACATAAAGGCCAGGCCCCATTATTCATCACCAAGCTTCAAAACAGACATAAATGCTTCTTGCGGTATGTCTACCTCTCCTACTTTTCTCATGCGCTTTTTCCCTTCCTTTTGTTTTTCAAGAAGCTTCTTTTTTCTGGAAACATCGCCACCATAGCACTTGGCGAGCACATCTTTTCTTAATGCTTTTACCGTCTCTCTTGCTATTATCTTTGACCCAATTGCGGCCTGTATGGGTATTTCAAAAAGTTGCCTTGGTATTGACTCTTTTAGCTTAATAGCAATTTTCCTTGCTCTTTCATAGGCCTTGTCCCTATGAACTATGAGCGGAAGAGCATCTACTACCTCACCGTTTACGAGTATATCCAGCTTTACCAGAGCCGATTCCTTATAACCTTTAAGTTCATAATCTAGTGAGGCATAACCTCTCGAACGTGATTTCAACGCATCAAAAAAATCATATATTATTTCATTGAGCGGCAGCTCATATTCCAGTATTACCCTTTTTTCATCAAGGTACTGCATACCTTTGTAGATTCCTCTGCGTTCCTGGCATAAATCCATAATGGGCCCAACATATTCTTTAGGAAGCATTATAGTAGCATCGGCTATGGGCTCCTCCATCATTTCAATCTCTGTGGGGTTCGGAAAGTTCGCAGGGTTATCCAGATATAATACCTCTCCATTGGTTCTGGTTATACGATAGACGACGCTGGGGGCTGTTGTAATAAGGTCAAGGTCATACTCCCTTTCCAGGCGCTCCTGAACTATCTCCATATGCAATAGCCCGAGAAAACCACATCTAAACCCAAAACCCAGGGCAATAGAATTATCCGGTTCAAACACCAAAGATGCATCATTCAACTGAAGTTTTTCCAATGCTGCCTTTAAATCTTCGTATTTGCTGCTGTCAGAGGGATATATGCTTGAAAACACCATGGGTGGTATGCGCTTAAAGCCCGGAAGCGGTTCTAAAGCAGGATTTTCATCATCGGTAATAGTATCACCTACACGAGTATCAGAAACATTTTTAATACTGGCTGCTATATATCCTACATCTCCCGCTTTAAGTTCATCGCAGGGTACAAGTTTGGGCCTGAAAGTACCTACCTCAGTAACCTCAAATGCCTTTCCGGTAGACATCATTCTGATTTTAGAACCAGGCCTTACAATACCCTCTTTTACCCTGACAAAGGCAATCGCGCCTTTATAGTTGTCATAATAAGAGTCGAATATGAGGGCCCTCAATGGTAATCCCTCATCACCTTCTGGATAAGGTATTCTCTCAACTACGGCCTCGAGAATCTCGTCAATACCTATGCCTTCTTTAGCAGACGCCAGGATGGCTTCTGCAGAGTCTATCCCTAGTACATTTTCAATCTCTTCTTTGACCATATCCGGTTGTGCACTGGGAAGGTCTATCTTGTTTATTACAGGTATAAGAGTCAGGTCATGTTCCATTGCCAGGTATGTGTTGGCCAGTGTCTGTGCCTCTATCCCCTGTGTAGCGTCTATCACCAGAAGAGCTCCTTCGCAGGCAGAAAGGCTGCGTGAGACCTCATAGGTAAAGTCCACATGGCCAGGGGTATCTATGAGATTTAGTATATATTCCTGACCACCATTGGATTTATATACCAGCCTGACAGGCTGCAGCTTTATGGTTATACCTCTCTCCCGTTCGAGGTCCATGTTGTCCAGAACCTGGTCCTGCATCTCTCTTTCAGTAAGCACACCAGTCTTTTCTATCAGCCTGTCGGCCAGTGTAGATTTACCATGGTCAATATGGGCTATTATGCAAAAATTCCTTATATGTTTCTGTCTCTCTGATACCATATCTATTTCCCTTTCTTATTATAATTATATATTGATGATTCCACTGTACAAAGCAGTATTCCACGAATGATAGCGACATCTATGCACCTGATCGTTCGTCTTGATACTCTAATAATTCGTGGCTTGGTTC
>JASEJQ010000034.1:1943-25418 GCA_030016635.1 Thermoanaerobacteraceae bacterium | reverse complement strand
GACGCCTGCTGAGCCGGCTTCATTAGACACTCATCAAGAGTATCATAGACTCTCTTTCAGGCTGCCTTTGGATGTTATATGCTATACTATTAAGTCATTTCAGTGAAATAAATTTAGGATTGTAATGCAATGGACACCCATTGCATTACAATCCTTATATCATTAAAATGCTGGAACTATGGCACCCTGATATTTATCCTCTATGAATTTCTTGACCTCTGGTGAGTTTAATACCTCACCAAGCGTCTTTATAGCCTGGTCATCCTTATTATCCGGCCTTACAGTAAGGACGTTGGCATAGGGAGAGTCCTTATCCTCAATGGCAATGGCGTCTTTTAGCGGATTTAATCCTGCTTCCAGAGCAAAGTTGGTGTTTATAACCGATGCGTCAACGTCCTGCAGTGTCCTGGGCAGCTGTGCAGCATCAAGCTCACTGAACTTAAGATTTTTGGGGTTTTCTGCAATATCCACAGGTGTAGCGGTGAGCGAAGCCGAGTCCTTCAGCTTTATCAGACCATTTTTCTGAAGCAGGAGCAATGCTCTGCCTTCATTGGTGGGGTCATTGGGTATGGATATAGTGGCACCATCTTTTAATTCATCAAGAGATTTAATCTTCTTTGAGTAAACACCCATGGGTTCAACGTGCACCTTGACAAGGGCTACAAGCTCCATGTTGTTGTTCTTTGCAAATTCATCCATATAGGGCACGTGCTGGAAGAAGTTGGCATCAATTGATCCTTCATCCAATGCCTTGTTGGGCTGAACATAATCTGTAAACTCTACAATTTCAAGGTTTATTCCCTTTTCCTTTAGCATGGGCTTTACAAACTCCAGTATTTCTGCATGAGGTACAGGGGTTGCCCCAACTTTTAATGTTATCTCTTCCTGTCCCTGAGCGGGTTGATTTTGTGGCTGACCTGCCGGCTGGGTATTCGAACTGCCGCAGCCGCTAACAAGGCCAATCACCAGTATAAACACAAGACCAAGTAATACAATTCTCTTCATATATTTACCTCCTATCAACTTTTTTAGCAAGATAACTCCCTGTAATCTGTACTATCTGAACAATTAGTATCAGTACAATGACCGTGGCTATAAGCACCGGAGTATCGTACCTTTGATAGCCGTATCTTATAGCTAAGTCGCCCAAACCACCTCCTCCTATGGCACCGGCCATAGCCGAGTACCCTATGATATTTATTATAGTAAGGGTGATTCCCAGTATCAGAGATGGTAGTGATTCTGGAATCAGTACCCTTGTTATAATCTGAAAAGGAGTTGCACCCATGGACAGCGATGCCTCTATTACCCCCCAGTCCACCTCTTTAAGTGAACTTTCTATTACCCTGGCCACAAAAGGGGTTGCCGCTATGGAGAGGGGTACTATGGTGGCCGTTGTACCTATTGTAGTTCCAACCACCAGCCTGGATAATGGGAAAATCACTATCATCAATATGAGGAAAGGGAAAGATCGCAGTATGTTTATCACTGCGCCAAGGATATTGTTAAATGCTGGTTTCTCCCATATTCCTCCTTTTTCAGTAATCACCAGCAATACCCCAAGCGGCAGACCCAATATTAGGGAAAATACGGTGGATAACAGAACCATATATATTGTCTGCCACAAGGAAGGTATCAGCAAGTTTAAAATACGTATGAGTTCCTGGTTCATTTCAACACCTCTATCTTTAATCCTTGATTTTTTAGCCATCCTATGGCATCTTCAATTTTATCTGGCTTACCTTCTAAACCTATGATGAGGTTT
The DNA here is from genome assembly GCA_030016635.1 of Thermoanaerobacteraceae bacterium. Taxonomy (GTDB): domain Bacteria; phylum Bacillota; class Thermoanaerobacteria; order Thermoanaerobacterales; family UBA4877; genus JASEJQ01. Next base: position 23,653 of record JASEJQ010000034.1, on the reverse strand, counting down.
CCGATGGTCTCACTATGGATGTGCTGTATATTTCCTGAGAGTATATTGGCATCCACATCAAAGGTTTTAACAAGGCGGGAGATTACCGGTTCTCTTGCACTCCTGCCTATAAACAGTATCCTTATAACCCTGCCGTTTTCGTAATCAATTATATCCTCGGGTATACCATCCTCTATGCCCACGAATTTTTTAGTTATCTGGGAGGATGGCTGTGAGAAAATATCGACGACATTCCCTACCTCTACAAGTTCTCCAGAGTTTAAAACTGCTACCCTGTCACATATTTCTCTTATCACATCCATCTGGTGCGTGATGATTATTATGGTGAGATTTAGCCTTCTGTTTATCTCTTTTAATAGGGATAAAATCTGTGCGGTGGTCTGTGGGTCAAGGGCAGAGGTCGCCTCGTCTGATAGAAGCAGGGTGGGTCTATTGGCCAGTGCTCTTGCTATGCCAACCCTCTGCTTTTGTCCGCCTGAGAGCTGGGAGGGATAGGAATCTTTTTTATCGGCCAGGCCGACCATACCCAGAAGTTCATTAATCCTTTTGTCGATCTCATTCGCCGGCACACCACTGATATTCAGGGGGAAAGCAATGTTTTCATATACGGTTTTACTGGATAATAGGTTAAAATGCTGAAATATCATTCCTATTTTTTTTCTCATCTCTCGCAGCTCGTCATGATTTAAGGACATAATATCATGCCCATTTATTTCTATACTGCCCTCCGTCGGCTCCTCAAGACGATTTATGCAACGTATGAGCGAGGACTTGCCGGCCCCTGATAATCCCATTATGCCAAATATCTCGCCGTCATTGATTTCAAGGTTGACTCCCCTTAATGCTGTGATACTCTCTTTTTTTGTCTGATATATTTTGGTTAGATTTTTAATTTGAATCAATAGATACACCTCCAATAAAAAGACCTCTTTCATACGATGAAAGAGGTCTTAAAAAAGCCTCTCTCATCTCTCAGCATTACGCTGCAGGAGTTGGCACCATTGCATATACATGCCGGTTGCCGGGTTTCATCGGGCCAGTCCCTCCACCTCTCTTGATAAGAGCGCTTGACATTTTCAATTTATGTTTAAAGTATATTGAAATTTATGCAGGAAGTCAACATGAATTTTTTATGGTGACTAAAATATATGTGGAATTACATATACAATTGCATAAATTTGATATATTTATTTCATAATAACGCTTTAGCATGGTGATGCGTTATCTGGATATGTTGATAAATAGGCTTTTATTTGGACAAAATAATATAAAATTTTCGTGTAAAAGAAGGATTTATCTTTTTCATATCGAATATATTAAATAGTAAAACCTGGGGAGGTAATTAAATGGCTGAATTATATATTGATGGCAACAGTCTTACTATTAACGATGTTTATAATGTTGCTAAGGGTGGTATTAACGTAAAGATAACAGAAGAGGCTTGCATTCGAGTAGCTAAAGCCAGGGAACTGGTGGACAGATATGTCAGTGAAAATAGAGTGGAGTATGGTATAACAACAGGGTTTGGCAAGTTTGCAGACGTTACAATATCTAAGGACGAGACAGCTGAACTTCAGTATAACCTCATAAGGAGTCATTCATGCGGTGTGGATGAACCACTCCCTATAGATGTTGCAAGGGCTGTGATGCTTCTCAGGGCAAACGCTCTTGCAAAGGGATACTCAGGCATCAGGTTGGAGACATTGAATACTTTAGTTGAAATGCTCAATAAGGATATCATACCTGTTATACCTTCAAAGGGTTCATTGGGTGCCAGTGGAGACCTTGCACCATTGGCGCATATGGCCCTGGTGCTCATAGGCGAAGGTGAGGCATATTATCGAGGAAAGCGTATACCTGGCGGAGAGGCTATGAATCTGGCCGGTATAAGGCCGGTAAGGCTTGACTCCAAAGAGGGCCTGGCCCTCATAAACGGAACACCGGTGATGACAGCCATAGGTGCGCTTGCCATTCATGATGCAATAAACCTTATAAAGGCTGCCGATATTGCTGGAGCTCTATCAATGGAAGCTTTAAGAGGAATACGGGATGCATTTGACGAGAGGGTGCATATGCTGAGGCCACATGTCGGCCAAATAGCGACAGCTAAAAATATCCGCCTTCTCGTAGAAGGAAGCAGCCTCGTCACAGGGCAGGGTGAGCTAAGGGTACAGGATGCATACAGCATAAGGTGCATGCCACAGGTCCATGGTGCATCCAGAGATGCCATAAATTATATAAAGGGTATAGTAGAGATAGAAATGAATTCAGTGACCGATAACCCGCTTATTTTTCCCGACGATGATATCGTCATATCCGGTGGTAATTTTCACGGGCAGCCGATAGCATTAGCCATGGACTTTCTCGGGGTAGCTTTATCAGAGCTGGCAGACATTTCGGAGAGGCGTATTGCAAAACTCATTGATTCCAACCTTAACAATGGGCTGCCAGGTTTTTTGATAAGAGAGGGTGGTCTTAACTCTGGTTTTATGATACCCCAGTATGTGGCAGCTTCTCTTGTTTCAGAGAACAAGGTTTTATCTCACCCTGCCAGTGTGGATTCAATACCGTCCTCTGCCAATCAGGAGGACCATGTCAGTATGGGGACAATAGCAGCCAGAAAAGTAAGAGAAATACTGGACAATTCAATCAATGTGGTTGCTATTGAGCTTATGACCTCTGCCCAGGCGATTGATTTGAGGGATGCCGGTTTTCCAGGGAAAGGTACAGCGGCAGCATACAGCCTTATTCGTTCAAGGGTTCCATTTATTGAAAAGGATGAGCTGATGTACAGACACATAAATGATTGTGCAGAACTAATAAAGAATGGAGAACTCATTAAAAAGGTGGAGGATGAAATTGGTCCTTTAAATTAGAATTAATAACAGGATTTACAATCGAAAAACTTCCTGAAAAAAATAAAAATGTCGGTGAAGTTGAAGAAGCCTGATGGAGGGGATTTCCCCCTAATTTTTTTAAATATTTTACTTTAACCCATTGAAGTTTTAATGAATTTTCTGTATAATAAAACTGAGGAGGGGAAATTATGTATGAGTCAAAGCTCAAAAGTGAGCTGGTGGATGAACTGTTTGAGGCCATATTAGAGCTTAAAGATGTAGAGGAATGTTACAGGTTTTTTGAGGATTTATGTACCGTGAATGAGATTAAAGAAATGGCACAGAGGCTGCAGGTAGCAAAAATGCTGAGGCAGAAAAAAACATACGTAGAGATAGCTGATAAGACTGGAGCAAGTACGGCCACCATAAGTAGGGTAAACAGGTATTTGAATTATGGCTCCGATGGTTATAATATTATATTAGACAGGTTAGAGCACAATCAGAAAAGCTGACCTGGGGGTAACCTCAGGTTTTTTATTGAGGTGAGGGAGAATGAATATTTTGGAAGGATTGAACGGGCCTCAAAGAGAGGCAGTAACAACCACAGAGGGACCGCTTCTCGTTATAGCAGGGGCTGGAAGCGGCAAGACCAGGGTTTTGACTTACAGGATAGCATATCTCATAAAGGAGAAAAATGTATCCCCATACAATATCTTAGCCATAACGTTTACCAACAAAGCAGCCAGTGAAATGAGGGAAAGGGTAGAAAAGCAGCTTAATATTTCTGTAAGAAACATGTGGATTTCCACATTCCATGCAGCCTGTGTTAGGATACTGCGTGATGGTACGGAAAGACTTGGATATAAGAGCGGCTTTGTTGTCTACGATACATCCGACTCTCTTGCGTTGATTAAATCCTGTATGAGGGATTTGAACCTTGATCCGAAGTTTTATGAACCAAAAGGGATACTTCATACCATATCCAGAGCAAAGGACAGGCTTGTTGCACCTGGTGTCTTTGAAAAGGAAATGTCTTCGGACTTTCGCGGGAAAAATGTGGCCAGGATATATAAAGAGTATCAAAGGCGACTAAAGGAATTAAATGCCATGGACTTTGATGACCTGATAATGAAGACAGTAGAGCTTTTCAAGAATAATGAGGATTTTCTTTTACAGTATCAGAATCAATTCAGGTATATACTGGTTGACGAATATCAGGACACCAACCGCGCTCAGTATGAACTTATAAAGACTTTATCTAAAAAACATGGGAATATTTGTGTGGTTGGCGATGATGATCAGAGCATATATGGTTTTAGGGGAGCAGACATAAGGAATATATTGGATTTTGAAAGAGACTTCCCTGAAGCTAAGGTTATCAAACTGGAGCAGAATTATAGATCCACTCAGAATATATTAAATGCAGCTAACAACCTCATAACACATAACAAAGGGAGAAAAGGCAAAAAACTCTGGACAGACATGGAAGGCGGTGCGGACATAGTTCTTTTTGAGGCAGAGGATGAGCGTATGGAGGCCAGGTATGTGGTCTCCAGGATAGTTGATTTGATGAACAGGGGTTTTTCTACATCAGATATGGCGATACTTTATAGGACCAATGCCCAGTCGAGGGTATTTGAAGAGGAACTGGCACAGGATCAGATATCATACAGGGTAGTAGGGGGGCAAAGGTTTTATGAAAGAAAAGAGATAAAAGATATATTAGCCTATTTGAGGGTTATCCAGGATACTTCAGATGAAATCAGCCTTTTAAGGATTGTCAATGAACCGGCAAGGGGGATAGGTGAAAAAACCATAGAGCAGCTTACCGGATATGCCAGAATGAACGGCATCAGTCTTTATGAAGCTGCAAAGGCAGCGGATTATGCTGGACTTTCTTCCAGGCAGGCTAAAAATATTTTTTCTTTTATAAATATGATAGATGAACTCAGAAGTTTTAAAGATGACATGTCCATATCTGCATTAATAGAACTGGTGTTAAAAAAGACGGGGTATCTGGATATATTGAAAAATGAAAATACCCCTGAGTCTGAGGCAAGGATTGAAAACCTGAATGAGTTTATAAATGCTGCGAGAGAATTTGAAAAGGATAACCCCGATCTTATACTGGAAGATTTTCTGACAAACATTGCTCTCATGTCTGATATTGATTCACTGGAAGAAGGCGAGGGCATCGTCATGATGACCGTACATTCGGCCAAAGGTTTGGAGTTTCCTGTTGTTTTCCTGGTAGGAATGGAAGAAGGTCTTTTTCCTATATCCAGGGCACTTGATGCCCCTGAAGATATGGAAGAGGAAAGGAGGCTATGCTATGTAGGCATTACCAGGGCCAGGGAGAGGCTGGTTATAACATATTCAAAGACAAGAAACCTGTATGGCAGGACAGTGGTAAGTTCGCCATCAAGGTTTATAAAAGAGATTAATATTGCAGTTCCATCAAAAGAGACAGTCAGGACGAACACATTTACAACCCATGAGAGAGATAGTTCACCATCATTCAACAGTGCTTATTCAGTTGGCATGAAGGTAACTCATAAGATGTGGGGACCAGGAATAATTGTGCAGGTAAAGGACATGGGCAGTGACAAGGAACTGGCAATAGTATTTCAGAGTGTGGGATTTAAAAAAGTATCTGCAAATATAGCTCCTTTAAAGATTGAGGAGGGTTAGAATGAATAGAGAACAGGCAGCTTTGAGAATAGACGAACTCAGGGATGCAATAAACCACCATAACTACCTGTATTATGTGCTCGATGCTCCAGAGATATCCGATGAGGAATATGACAGGTTGATGAGGGAATTGATTGATTTAGAGTCTCAATACCCCGAACTTATAACACCGGATTCTCCTACGCAGAGGGTTGGGGGCGAAGTGCTGGCAGGTTTTCCCGAATACTTTCATCCTGTTCCGCTCCTGAGCCTTGACGATGTATTTGATGAAGGGGAGCTTAAGGATTTCGACAGGAGGGTCAGGAAAGAGGTTGGGGATGTGGAGTATGTGGTGGAGTTGAAGATAGATGGCCTTTCCTGTGCCTTGAAGTACGAAAACGGTATATTTATACAGGGTGCGACGAGAGGCAACGGATTTGTTGGCGAGGATGTCACAGCAAACCTGAAGACAATCAGGTCCATTCCACTCAGGCTAAAAGGACCTGCCTCGTTAGAGGTTCGTGGAGAGGTATATATGCCTAAGAAAAGTTTTTTAAAGCTAAACGAGATGCGGGAGCAGAGTGGCGAACCTCTATTTGCGAATCCGAGGAATGCTGCTGCGGGTTCTTTAAGACAGCTTGACCCGAAGATTACAGCCTCGAGAAATTTAGATATTTTTGTATTTAATCTTCAGAGGATGGAAGGCAGGAAATTTGAGACGCATATAGAGACTCTGGAGTTTTTAAAAGATATGGGTTTTAAAGTGATACCTTATTATGTGAAGTGCAATAGTATTGATGGGGTTATAGATCAGGTGCGCATTTGGGAATCTAAGAGGAATGAACTGGACTTTGCCATGGATGGCCTGGTGGTGAAGGTGAACGGCCTGGCCCAAAGAGAGATTCTGGGTGCAACTGCAAAAGCATACCGCTGGGCAATTGCCTATAAATACCCTGCTGAGAAGGCTAAGACCCGTATAAAGGATATAATAATACAGGTGGGCAGGACTGGTGCACTTACGCCGACAGCAATATTAGAACCGGTAAAACTGGCTGGTTCCACTATCGGCAGAGCTACACTCCATAATGAAGACTACATAAAAGGAAAAGACATAAAAATTGGTGACATGGTCTATATTCAAAAGGCAGGGGAGATAATACCTGAGGTGGTCGAGTCTATCAAAGATGAGCGGACTGGCCAGGAAAAAGAATTTATTATGCCTGATACATGTCCGGAGTGTGGTGCAAAAGCTGTCAGGCTTCCTGGTGAAGCTGTCACACGCTGCACTGGGCTTAACTGTCCTGCCCAGATAAAAAGACAGCTGGAACATTTTGCATCAAAAGAGGCCATGGACATAGAAGGCATGGGGCCTGCTGTAATTTCTCAGTTGGTTGATAAAGGACTTGTAAAAAACATTGCAGACATTTATTATATAGGGTATGAGGATATTCTCACTCTTGACCGCATGGGCAAAAAATCTGCTGAGAACCTGATAAATGCCATAGAGGAGAGCAAGGGGCGGGATCTTGATAGACTTATAAATGGCCTCGGCATAAGATTGGTGGGCAGTAAAGCAGCAAAGATTCTTGCTGGGATGTATAAGGACATCAAGAACCTTATGAAGGCGGGTACTGAAGAACTTACTTCAATACCTGAGATAGGACCAAAGATAGCTGAGAGCATAGTTGATTTTTTCTCTGAGGAACAGAACATTGCTATCATTAACAGGCTTATTGAGGCAGGTGTCAATACGAGAAAGATAGAAGAGGTTCATGAAACTTTACTGGCTGGCAAGACTTTTGTGATAACAGGTACTCTGAAAGAATTTACCAGGGAAGAGGCAACAAATCTTATTGAACAACTTGGTGGCAAGGTGACAGGCAGCGTGAGCAGAAAGACTGATTATCTGATATGTGGAGAAGACCCTGGGTCTAAACTGGACAGAGCAAGAGAGCTCAATGTGACTATAATTAGCGAAGATAATTTTAAAAAGATGATTGCTATTTAGTAATGATTGAAGGGTAATAACCACATTTGAGCATGACATACAGCATCAAATGTGGCCTTAGAGAGTCCATGATACTCTTAAATTTGCAGCAAATGGAACAGGAGTATCCGGGCATGGACGCCGAATGGAGGCGTACCCTGCGAAATGCAGTGGCAAATATTAGAGTATCAGGACGAACGATCAGACACATGTATGCTGTTGGCATGTTAATATAGACTTTGTACAGTGGAATCAATAATGATTGGAGGGTTGTAAATGGAAATCGATAGACAGACGGTGGATTATGTTGCAAAGCTGGCCAGGCTTTATCTTGACGATAAGGCCATGGAAGACCTGCGTGAAGACCTTTCTCAGATAGTGGGGTATGTGACAAAACTTCAGGAGTTAGATACTGAAGATGTAGAGCAGACAGCCCATGTCCTGCCGCTTAAAAATGCCTTTAGAGAGGATATGGTAAGGCAATCGATGGATAGGGACAGGGTATTATCCAACACGGATTATAAAAAAGATGGCTTTTTTGAAGTGCCAAAAGTCTTTGATTAAGGAGGTTTATGATGGAATTATACGAATACAGCGTTTATGAACTCATTTCCATTCTTGAGAAGGGTGAGACGAATTCTGTGGAGGTTACAGAAAGTATAATAGAGAATATAGATAAGAGAGATGGGGATATCGGGGCATTTCTATATGTGGATAAAGAGGGTGCACTTAAGGCTGCTGAAGAAGCTGATAGGTTGAGGAGAGATGGCAAAAGTGCCCCATTTCTGGGTATTCCTGTGGCAATAAAGGATAATATATGCACAGAGGGTACTAAAACCACATGTGCATCAAAGATGCTGGAGAATTTTGTCCCACCCTATGATGCTACAGTTGTAAAAAAGCTAAAGGAAGCCGGAGCTATAATTGTGGGGAAGACAAACATGGATGAGTTTGCCATGGGTTCATCCACAGAAAATTCTGCTCTTAAAAAGACAGTAAATCCATGGGATTTTGATAGGGTACCGGGTGGCTCCAGCGGAGGTTCTGCGGCAGCGGTGGCTGCATCAGAAGTCCCTGTTGCATTAGGTTCGGATACCGGTGGTTCTATAAGGCAACCTGCCTCATTTTGTGGGGTTGTGGGGTTAAAACCTACATATGGACGTGTCTCCAGATACGGGCTTGTGGCTTTTGCTTCTTCATTGGATCAGATAGGGCCATTTGCAAGGGATGTGGAGGATGCTGCAATGCTTTTGAATGTCATTGCCGGATATGATAAGATGGACTCCACATCAGTCCCCGGGAGAGAAAATTACTTTCTGGATGGGATAAAGGATGGTATTAAGGGATTTAAGATAGGTCTACCAAAGGAGTATTATGGTGAGGGTGTTAGCAGTGATGTGAGAGAGTCGGTCCTTGCTATGGTTAAAAGGTTAGAGGGCCTTGGTGCCTTTGTGGAGGAGACAAGCCTTCCGTACAGTGAATATGCTTTGGCAGCGTATTATATTATTTCGTCGGCAGAGGCCAGCTCAAACCTGGCGAGATATGACGGCATCAGATATGGACACAGGGCTGATAAGTTTGATGATTTAATAGACCTCTATGCACGGTCTAGGAGTGAGGGTTTCGGGAAAGAGGTCAAGCGGAGGATAATGCTGGGTACCTATGTATTGAGTTCGGGATATTACGATGCGTATTATAAAAAGGCACTTAAAGTAAGGACATTGATAAAGAATGACTTCGACAGGGCCTTTGAAAAATATGATGTGCTTATATCGCCGACGTCACCTACTGTCGCCTTTAAATTTGGCGAGAAGTCTAATCCGCTGGAGATGTATCTGGCAGATATATTGACCGTACCTGTAAATATTGCGGGGTTGCCTGCTATATCCGTGCCATGCGGCCTGGCCGGCGGATTGCCTGTTGGACTGCAGGTAATAGGAAAGCCATTCGATGAAAAAACTCTCCTTAAGATTGCCTATGCAGTTCAGGAAAATACAGGAAAACTAAAACCGGAGGTGAAATAAATGGAGTTTGAAGCGGTAATAGGATTAGAGGTCCATGCAGAGCTCCTGACGGAGTCTAAGATATTTTGTAGCTGTACCACGGAATTTGGCGGAGAGCCTAATACCCACTGCTGCCCTGTATGTCTTGGGCTGCCAGGGACACTGCCTGTTCTAAATAAAAAGGCTGTGGAATATGCTATAAGGGCAGGACTTGCATTAAACTGCAATATAGCAAGATTCAGTAAGATGGACAGAAAGAATTATTTTTATCCAGACCTGCCCAAGGCATACCAGATTTCACAGTATGACCTTCCATTATGCAGGGATGGATATGTGGAGATAGAGACAGAGGATGGCATAAAGAAGATAGGGATAATAAGGGTGCATCTGGAGGAGGACGCTGGGAAACTCATCCATGAAGAAAATGGAGGCAGTTCCCTTGTAGACTATAACAGGACAGGCGTGCCTCTTATTGAAATCGTATCATACCCGGATATGAGGACACCGGAAGAGGCCAGGCTGTATCTTACAAAACTCAAGAGCATACTGGAGTATACGGAGGTATCAGACTGCAAGATGCAGGAGGGTTCTTTGCGTGTTGATACGAACATATCAGTAAGACCTGTGGGCAGCGATACCTTTGGGACAAAGGTGGAGCTTAAAAATCTGAATTCTTTCAGGGCAGTATATAAGGCACTGGAGTATGAGTTTAAAAGACAGGCAGAAGCAATTAAAAACGGCGAAGAGATAACACAGGAGACAAGGCGCTGGGACGAAAATAAAGGCATAACCATTTCCATGCGTTCTAAAGAGGAGGCCCATGACTACAGGTATTTTCCAGAACCTGATATTGTTCCTATAGTAGTAGGTGATGAATGGATAGAGGAGATAAGAAGCAATATACCTGAGCTGCCCCATCAAAAAAAGGAAAGGTTTATAAAAGACCTGGGCCTTCCGGCTTATGATGCCGGGGTTATAACAGCAGATAAGGCTCTATCTGATTTCTTTGAGAAGTGTGTGGAGTTATATGATAATCCAAAGACCATAAGCAACTGGGTCATGGGTGAAATTCTAAGGGGTATGAAAGAAGCTGAAATAGAAGCGTCAAGCCTTCCCATATCACCGGAACAGCTTGTCATGCTTCAGAAGATGGTTGATGCGGGTACAATCAGTATAAGCATAGGCAAAAAGGTTTTTGATACTATGTTAAAAACAGGTAAAAATCCCAATGATATAGTGGAGGAAGAAGGCCTGGCCCAGATCAGTGATGAAGGTTCACTACGCAGTACCGTCTTGAAGGTTATAGAAAATAATCCGAAATCTGTGGAGGATTTTCTTGGCGGCAAAGAGAAGGCAATGGGCTTTTTGATAGGCCAGGTGATGAAAGAGACCAAAGGCAAGGCAAACCCGCAGATGATAAACGAAATTATGAAGGAAGAATTAAGTAAGTTAAGTAAAAATTGATGTGTTAAAAGTAATTGAAATCAATATGAGCATGAAGTATAATTATTAACATATCAGATATCATACATCATCTTAGTAAAAATTAATATTATTATCAGTGTATTTTTATGAAATAAATCTAATTAATATTAGATTAAGTAAAATTTTTTAGGAGGTTGATAAATTTTAAGAAGGATTTTTAAAATAAATGTTTAATATATTATATAGTCCAATAAAAATATAGGACAACGGGAGGGTAATTGGAAAGGAGAGGGGAAATTTAATGACAAAATATATCTTACAGCGTGTTATAGCTATGATACTGACCATGATAGTCGTAATAACGGTCACATTCATCCTTATGCATGCTATTCCGGGTGGGCCATTTGCCTCTGAAAAGAATCTGCCCCCGCAGATAAAAGCCAATATTGAGGCAAAATATGGATTAAATAAACCTTTATATCAGCAATATTTTGACTATTGGGCAGGGTTGCTTAAGGGGGATTTAGGACCTTCATATAAATACCCGGGCAGGACAGTAAATGACCTTATTGGGGATGGTTTTCCTATTTCTGCTGAACTTGGTTCTTATGCAATCCTTGTTATGCTATTAATAGGCATACCTGCTGGTATCATCTCGGCTTTAAGGCAGTACCATTGGCAGGACAATGTGGTTATGGTCTTTGCCACACTTGGTGTTGCAGTACCCGGTTTTGTGTTGGCTACACTTTTAATTTATGTCTTTTCATCCCAACTGGGCATTCTCCCTGCCGCCAGATGGCTTAGCTGGCAGCACAAGATAATGCCGACCATAGCCCTTTCGGCCTATAACGTTTCCTTTATTGCAAGACTTACAAGGTCTTCAATGCTGGATGTTATGAGCCAGGATTATATAAGGACGGCGAGGGCAAAGGGTTTGAGCGAAGCTGCTGTTGTAATAAAGCATGCACTGAAAAACTCACTAATTCCTATAGTTACTGTTCTTGGACCGCTGATTGCCGCAGTACTTACCGGTAGTTTTGTTATAGAGAAGATATTTGCCATTCCCGGTCTGGGCAGGCAATTTGTGGATAGCGTTTCCAACAGGGACTATACAACAATAATGGGTGTTACAATATTCTATGGAGCTTTTCTTGTTATTATGAATCTCATAGTCGATATCGTCTATGTGTTCATTGACCCAAGAATAAAACTTGCTGATTAGGGGGGATACAGTTGGAACTTACTGAGAACTATTTTGAAAGGTTGCCTAAGGAAGAAAAACAAGTAAATGAGATAGTAAGGCCATCAATGACATTCTGGCAGGATGCCTGGAGAAGGCTTAGAAAAAATAGAATGGCCATGATAGGCATGTATGTGCTCATAGCGATTATACTCATTGCTATTTTTGGACCGATAATATCGCCATACACATACTCTGATCAAACCCTTACAATGGCAAATCAACCCCCATCATCTGCCCATCCATTTGGAATGGATAACCTGGGCAGAGACCTTATGACCAGAGTGTTTTTTGGCGCCAGGATATCCCTTAGCATAGGATTTATTGTAGCAGCATGTACCCTGGTTATTGGAGTGCTCTATGGCGGTATATCCGGGTATGTTGGCGGGACTGTAGATAATATAATGATGAGGATTGTTGATATATTATATATTATACCCAGTACTCTCTATGTCATACTTTTAATGCTTGTTATCGGGCCAGGATTTAACAGCGTCATTATTGCATTGGGTGCTACATCCTGGCTGAGCATGGCAAGACAGGTAAGGGGACAGGTTTTGAGCTTGAAAGAACAGGAATTTGTATTAGCTGCTAAGGCACTTGGCGCGGACAGCAGAAGAATACTTTTAAGACACTTAATACCCAACTCCTTAGGACCAATAATAGTTGTGGCTACTATGCAGATACCAAGTGCCATATTTAATGAGGCATTTTTAAGTTTTATCGGTCTTGGAGTAAGCGCACCTGAGGCAAGCTGGGGTGTTCTGTGCAACGATGCCCTCCCTGCATTGAGGACTGCTCCCCATGAGTTATTCTTCCCGGCACTTGCAATTACAATAACAATGCTTGCATTCAGCTTTTTCGGCGATGGTTTAAGAGACGCACTGGATCCAAAAATGAGGAAATAGGGGGGCAAAAAATTGGCAAAATTACTGGAAGTAAAGAATTTACACACTTCATTTTCTACCTATGCTGGGAAGGTAAAAGCTGTTAGGGGTATCAGCTTTCATGTAGATGAAGGAGAGGCTGTAGGTATAGTGGGCGAGTCGGGAAGTGGGAAAAGTGTTACAAATCTTTCCATTCTGCGCTTACTGCCATCAGAGTCAGGAGTTATTGATGAGGGAGAGGTCATATTCAATGGTGTTGATCTCTTGAAACTCAGTGAAAAGGAAATGAGGTCGGTTAGGGGCAATGATATAAGTATGATATTCCAGGACCCAATGACCTCGTTAAATCCGGTTCTTACAATAGGTTACCAGGTAATGGAGATATTAAAGATACACAATCCCAATATGAGTAATGCACAGGCCAGAGAGAGAGCCATAGAGATGCTCAGGATGGTTGGAATACCCAGCCCTGAGAAGAGACTTTCACAGTATCCTCATGAGTTTTCAGGTGGCATGAGGCAGAGAGTTATGATAGCAATGGCACTGGCATGTGAACCTAAGCTTCTTATTGCCGATGAGCCAACAACAGCTCTTGATGTGACTATACAGGCACAGATACTGGATCTTATGAAAGATTTAAAAGAAAGGTTAAATACTGCTATCATTTTAATTACTCACGATCTGGGTGTGGTGGCTGATCTCTGCAGCAGAATCATGGTAATGTACGGCGGCGTAATAGTTGAGGAAGGGACGACGGATGATATTTTCTACAGGCCAAAACATCCTTATACATGGGGACTATTGAATTCAATACCCAAAGTGTCTCTTGGAATAAAAGAGAGACTTATACCGATAGAAGGTTCGCCGCCTGATCTCCTAAAACCTCCGGCAGGTTGTCCTTTTGTAGCACGCTGTGAGTATGCAATGAGGATTTGTGCAGAAAAAATGCCTGATATGTATGAGATTGATGAAGGGCACAGGTCCATGTGCTGGCTTTTGCATCCTGATGCTCCAGAGATGGACTTTTCAGGGAAGGGGGTCAGGGAAAATGGCTGAGACAATCCTTGAGGTGCAGGGTTTAAAGAAATACTTTTTTGGCCGCAAAGGTATATTTGGTGGCAAACCCTCTGTATTGAAGGCTGTGGATAATGTCTCATTTAAAATAAAACGTGGGAAGACCATGGGCCTGGTGGGTGAGAGCGGTTGTGGCAAGACCACAACAGGCAGGACTATTATAAAGCTTTATGAACCTACTGGTGGCCATATAATATATAAGGGCGAAGATATCACAAAATATGACAGCAATAAAATGCTTCCTTTGAGGAGAAGCATGCAGATAATCTTTCAGGACCCGTACGCTTCTCTTGACTCCAGGATGACAGTGGCGGATATAATTGGAGAACCCCTTGATATTCACAAACTGGCATCGGGCAAGGAGAGAGAGGATAGGATAAAGGAGCTTTTGAGACTGGTAGGTCTAAATGATGACCATGCCAGCCGTTATCCGCACGAGTTTTCAGGTGGGCAGAGGCAGAGGATAGGCATAGCCAGGTCTTTAGCCGTAGAGCCTGAATTTATAGTGTGTGACGAGCCCATATCAGCTCTGGATGTATCCATACAGGCACAGGTAGTTAACATGCTGGAAGACCTTCAGGACAGGCTTGGGCTTACCTATCTTTTTATAGCCCATGACCTGTCGATGGTACGTCATATATCTGATGATGTTGGGGTTATGTATCTGGGGCAGTTGGTAGAAACAGCTCCCAGTGAAGAGCTGTATCAGCATCCTCTGCACCCCTATACTCAGGCTCTGCTTTCTGCCATTCCGATACCAGACCCTAAAATTGCCAAGAGCAGGCAGAGGATCATCCTGGAGGGCGACGTACCAAGCCCAATTGACCCACCACCTGGATGCAGGTTTAAAGGCAGATGCCCGTATGCCATGGACATTTGCGGTGAGAAAGACCCCGAGCTTGTGGATGTGGGCGGCGGACATCATGTAGCCTGTTACCTCATAAAAAAATAATTGATAAAGGCAAAGAGGTGCTGTATAATTATCATAAGACTTTTATATGTAAATGCCAGCCAAAACTGTCAAAGATTTAATTATGAGTATAATTTTTACTACCCGGAAGGGTAGTATATAAAAAATTAATCAAATTGGAGGGGGTAAACTTGAGGAAGAAAAGTTTAGTAGTGCTTCTTGCAGTCTTGATGGTAATTTCAGTAGCCATAGCAGGCTGCGGTGGTGGCAGCCAGCCTCAACAGCAAACAGAGCAGGCCCAGCAGACTGAGAAGCCGAAAGAGATTGTTATCCGTTACAATCTCGGTGCTCAGCCAGAGACTATTGACCCAGCCTTAAATAGTGCTGTTGATGGTGCCAATGTCATTCTGCATACCTTTGAGGGTCTTGTAAACCTCGATGAGCATCAGCAGCCGGTACCAGGTGTAGCAGAGAAATGGGATGTATCTGACGACGGACTTGTATGGACATTCCACCTGAGGAACAATGCCAAGTGGTCAGATGGTCAGCCTGTGACAGCCAAGGATTTCGCTTATGCATGGAAGCGTGCTTTAGACCCGGCTACAGGTGCTGAGTATGCTTATCAGCTTTATTACATCAAGAATGGCCAGGCCTTCAACGAGGGTAATGCTACAGCTGATGACCTCGGGATAAAGGTAGTGGATGATTACACAATTGAGGTCACACTGGAGGCTCCTACACCATACATGCTGCAGATATTTGCATTCCCAACCCTGTTCCCTGTGAGGCAGGATATAGTGGAAAAATATGGTGATAAGTGGGCCCAGCAGGCAGATTCCTATATAGGGAATGGTGCCTTTAAGGTGACGGAAATGGCTTACCAGGACCACATCACTATGCTTAAGAACGAGAACTACTGGAATAAGGACGCTATAAAACCGGATAAGCTCATATTCACAGAGATAGTAGACGAGAGCACAATACTTGCCAGCTATGAGAATGGCGAGGTAGATGTAATAGACACTATGCCTTCAGAAGAGATTGCAAGGATGCAGAATGACCCCAACTCAGGGTTTGTTCTGGGTGCTAACCTTGGAACCTACTATATAGACTTTAATAACCAGAAGGCACCATTTAATAATCCGCTTGTGAGGAAGGCATTCTCACTGGCAATTGACAGAAAGGCTATAGTTGAAAACGTAACTAAGGGCGGACAGCTTCCCGCCGATGCATTTGTAGGGCCTGGCTTCCCTGATGCTGACCCAACAAAGCAGTTCCACGATGTACAGGGTCCATTCTACGATGTTACAAAGGCCAATATAGAAGAGGCTAAGAAAGCTCTGGCAGATGCTGGATATCCAGACGGCAAGGGCTTCCCCAAGGTCACATACCTTTACAACGAGAGCCAAGGACACCAGAATATAGCCCAGGCACTCCAGGAGATGTGGAAGCAGAACTTAGGTGTAGAGGTTGAACTTGCTTCGCAGGAGTGGCAGGTATTCCAGGAAACAAGGAGAAGAGGAGACTATGATATAGCCAGAGATGGATGGCTGGCTGACTATACCGATCCTATGACGATGCTGGACCTCTTTACATCCAACAGCGGCAATAACAATGCTCAATATAAAAACCCTGAGTATGATGCCCTGATTGACAAAGCAAAGAAAACAAACAACGAAGCAGAAAGGATGCAGGCTATGCATGATGCCCAGCAGCTGCTTCTTGGTCAGGATTGGGCTATTGCACCGCTCTACTTCTACACAGACCCATATGCTGCAAAGCCGGGCCTGAAAGGTATGATAGCAGATCCTCTGGGATTCAAGAGATTCCATTTCGCTTACTGGGAGAATCAATAGCTTTTATAAAAGGGATGCCGTCGGCATCCCTTTTATGTTAACATAGTGACTACTGTTGTGGCAATGTTCTTGATTTAACCTTTTTATCAGTTTTTTTAACATAATAAGTGCATTTATTAGGGTTTACCTTATTTGAAGCAACAACGTGGTCTAAGGTGCATTTGCCCGATTCTTGATAGGTGCAATCTTCAGTACAATTGATGTTTACCATTAACTTCAACCTCCTGGATATATTTTGTGCAGATAAATATTAAAAATGTTGATAAACAGATAGAAGAAAGTTTACAATATATAAAGGTGATGACATATGAGAAAAAAAGAGGATAAAAATTTCCTTAAATACATACCGAAAAGACGTAATAAAAATGTCACATGGAAAAACAGAGAAGATGGCAGTATAACTCTGATCATAGAAAGAAAAAACCCAATTGAGAAGGCTTTGACGTTCATGTTTAATACCCCCAGGACCATTTCCCTTGATCTTGATAAACTGGGCAGCAGGGTCTGGACCCTATGCGACGGGGAAAGGACTATCACAGAAATAGGTGAGATTCTGGAAGATGAGTTTGGAGAAGCAGCAGCACCCACATATGAAAGGCTGGTTAAATTTATACAGCTTTTAAAAAATAACGGCCTGATAGATCTTTTTTCTGAATAAATTATCTTTAAAAGCCCACTATAGAATAAGAGGTGGGCTTAATTGTTGTTTCCTGACTATAACGAAACGCACATACTTTATCATGTAGCCTGTATTTCAGACCTGAGTAATATTTTAAAGTATGGATTGAGGTTTAGCCAGAGACTGAGCTATAGCAATAAATACCTTGCTTTTCATAAATTTATGGACAGGAATCGTACTTCAAATGTACCAATATGGGTAGTAAGAGAGAGGGCCTTATTTGCCAGCTTTAATTTTAGAGATGATCAGATATGGCACTCGCACAGTGCAATTTTGTCAATAAAGGTAAATGAAGATTATTGCTGGGTTGCTAATGAAAATACAGCCAATTATTTGTATGAGCCATTTATATTAAAACGTATACCCGGGTTTGCATCATTGAGCGACTTCCTTTATAATAAGGGTAAGGAGATTGCTAAGGAATACTGGAGAAATTCCATGTGCTTTAAAGATTATCTGTTAAAACGAAATACTCTTGACAGTAATTATGATGCTGAGGTGCTCATAATGAATGATATTAAACCCATGGATATTGAACTGTTAGCGATCGTCACAGATCACAGGATAGTCACTGTAGATGAACTTAATCAAACATATAAGTAGGAGGATTGAAATGATGCAACCTGGCAAATTACCTAATGAGCTTTTAGCGGAGATAGTGTTTTCAAATATAAGGGTGAAAAGAGATGAGGTGCTAGTATTCCCAAAAGTTGGTATGGATTGTGGCGTTATTGATTTTGGTGAGAATGTATGTGTTATTTCCACGGATCCCATAACAGGGACATCTTCTGATATTGGATGGCTTGGGGTGCACGTGGCGTGCAATGACGTCATTGCTGCAGGTGTGGAACCCCTTGGCCTAATGATAACCATAATGGCCCCACCAGGCACGACAGAATCTGAGTTATATGAAATAATGAATCAGGCAGATAGAGCCTCAGCTGAATTGAATGTTGCTATAGTTGGAGGTCATACTGAAATAACAAATGCGGTTACGAGGACGGTATTATCAACTACTGCTATAGGCAAAGCTAAGAAAAACAAGGTGATGAGCATGTTGACCGCCCAAAATGGGGATTATGTCATAATGACAAAGACAGCAGGGCTTGAAGGTACCGCCATAATAGCCAGAGAAAGGGAAGAAGAATTAAAAAAATGCCTGGATCCTGAAATTATACAGAGAGCTATAGATATGATAAAGGATATAAGCGTGCTTAAAGAAGGAGAGATAGCCGCAAATATAGGAGTAAACCGGATGCATGATGCCACAGAGGGCGGAGTGTTGGGCGCTCTATGGGAGATGGCAGAGTCATCCGGATTGGGTATAGAGGTTTATGGTGATAAAATACCTGTAGCAGAGGAAACCAAGGCTATTTGCGACTATCTAAAAATAAATCCATTAAGACTCATATCAAGCGGATGTCTACTGGTTACAACTCCTGATAAAAAAACATTAATCAATGAACTGAAAAAAGAAGGTATAAAAGCAACAGTGGTAGGTAGAATGGTAAAAAAAGGAAGATATGTTAAAAGCGGCACATTGAAGTTTCCCTTAGAACCGCCAAAATCTGACGAATTATACAAAGTTATTTCAAATTAACCCTTTTGTAATACCTTTGTAATCTTTCTGTAATAATAATACGATATAATTAGTGAGGCTAAAGCGGGAAAGGGGGATGAAATGCTCAAAAAAATTAGCTTTTTTCTGGCACTTATTGTGATAATTTCGGGATTTATTTTACCCTTTCAAAATGCTATCGCAGCTCCAAATGGAATTAAGCTGATAATTAACGGTAAAACAGTAATGTGGTATAATGGGCCGCCTATCAGTATAAATATAGACGGCAATATTGTAACCTCTGATGTTCCACCTGTCATAATTAACGACAGAACCATGGTGCCGGTTAGGGTAATATCAGAGAGTCTTGGCGCACTGGTGGATTGGGATAATAATACCAATACTGTATATATTTCTTATGAAGGCAACTTGATTGAACTCTCTGTTGGCAAATCTGAGGCAAAGGTAAACAGAAATGCAATAAAGCTGGATACCAGTGCTATGATAGTAAACGATCGTACTATGGTTCCATTGAGGTTTGTTGCGGAGGCGCTGAAGCTCCAGGTGGATTGGGATCAGGCTACATATACAGTAATGATAAAAAAACCGAAACCGGAGATTTTGTATAGCACTATCAAGGACATCCAATTTTATGGTTCTGATAACGGTTACCAGGTATCAATAATTGCTGATGGAACGATTTCTCAAAATAATTTTCTTATGCAGAATCCGGACAGGCTGGTTATCGATGTACCAGATAGCATCATGGGGCTACCCAATGGAGTAATTCCTGTAGGGACAGGTCTTGTAAGGCAGATAAGAGTTTCTCAGTTTAAAGAAAATCCATATATATCCAGGATAGTCATAGACTTAGAGGCGGTACAGGAGTATAAGATTGTTCAGTCGAATGATAAAAAGATTATCAATATTCTTTTTGGCTCACAGACGGTTGAAAAAGTAAAATACGACGAAGAAAAGGATGCAGTTATAATAGACACAAATGGTGCTTACTATAATGCCTTTAAACTAAGAGACCCCTATCGCATAGTGCTTGATATACCAAATGCGCTATTGAAAAATCCAAAGGGAGATAATATAATCAAGGCTGAAGATGGAAACATCAAATCTATTCGCTGGAGCCAGTTTGACCAGAATACAGTAAGGGTGGTAGTAGACTTAAGTGATAAGATGGACTATAAAGTAGAAAAGACTGATGACAGATTATACTTTTATCTAATGCCTTATGATCCCAATAAGAAACATATGGTGGTTGTGGATCCAGGACATGGTGGAACAGATCCGGGAGCCTCATCCCGTGATGGTTTAAAGGAGAAGGACGTAAATCTTGATATTTCTTTGAAGCTGAATAACCTGTTGCAGGATGCAGGTTATGATACTTATATGACCAGGGTTGATGATAGCTATCCCGAACTTATGGACAGGGTATCTTTAGCAAACGAAGTAGGGGCAGAAATATTTGTCAGTATCCATAATAACGCCCACGACAACCCTGCGGTTGATGGTACTGAGGTACTATATTTTCCTAATGGATATAACGGTGACATGAGGGATAACCGTACGCTGGCCAAGTTTATACACGATTCTATTATTGAAGAAGTGGGTACTACAGACAGAGGTATAATTCAAAGATCAAATCTGGTGGTTTTAAAATATACTGAAATGCCTTCAGTGATTGTAGAGGTAGCTTTTTTAACCAATTCTGACGATGTTAAAAAATTAAAAGACGAGGATTTCAAATGGCAGGTTGCCAAGGCTATATTTGATGGAATAGAAAATTACTTCTATTACATAGACTGAAGGGGAATTAATTTTTCTCCTTCTCTTTTTTATTCATGTGTAATCTGATAAAATAAGTAAAGGGTTAAGGGGGAATAATCATATGTGGGAAACTCTTTTGGGATGTATTTTAATAGCCCTGGCCAGAATAACTGATGTTTCTTGTGCAACTGTACGTACCTTGATGCTGGTAAGAGGTAAAAGAACAATAGCTGCTGCAATAGGTCTTGTGGAGTCCACTGTATACCTGCTTGCTCTTAGCAAGGTAATGTCAAGCATAAACAATGTACCAAATATAATAGCCTATGCAGTTGGCTTCGCCAGCGGCAACTACATAGGCAGTATGATTGAAGAAAAGATTGCTGTGGGTACAATTATGGTACAGGTTATACCTTCATGTTTCGATGGTATAGTAGATGATTTGCGTAAAATGGGATACGGCATTACAGTGGTAAACGGAATGGGTAAAGATGGCCCTAAAGAGGTTTTAAACATTACCATGAACAGGAAGGACCTGCCGCAGATTTATAAATATTTTCAGGAAAAGGACTGCCGTGCCTTTATTACCGTGCTGGATACCAGGGATATTAGAGGCGGATATTTAAGGGATGTTACAAACAGAAAATAATCGGGCAAAGAAGGGATAGTTGAATATGATAAGGATAGATAACAGATATTATGATCAGTTAAGACCGGTCAGAATAACAACAGATGTCCTGAAATATGCTGAGGGTTCAGCTTTTATAGAGGTCGGCGATACTAAAGTCCTCTGTGCAGTAAGTATTGA
>JASEJQ010000034.1:0-1933 GCA_030016635.1 Thermoanaerobacteraceae bacterium | reverse complement strand
ATTGAAGACAAGGTACCTCCATTTTTACGTGGTAAAGGAAAAGGATGGATAACCAGTGAATATTCGCTGCTTCCAAGGTCTACCCAGCAAAGAACACCTCGAGACATTACAAGAGGTCATATTAGCGGGAGGACACAAGAAATTCAAAGGCTTATAGGGCGTGCTCTCCGCTCTGTTGTGAATCTGGATATGCTTGGGGAGAGGACTATCTGGATAGACTGCGATGTTATACAGGCAGATGGAGGTACACGTACATCATCGATTACAGGTTCCTTTGTAGCACTGTCGCGTGCCTTTGATAGGATGCTGCAAAATGGAATATTGAAAAATATACCTCTAACCAGCTTTGTAGCTGCAACCAGTGTGGGAATAGTAAATAATGAAAAACTTTTAGACCTATGCTACGAGGAGGATTCAATAGCCTTAATAGATATGAACGTAGTGATGACGGACAAAGGCCAATATGTGGAGGTTCAGGGAACAGGTGAAGGCGGTCCATTTTCCAAGAAGGATATGGATGAACTCATGTTGCTGGCAGAAAAGGGCATCATGCAGCTTATAGAAATTCAGAGGCAAGCAATAGGGGATATATCAGCAAAGATAGGTGTTATTCCGGATGAGATGGGTAGCAGCAACCAATAATTATGACAAGCTCAGGGAGATCAGGAATATTCTTTGTGCACATGGCATTGAGGTGCTATCCCTGAAAGAAGTGGGGCTTGACATACATGTAGTGGAAGATGGGAGCAGCTTTAAAGAGAATGCCTTTAAAAAAGCTATTGAAGTTCATGGGTCTATTAAGTTGCCGGCTTTGGCTGATGATTCCGGCCTCGTGGTTGATGCTCTTGGAGGCAGACCTGGCATATATTCAGCACGATATGCCGGTGAGAATGCTTCTGATAGCGAAAATAATAAAAAACTGCTTGAAGAACTTGAAGGAATACCTATGGATCAAAGGAAAGCAAGATATGTATGTGCAATGGTACTGGTAGAAAATAAAGACAGGGTATACTATGGGATAGGAGAATGTGAAGGATATATACTGGAAAAGCCCAGAGGAGATAATGGTTTTGGCTATGACCCCCTCTTTTATATTCCTGAACTTGGAAAGACATTTGCTGAAATCCCCGAAGAAAAAAAGAATGCTATCAGTCATAGGTCAATGGCTATTAAGAATCTATTGCAAAAGATGACTTTGAGGTGAAAAAATGAGGATAGGAATAATTTCAGATACACACAGACTGTGGAGCAGGATAGAAGAGGCATTGAGAGTCATGGGAAAAGTAGATATAATACTTCATCTTGGTGACAATATAAGTGATGCTGATGATATCAGAAATGTGCTGAAGAATGTACCTGTGGTTGCAGTTAGAGGTAACTGCGACCAGGCTGATGGGTTTCCAGAAGAAAGGGTATTGCTCCTGGAGGGTAAAAAGATATTTATGACCCATGGACACAGATACAATGTGAAATATGATTATGGGGATATATATAAAAAAGCCAGGGAGTTTGAGGCAGATGCTGCTCTCTTTGGCCACAGCCATTATCCAATAATACTTAAAAAGGGTGATATTCTTCTTGTAAATCCGGGCAGTCCCGCAATGCCGAAGCAGGGTACCAGCCCATCGTGTGCAGTTATGACTATAGATAATGGGAGGATGGAAACAAGACTGATTGCCATAAACAGATATGCAAAGATGGCTCAATAGTTATTTAAGGCTATATAAGATAAAATGAAAAAATCATTGACAAAGGGAAAGTCAGCTGTTATAATAAGAAAATGTCAGCGGTGCTACTTAATAAAAGCGCCTGTAGCTCAGTTGGATAGAGCAACGGACTTCTAATCCGTGTGTCGGGAGTTCGAGTCCCCCCAGGCGCACCAGTCCTGGTGGGTATAGTTCAGTTGGTTAGAGCGCCAGGTTGTGGCCCTGGA
>JASEJQ010000033.1 GCA_030016635.1 Thermoanaerobacteraceae bacterium | reverse complement strand
TCATAGACTCTCTTTAAGGTTGCATTTGATGTTACATATCATTCTCAACATGGTTATTATACCTAAATAATCAAATATAAAAAGTCTATTTAATTTGTGACACTGCCATTAGAATTTAATATACCGTAAGTTTGAAATCAGGTACATACTGCCCCACCTTAATTTTATGGTTGTTGTATACATTTTTATGATAGAAAGGTTCTAAGTCGTTTATCTCTGAGTCAGTCAACACTCTGAGCTGATAAAGGGCCTCGCAGGCTGCGGAGTATGCTGAGGTGGAGTCGCCGTCTTCTATCTTTAAGGCCAGGCCCCAACCCCTATCCCGTATGCCCACGCAGAACACCCCATCGGCCCCCATCTTGGAAAATAGTCTTCCTTTAGTCACCCGCATGAGTAGTGTATCAAAGCCTCCCTCACCGGAAACCATCTCAGGATATGTCACCATAGCATTTACTATCTTTGCTGCCGCTTCCCTGTAAGGGCTTCCAAGAACTGATGGTTCAGCCATCTTTGCAAAAGCTATTGCCATATTGTAAACCGGCATTCCAAACACAGGTACACCGCATCCATCAATGCCTATGGTTATATCATCTTTCTCCACCTCGGAAAATATGGATATAATCTCCAGTATCTCTTTCTGAAGAGGATGTTCCGGGTCGATATAGTTGTCCAGCGGATATCCTTTTTTAAGACATGTTGCAAGCATTCCTGAGTGTTTACCAGAACAGTTGCATGTAACCTCGTCAAACTCAACACCAGCCCTTAGCATTTCACTGGCCCTTTTGTCATTCAATGGTTTTAGGACGCCGCATTCCAGGTAAGTCTTATCCAGGCCGAGTTTTTTCAGTATGCTGTTTATCGTATCTACATGTTCCTCATCGCCCCTGTGGGAGGCACATATTATTGCCAGTTCTTTATCGGTTATCCCATATTCCTCAATGGCACCGCTTAAGACCACGTTGACCGCCTGTATCGGTTTTGCCGCTGACCTCATATAGCTCTTTTTCCCTATGTTTCCTGCAGATGCAATAACCCTGCCTTTACAATCAACAACAGCTATATCGCCTCTGTGTATATTCTCAACCAGTTCCCCGCGATATACAAGGACAAGATTCTCAGACATTATAAGGCCTCCCTGTTTCTGGCTGCTACTACCAGAGCTTCAAATATAGAAAGAAATCTCCTGTCATTTTGAAACATCCTTTCTGGATGGAACTGCACGCCCAATATAAATGAATGATTGGTACCCTCAATCACTTCTGGAATATCATCCTTTGCCACAGCAGTTATCTTCAATCCATTGCCTATTTCTTTTACAGCCTGATGGTGGAAGCTGTTTACACCTATTACCCTCTGCCCAAAAATATCATAGATAATGGACTCCTTATCCATGGTGATATCATGATAAGGATACCACTTAGGTGTATCATCATCCTGTCTGTGGTTTAATGCACCAGGCTTTAATGAAATGTCCTGATATAAGCTCCCACCCAGCGACACATTAATAGCCTGGCATCCCCTGCATATGCCGAGAATAGGCATGTCCAGGTCAGCCGCCAGCTTAATAAGCTCCAGCTCTGTAATATCCCTCTCTGCAGATACGCTTTTACTCTGGCCAGCATTTTCCTCATTAAAAAACCGCGGGTCAATATCTCCTCCACCTGTAATCAAGAGGCCATCCAACCTGCCCAGTATCTCTGCCGCATAGGTCTTATCAGCCTGCGGAGCAATAAGTAATGGAGTACCTCCAGCCTCTACTACTGCTTCAACATAGGATTTATGCACTTGAAAAAGGTTTTCCCTATAATTTATGGATACAGCAATTCCTATGATCGGTTTCATATATGTCCCCCTTTTACATACATTGTATTAATATTATACTACAATCCATGGACATTTACATTAAAAAACCGGGAATACTACCCGGTTTTTTTAATCCCTTTCTGCATCTTGAGATAGGCATCTATAAACACATCAATATCTCCATCCATAACCTTCTGGGTACTGCCCACCTCTACACCTGTCCTGTGGTCTTTTACCATGCTGTATGGGTTAAAGACATAAGAGCGTATCTGATTTCCCCAGCCAATATCCTTGTGCTCCCCTTTTATCTCACTTACCTTCTCAAGCCTTTCCTGTTCTTTTATTTCCAGGAGCTTCGCCTTGAGCATCTTCATGGCTGTCTCCTTGTTGGATATCTGTGACCTCTCATTCTGGCAGCTTACTACAATCCCTGTAGGTATATGGGTAATCCTGATAGCCGACTCAGTTTTATTTACATGCTGACCTCCAGCTCCGCTGGACCTGTAGGTATCTATCTTGAGGTCTTCCGGTCTTATATCCACCTCGACGTCATCCTCTAACTCCGGCAACACCTCTACCATAGCAAAGGAGGTGTGGCGCCTGGCCGCTGCATCAAAGGGTGAAATCCTCACAAGCCTGTGAACACCCTTTTCTGCCTTTAAATAACCATAAGCATAATCACCAACCACCCTGAATGTGATATTTTTTATCCCTGCCTCCTCACCTGGAAGGTAGTCCAATACTTCAACTGTGTACCCCTTCTTCTCTGCCCACCTTGTATACATCCTGTAGAGCATCTCAACCCAGTCCTGGGCCTCAGTGCCACCGGCACCGGAATGCAAAGTAACTATGGCATTATTGGTATCATAGGTACCGCCAAGGAGTGTCTTTATACGGAGGTCTTCAAGTTCTTCCCTGAACTTATCATACAGCTCTTTGACCTCCTCCTCCAGACTCTCCTCTCCCTCCTCTATCCCCAGATCCACCAGGGCCATTACGTCTTCCCATTCTTTCTCAAGTGCCTTATGTTCTTCAATCTTATCTCTGAGCAACTTTAACCTCTTATTTGCCCTCTGCGATTTCGCAGGGTCATCCCAGAAGCCGGGTTTTGCCATTTCCTCTTCCAGCCTTTTTATCTCCTGCTTAGCCCCTTCGACGTCAAAGAGAAACACTCATTTCATTCAAGTCTTCTTTCAGCTCGTTCAACATCAGTCTATAATCCTGCAACAACTCAAATCAGCTCCTTTATATTGCTTCTTTTACATCTCTGCCACAGCAGTTCTTATATTTTTTCCCGCTGCCACATGGGCACGGGTCATTTCTTCCAATTTTCTTTCCTGTATTTTTTATGGGTCTCTGAGGCACAGAGTTGTCCTTTACTGGTTTAGCTAACTGTTCTCTCTTAGGTGCTTCCTTCTGGACTGCTATATGATAGAGAAGCCTGACTGTATCCTCCTGAATACTGTGGATAAGCTCCTGGAACATCTCATAGCCTTCCTTCTGGTACTCTACAGCCGGGTCTACCTGGCCATATGCCCGAAGACCAATGCCATCCCTCAGGTCATCCATAGCGTCAATATGATCCATCCATTTAGAGTCTATAACCCTCAAGAGGACAACCCTCTCCAGCTCCCTCATATTGGAGTCGCCGACTTCCTCTTCCTTTTTCCTGTATTCCCTCTCGGCAATCTCCATTATAGCCTCTTTCAAGCCCTCTTTAGTTACCTCTTCTTTATTCTCTACTATTATGCTCCCCTTAGGCAGGAAATACTGTCCAAGGTGATTAAAAAGACCATCGTAGTCCCATTCCTCAGGATATTTGCTCGCACTGGTATATATTTCTATGGATTCGTCAACAATAGCCTCTACCATAGACATTATATTCTCCCTGAGGTTTTCCTCGTCTAACACCTTCTTCCTCTCGCCATAGATAATCTCACGTTGCTTGTTCATGACATCGTCAAACTGGAGTACCCTCTTCCTTATATCAAAATTCCTGCTCTCCACTCTTTTCTGGGCCGATTCTATCTGTTTTGTAAGGATGTTATTCTCCAGAGGCATATCCTCATCTACGCCAAGGGTATCCATGATACCTATTACTTTTTCCGAACCAAAAAGCCTCATAAGGTCATCCTCTAAGGATACATAAAACCTGGAAGCTCCAGGGTCTCCCTGCCTGCCTGAACGACCTCTCAGCTGATTATCTATGCGCCTGGCCTCATGCCTTTCAGAACCTATGATGTGAAGTCCTCCGAGTGCAACCACTTCATCGTGTTCCCTGTCACACTTCATCTTTTCTTCTTTATATATATCCTTATATAAATCGCGTGCGCTGGCAATCTCAGGGTCTGTTGCCGGGGCAAATCCTGCTGCTGCGTTTATCACTTCGTCTGTATAGCCCATCTCTCTCATTCTCTGCTTTGCAAGAAATTCTGGATTGCCGCCCAGCATTATGTCGGTACCACGGCCAGCCATATTTGTAGCTATGGTTACTGTGCCTTTCCTCCCTGCCTGCGCTATTATTTCAGCTTCCTTTTCATGGTATTTGGCATTTAACACCTGATGTGGTATGCCTTTCTTTTTAAGCATATTGCTCAGTATCTCAGACTTTTCTATGGAAATGGTACCCACGAGGACTGGCTGACCCTTTTTATGGCACTCCTCTATCTCATCCACTATGGCCCTGTATTTGGCATTTACAGTCTTAAATATGACATCTGGGTTATCTACCCTTATCATGGGTTTATTGGTGGGTATCTCCACCACATCCAGGCCATATATCTCGCGGAATTCCTGTTCCTCCGTCTTGGCCGTGCCGGTCATGCCAGCCAGCTTTTTATACATCCTGAAATAGTTCTGAAAGGTTATCGTCGCTAAGGTCTTATTCTCGTTCTGAATCTTAACGCCCTCTTTGGCCTCTATGGCCTGGTGGAGGCCGTCGCTGTACCTTCTGCCAAACATGAGCCTGCCGGTAAACTCATCGACTATTATTACCTCTCCATCCTTGACTATATAGTCCCTGTCCCTCTTCATGAGCGTGTGAGCTTTAAGCGCTTGAATAATATGGTGGTTTATCTCCATGTTGTCAATATCAGCTAAGTTTTCTATCTTAAAATACTGTTCTGCCTTCTTAACGCCGGAATCGGTAAGGGCAACGGTGTTTGCCTTTTCATCTATGGTGTAGTCATCCGATTTCAGAGTCCTTATAAATCTGTCGGCTTTATAATATTTGTCTGTGGACTCCGTACCCATGCCTGATATGATAAGGGGAGTACGAGCCTCATCTATAAGTATGCTGTCCACCTCATCCACGATGGCATAGTTTAATCCCCTCTGGACCGCCTGGTCTTTATATATAACCATGTTGTCCCTGAGGTAATCAAAGCCATACTCATTGTTGGTACCATAGGTTATATCCGCTGCATAGGCTATCTTCCTCTGGGCATTATCCATGTCATGCTGAATAAGGCCCACACTCAGTCCTAAGAATTCGTATATCTTGCCCATCCATTCGCGGTCACGCTTTGCCAGGTAGTCATTTACTGTAACGATATGGACACCATCACCCGTAAGCGCATTGAGGTAAGCTGGCAGTGTGGCAACCAAGGTCTTACCTTCACCTGTCTTCATCTCGGCAATCCTACCCTGATGAAGTACGATTCCGCCCAATACCTGAACCCTGAAATGCCTCATGCCCAGTATCCTGTCAGCTGCCTCGCGTACTACAGCAAACGCCTCAGGGAGTATATCGTCAAGAGACTCACCATTGGCTATCCTCTGTTTAAACTCAGCGGTTTTTGCCCTCAATTCCTTGTCACTGAGTTTTTTTATATCATCCTCCAGGCCCATCACCTTATCCACTATTGGCCAAAGCCTCTTTATTTCTCTCTCATTAAAGCTCCCTGCTATCTTTTCAAATATCTTCAACATACTATTCACCTTCTCAGTTAAAAAATAATCCCCCATCAGTTAAAAAATAATCCCCTAAGGGTTTATTATATCAAAGTAAACATAAACCTTCAAGTTAATGGAAAAATCAGACTGCATTTATTGAAGGATGAGTGAATATTAAGTATAATAAATAATAAGAACAGTTTGGGGAGGAGTAATTATGGCTAAGGTTTCTAACCTTATCGCCTTAAATCTTGACCCAGCTTTGATGATGCAGCATGAAATTATGTCTAAGGTCACCAGAATAGTAGACCTTAAAGCCATTGATGGTCTAAGGCTGATGGCAGATAGTGACAGTTTTAAAAAAGCCTCATCACTTTTCTCTTTTATCAGTTCATCAGTCACCTTTATAGGTGGCGGCGACTATCATCACCTGAGCTTGGCTATTCTTATGAAGATAAAGGTTCCATTTACCCTGATTGTCTTTGATAATCACACAGACCTTATGGACATGAATAGCGGATATATATCCTGCGGATCGTGGATAAGAGAATCCTTCCGTTTAAGTAAGCTCAAGGGTGTAATAATAATAGGGGTAAATCCCGGGGATGAGGCTTTAAAGTTTGTTCACCCTTTCTCTAAACCTGTCCGAATCATACCCTTTGCAAGACATCTAAACGATAGAGTTATAGATGCTGTTCTTAGAGAAATAGATACAAAAGACATTTATATAAGCATAGATAAGGATGTACTTAACAAAAAGTGGGCTATTACCAATTGGAATCAGGGCTCTATGGACCTGGAAGAGCTTTTAGATTACCTACATGTCCTCATCAATGCCAAAAACCTTATAGGCTTAGACATATGCGGCGAATGGAAGATATATGACAGGCTATTTATGACAGAGTATGATATTAAGGCAGTTAAGAAAAATGAAGCAGTAAATATAAAAATACTTGAAGCTGTTTCCTGATGCGCCGCAGGGGATGGTTTGCCGCAGGGAAGGGACGGTTCTTGCGGCTTATAGTTTTCGACCGCAAGAACCGTCCCTCTGGTCACGGGTCTACCTTGGTCAGGTCAACCTATAAATTCAGGGTCTAAGATACGAGCTACACCCTTTAATTCTTCCAGTACATTCAGCTTCTGGGGACATACATCTATACACTTACCGCAGTCATTGCAGTAGTAGACATCCCTGCTTTCATTCTTTATCTTTGAATATTCCCTGATCGCATAGTCCTTTAATCCATATACCCTGTAATAGTTCATGAGCCTTAATATATCCGGTATTTTTACATTTTCAGGGCAAGGCATGCAGTATTCGCAGCCTGTGCAGTAAAGGTCTGCTAGCTTGGCGTTCTCATCCATCATCGCTTTTACCTTCTGTATCTCTTCATCGCTTAACGTACCTTCGATGGATGCCACAGCGGCATTTTCTTCAACCATTTCTATGGTACTCATGCCGGAAAGAGCACATGAGACATCAGGATTGGCCATTACAAATCTCAAGGCCATTTCAGCTGTACTCCTGACGCCCCCTGGTATTAAACTCTGTATTACAGGTGAAGGCTCTCCAAGCCTGCCACCACCCACAGGACCCATGATAAATACGCCCATACCTTTTTCATGGGCATAGGCAATGGCCTCCTCATTCTTTCTGTCCAGGAGATTATACTGGCATAAGACCGTTTCAAAGTTCCCGGTATCTATCAGTTTTATCATATTCTCAGGCACATCATGGAACGAGAAGGATATATGCTTTATAAGGCCCTCTTGCCTTGCTTCCAGTGCTGCCTCCAGTGGACCATCGGACACATTTACATGGGTATTATATGCGTCCAAGTTGAGGCCCCAGAAATGATAAAAGTCTATGTAGTCTACGTCCAGCCTCTTTAATGACTGCTCCAGCCATCTTTTGAACTCATCTTTAGATGGCTTATAATCCTTAACAGGATTTTTAGTGGATACATAAACCTTATCTCTCCAGCCTTTCAAAGCTTTGCCTACTACCGCTTCACTTTGATGTTCACAATAGTACGGTGCGGTATCAATGTAGTTTACACCCAGTTCAAAGGCCCTGTGGATAACTTCGATAGCCTTATCCTCTTCAACATATTTTTTGCCGTCTTCTTTTTCTACCATAGGAAGCCTCATGGCTCCAAAGCCCAGTGAAGATATCTTTATGCCAAGATTTTTTATTTCTTTGTAAATCATGCTCGCATCACCTCAAAGTGGATTTAGTAGTACAAAAATTATTATACTCAATAAAGCATAATATTAAAAAGGCAGGATGGGGTATCCTGCCAAATTTAAAGGGAAAGTTTATGGAGAATTTTATAAAAACCGGAAATACCGGCTTTTATCATTAACCTTTCATATTTAGTATACCATATCTGTCAAGTTATTTCATCATGTATCTAAAATTTTTTCTGCCTTTTTATAATTTCTCTACTGAGACTTAATATTTCATTATATATATTGTTAAAAGGCCTGGCCGTTTTCTCTGCCGCCCTTTTCACATCCTCATACTCGGGCACCGCTTTTACTATCTCCCCATTGAGGTAGCCCAGCTTTATATTGATAGTGCCATACTCCGTTTCCATCGGCATTATTTCCCTCTTGAGCTTTGACCTATCAACCATCTGCTTCCGTATGCCAAAACTGGTGGTCTCTTTAAATATTATCTCCTCCATCCTGATAACGTCCACTTTTTTGCATATAACAGCTAAGATGGAGGCAGGTCTTGACTTCTTCATTATGACCGGCTGGATAAAGACATCCAGGGCGCCATCTTTAAATAATCTGTCTATAATATATTCTAAGGACTCGGGGTTCATGTCATCTATATTTGTCTCAAGAAGATATACCTGATCTTTTTCATGCCCATCAGTTTCTCCCAGGAATACCCTGAGGATATTAGGAATGGCCAGATCCCTCTCCCCGCTGCCATAGCCTATAGACTTTATTGTCATGGGAGGCATGCTGTCATATTCATCAGCTAAGGTTTTGACTATGGCTGCACCTGTAGGTGTAACCAGCTCAGACCGTATGCCGTTGTCATATACAGGCATACCCTTTAAGAGCTCTGCAGTGGCAGGGGCAGGGACAGGCAGCCTGCCATGGGCGGCCTCTATGTATCCTCCCCCTGTTGGCATCGGGGAGAATACTATTTTATCCGGTTTTATCATATTTATCAGTATAGAGGTACCAATGATGTCTATGATAGAGTCCACTGCGCCTACCTCATGAAAGTGCACCTCATCTATAGGGACATTATGTACCTTTGCCTCGGCCTGGCCAAGGTTTTTGAATATCTCTTTTGCAAGTTCCTTTTCGTCCTCCTGCAGTACGCTGCTGTTAATTATTTCGTATACGTCATGCAGATTCCTGTGGTGGTGATGATGCTCCTTATCGTAGTTTACCCTGAACCCCAGTGTTGATATGCCACCCTTGACAACATCTTTTATCTCAACACTGTAATTTTTCAGGTCTACACCTTCCAGCTTTTTGAGAAATTCATCCCTCTCTCCTATAAGGCTTAAAAGGGAAGATATGGTCATGTCACCGCTTATCCCGGAAAAACAGTCAAAGTAGAGTATCTTCATATTTTTTCTCCCATCCTGTTAATTATACTGGCCATATAGGCCGCCCCAAACCCATTGTCTATATTTACCACAGCCACACCGCTGGCGCAGGAATTGAGCATGGCAAGCAGGGCTGAAAGGCCATGGAAGTTGGCGCCGTAACCAACGCTGGTCGGCACTGCGATGACAGGGCAAGACACCAGTCCAGCCACCACACTGGGCAGGGCGCCCTCCATACCTGCCACGGCTATGATAACCCTTGCGCTTCTCAGGGTATCCATGTTGCCAATAAGCCTGTGCAACCCGGCAACACCCACATCATAGAGTCTTGCCACCTTATTCCCGAAAAATTCGGCAACACAAGCTGCCTCTTCTGCTACAGGTATGTCCGATGTCCCACCGGTTACTACGAGTATCCTGCCGACCAACTCCACGTGGTTGCGTTTTATATATATTATCCTGCCATCCTCGTTATACATCAGGTCTGGAAAGTCCTTCTTAAGTTCCTCATACATGGCTTTATTCGCCCTGGTGCCGAGTATATCATCTCCATGATCCATCATGTCCTTTATTATACCCCTGACCTGCTCTACTGTCTTGCCCTGGCAGAATATCACCTCCGGATAACCTTTTCGCCTCTTTCTATCATAGTCTATCTTGGCATAGCCAAGGTCATTGTAGCCATCTCCATTGAGCTGCCTTAAGGCTTCACCTACTGATATTTTATTGTCCCTAACCATTTCCAGTAATTCTTTCTTGTCCATCATAACACCTCGTTCATGCTTCCTCTTCTATATCCCTGAAGGTCCAGTGTAACATAGCTGTAACCTATTTCTTTAAGTTTATTTGCCACTCTTAATCTCAAATCCTCATCCAGGAGTCTGGAAATATCCTCTGGTCTTAACTCTATCCTGGCGATGTCGTCATGATTTCTAACCCGGAAACCTTCAAAACCAAGGGAAAGCAAATAGTCCTCGGCCATCTCCACCCTCTTTAATTTTTCACTGGTTATCTCCTCTCCATAGGGAAATCTGGACGAGAGGCAGGCATAGGCAGGCTTATCCCATGTGGGAAGACCCAGGTCCTTTGACATATCTCTGATGTCCTGCTTTGTAAAACCCAGCTCAAGAAAGGGGCTTACAACGCCGATCTCCTCTGCAGCTTTTCGGCCAGGCCTGTAGTCGGTGAGGTCATCGGCATTGGTCCCATCAAGAATGAACCTTATCCCTTCCCTGTCTGCCATATCCCTCAGCTTGCCAAAGAGCTCCCTCTTGCAATAATAGCACCTGTTGACAGGATTTCTGGCAAAACCTTCTATCTTCAATTCCTCTGACTCAATGAAGGCATGTCTGATACCTATATCTGCAGCGTATCTTCTTGCCTCCTCCCTCTCCCTCTCAGGATATGTGGATGAGACCGCAGTGACAGCCAGCGCCCTATCACCCAGTGCATCATAGGATGCCTTAGCTAAGAGTGTGGAGTCTACACCACCTGAAAATGCTATGAGGACACTATCAAGTCCTTTTAGATATTTCAAGAGTCTGTCATATTTTTCGTTCATATGTGACAACCTCCAGTTAATATAAATTATGTAAAAAGAGTGTTTGGGTCAGCAGGAGAGACCTTGGACCTGGTCGCTCAACAAGCCGTTCTAATGCTCGTTCCTTCGTTCGTCAGGGTACGCCTCCATTCGGCGTCCTTGCCTCAAAGTCGGCTCATCCGGCGTCCATGCCGGATGCCCCTGTCTCACTTGTCCCGAGACTAAGAGTGGCTAGGTTTCACTCTAAAGTGCCTACGGCCTCTGCCTGCCAACTTCACCTACTTCACTCGATAAAATCAGCCCTTCTTTTCTCTAAACATAATCAGTATTAAAAGATATACAGCTAAGGCTCCTATGACTGCAGAAATAATTGAAGAAATTGGACCGCTAAACCATGGTATTGTGTAGCCACTAAATACTGCATTAATTATTTCTCTTTCCCTGTTTAAAAATCCCAAGTCTCCCGCTACTCTCTCCAGTCCATCGGGAAGTGCTGATGATAGCGGTGTAATTATAATAAGGGCTAATATAATCAGAAGAAGATAGAACCTCCTCATCATGTCACCTCCCGGCAGTTTGGCCTGGCCTTTAATATGGCAGAAGCAATAAAGGCAGTCAAAAGTCCCTCTCCAATGCCTATAAAAGCGTGCCAGAAAAGCATACTGGTTGCGATAATCTTAAAGTCCACAACACCTGATAAAGATATCTCAATGGCAGCCATCAAGGCTGATATCATGACAGAGACCCATGAAGCTATTACCAGCGAAAGGGTATTATTTACTCTAAAATTTTTGAAGAGTATTATTACAAAATACCCTATAAAATTAGCTGCAATTGCCATGTTTAAAACATTTGCCCCCAGCGCAGTAAGCCCACCGTCACCAAAGAGTATGGCCTGCATAGATATCACCACTGTCATTATCACCGCAGAAACCCATGGTCCAAATACATAAGAGAGCAGCACACTCCCCAAAAGATGGCCTGAGGTACCCCCTATTATGGGAAAATTTATCATCTGGGCCACAAATACAAATGAAGCCATTGAAGCCATGAATGGTATATTCTTATCCTGCATCGTCTTTTTTGCTCTGCTCATGGAATAAGTGACAAATGCTGTTGATATAGTGTATGTGGTTATAGCTGTCTTAGCATCAACAAAACCATCAGGTATATGCATTCCTATCACCTCAATAAAAAAGCCATGAAGAATCAGTCTTCATGACCTATATGTCCTTTTAATTCTGTTATTAACTCGTCCAGATAGCCCTGCATAGCATTTTCCCGGGTACCAAGAACCTTCACATTGCACCTGGTAGAAGGGATTAAAAGTTTGAGTGCCTCAGAGGATGATACAGCCTCAGCCATCCGTGGTGTAAGCTCACCCATTAAAGAATCAGCTATGATGATGGCTATGGGGCCTATAATAAGGTCTGCCTTCCTGGCATTTACAGTTATGGCGTTCTCGCCGGTAGCGCCTTCATCGGCGCCTCCTTTTAGCATATTAAATGTAGCTGTGGAGTTGGTGCCGAGGGCAATTATCCTCACAGGCAGTTGCTCTTGCCTTATCCTCTCTATGACTGCCCTGCCCAAACCTCCACCCTGACCATCAATAACAGCTATATACAGATTATCTCTTCTCATGTGTTATATTTTACACATGTTGCTTATAGCTGTCAATAGTATGTCCCACAATTATTACAAAAATGATTGCAGTGTAAGAAAACGTTTAAGTCGGCAGTGAAGGTCTTGGCGCCTGAACGTTCGGTAAGCCGCTCTAAAGCTCGCTCCTGCACTTGGCAGGGTACGCCTCCATTCGGCGTCCTTGCCTCAACTCGGCTCATCCGGCGTCCATGCCGGATGCCCCGGCTACACTTACCACGAATTCAAGAGTATCATAGACTCTCTTTAAGGTTGCATTTAATGTTACATATCATTCTCAACATGGTTCTTACACCTAAATCAAAAATGATTTAGTTTTACAGTCAAATTAAATGTGTCTTGCCTATGCCGTCTTTTTGATAGCAGGCATGATGGCGTATACCAGTGCCATGGATATCAGTGCATCCACTGTGTGGTGAGCTACTGTACCAATAGCCACAACCCCTGCCATATAGGTTCCTACACCAAAGGGCATGACTATCAGCCCTTCAAGTATAGCATGTACCGGAAGTACAATGAACAAAATCTTATTAAAGCTCATGCCCCTCCTGATGAGCATTGCTCCCATAGCTCCCCATGCTGCATGGGTAAGTGCTCTGGCAGCAACGATAGGTCCCAGCTTCAAAAGGAATCCAAGGGCAGAACCCAGTCCAACCATTACAGCAGCTGTAGGACTTACAAGCATAGCCAGCATTTCAGGCACATGGGCTGTAAGGGTAGCTGAAAATGGAGGTATCACCACACCCAGCACACCTCCAAAGGCTATGGGTATCATTATAGACAGGGCAGTCAGTACGGCACCTATAGTAAGTTCCTTCGTTTTCATCTTCATTTCCTCCTATCTTTACAGTTGTCTTGTCATCTGTAAAGATATTATAACACCTGCCGAAATACATTGCAAGTGTTAACAAAAAATAAACATAGATTTAACATGGATTTAATACATAAATTTATAATTGGTGCTATACTGAATATGGCGGTCTTACACGAGGGCAACATCCCTCAAAATTTAATATGGAAGGTAAGTCCCCTCAACCTTCCCCTCCTAAATTTTTATATATATTCATTAATCCATTAAGAAGCCCTTTTCCCTTAGGGCTTTTTCTATTCTGTCCAGCACTGCCTCGCTTTCGGCCTCGACGGTATGCAGATGCACACCTCCTGTAAGTGAGGACAGGAGTTTGCCCTGACTTTCTTTTATGCTCTTCATAAAATTATCAAGGTCATACCTGGATGATATCATGAGGTACCCCTTTAGCTCTCCATATATGGGATGTTCTACGATCACGTCCAGCACCTTGCCACCATAATCGACAATGGTTGATAGTTCCTCATAGACCTTGTCCATATCATGCTTGCAGGCAAAAATCCTTGTCTTCCTTTGCATGTTTCCTTCTAAGCAGTAGCCCTGAGGTGTAGAGAGTATCTTTTTCCCTGCTGCCCTGAGGATTGCAATATCCTGCACCACTACCTGCCGGCTCACGCCAAGCCGGCTGGATAGCTCACTCCCCGAGACAACATCCCCTTTTTCAAGTATTTCAATTATCCTGTGCCTTCTTGCTTCTGCATCCATTTTTTTCACCAGCCTTCTTTACCAGTATGTCCTGAATGAGAAAAAATAGTCCTATGCAAATAAATATATCCCCTATACTTAGTACATCCGGCCTGGGATATGGTTTTGGGATATATATAATATCTCCTAAAAACCATAGGGGTGTATCGGGGGTTATCATTACATGAGAAATCAGTGAGCCCTGCATAAGACTTTCGGCAAGGTCCATAAGGCCTGCTCTTTTTGCAGCCTCCAGAAGCACCGGCATTCTACCGCCATTTATGGCTATAACTGTCATGTTTAAAAAAACTCCTATGCCCATTGACCAGAATATCCTGTTATCTCTGTTCATATATACAGCAGCTAATAAAAAAGCAAATGAGGACAGGTACAGCCAGTATCTTAAAGGTCCAATTTCCTTCGCAAACAATACACTGACCGCCTCTATGAGTAGACCTAATGCAAACAGATATGAACCCTTTATCTCATACTGCCCCGCAATTTTAAGGTCAACACCCCTTATCATGGCTATCACTAAAGAAATGACCATCACATCAATAAACACGTATAAACAACTCCCTGTTGTTGACAAATGCCCTCTTAAATGCTTCTAACACATCAGGTATAAAATGACCATCCTCATTTATTATCACAGAGTATGCTTCATCCTCTCTCATAGCGTCCCTGTAAGGCCTACTTGAAGTCAAGGCATCGTACACATCAGCAATGGCCAGTATGCCCGCCTCTAATGGTATATTAGTGTCATCAATGCCATCCGGGTAGCCCTTGCCATTGTACCACTCATGATGATATCTAATCCATTTAGCTACCATGTCCAGAAACTCTATATTCTTTACTATTTTATAGCCTATCTCAGTATGCTTTTTAACCTTATCATATTCTTCAGGTGACAGCCGGCCAGGCTTGTTTAATATATCCTCATCTATTCCGATCTTGCCCACATCGTGGAGGAGAGCGGCAATCTTAATCTTTTCTATCTTAGCATCCGAAAAGCCCAGTTCCTTAGCTATAGCCTCAGCATATTTCTCTACCCTCTGTGAATGGCCCTTGGTGTACTCATCCTTTGCCTCTATGGCGTCTGCAAAGGCCTGTATGGTCTCATAATATGTCTTCTTTAAGTCAAGATAGAGCTGTACTGTATACCTGACTATCAAAATAGGTATAAAGAAAAATGCAAGGCTTATGTACCCATATAGATCATATGCCACACTCAGCAAGAATCCCATAAAACCCATAGAGATAAAATTGGGCAGTCCCCATATGAAGTTCTCACCAAAAATTTTTTTAAAGCTTGTACCTTTATCTAAATAAATGACCAAACTTATAAATAAATTATTTATAACAAGATAAATAAGGGAAAAAGCCATTATTGTAATAAACTGATTAATATATCCCGATATATTACTTAATTCTAATCCAATGTGAATGTAATTAAATACTATATATGCCGATGAATAAAAAGTTATAACGGTAGATGCTGTATTAAACATAGTGACCTTAAATGGCCTTTTAAATACAGTTTTCGATTCACCTTTTTTATAGTAAATGCTCAAAAACTCAGCCAGGCCAACCAGCAAAACAGCACGGTCAATGCCCAGTACCGATAGGACTATGACCTGAGATGCCAGACTTAATGAAACTAGAGTGCCATTACCCAGTTCCAGTGTAAGGGACTCTGAAATCAAAAGGACAGCAAAGAAAACAGCAAGCTTACCTATCTGAAATCCCTCATCCACAAAAGTGCCTATGCTTACTCCCAATATCAGTAAAGCTATAATAGATAGAATAAATATATATGCGGGAAGTATCCTCTGTCTGCTCAAATATTTGTCCCCCTTTTGTAAAAATGGCCGGTATAAAATATTACCACGGTGACCACTTTATACCTGCTCCACCAACTACGGCCAATGCCATTAAAGCCAGAAGAATGGATATTATCCTTTCCTTCATCCTTAAGCCCCCCTTTATATATTTCTCTATCCCACGCTACGGGACAGGAGGCCGCTACGCTTAAATTTTATACCGGCCCTATTTTCTATTTTTTAAGTACATCTAATGCCCTGTTGATTGCATTTAAAACTGCCTTTACACATGCCTCCCCAATCTCCTCATGTACAACCGCATTACCTATGTATAATTCCTTATGTCTCACATTCATTACACCCAGTGCCACAACCAGCACTTTTAAATCAGCTATGTCTATAAACTTATAATCCTCAACAATGAGGATATTTTCATTGGATATGTATTTATTCAATGCAGAAACCGTTGCATTCATAAAGGCTGTTGGTAAAAAGCCGCTGGAATGGATACCGCTGTATTCTCCCTCATAGGTTGCATCATTCTTTTCAATTACTACCCTGGCGTTTCCTTTAATCCCTTCAATGCTATACTGCAGGCTCTTTATCCTTACCCGCTCACTCTCGTTTACCATCTCATCGCTCTCTATCTCTGCCACACTAATCACTTTGTAGTCTACATCGACATTAAACTTAGCCATTAGGGCCGACTGTACATCTCTCGAAATCTGCTTGGGGTTTCTGCTCTTATCAGCAAGTATATGTATCTCCACTATATCACCACGGTCATTTTTAATTATCTTGCTCGATATAACCCCTCCCAATTGGTTCAGCACCCTCTCCATTTCCTCGATAAGGTTTTTATCAACTTCCATCCACACCCGTCCTTCCAATTAAACATATATTAATTAATTCTACTTATTTTTGCTAATTCCTTCTTTATAAATAAAAAAATGGATGGAATTTTTCCATCCATAAATAAATATCTTTATTCCTCATTGGGTTCTATGAGACCGTACCTACCATCCTTCCTTTTATATACAACAGCCACATCATCGGTCTCCTCGTTAGTAAAGACAAAAAAGTCGTGACCCAATAGGTTCATCTGCAGAATGGCTTCCTCAACTGACATGGGTTTGATGCTGATTTTCTTTGTACGTACAACCTCAAACCCCTCTTCCTCATTTTCTTCTATTGTCTCACGAGGCAACTCTGCATATCTTATGGAATCTCCATTAATGAACTTTTTTTCCAGACGGGTCTTATATTTGAGTATCTGTTTTTCAATCTTATCCACCGCATTATCAATGGAAATATACATGTCAAGGGTAGACTCTTCTGCTCTGAACAGTATGTCTCTAAAAGGAACTAATATCTCTACTTTGTGAAATCCCCTTTTTACCTCCATCAATACCCTTGCTTCCATTTCACTGTAGAAGTATTTGTCAAGCTTTTGAAGCTTTTTTATAGTCCTGTCCTTTAATGCATCGGTTACATCCATATTCTTTCCTGTTACAGCAACCTGCATACTATCAACTCCCCTCTATTGTTAGATGTATATATTTATATTCTATCTTTTTCCCATTTTTCCTCCTTTTATTACAAAACTTTTGTCTAATACAGGACCTTGCTTAAGAATTCCTTTGCTCTATTGTTCTCGGGGTGAGAAAAGAATAGGTCGGGAGTTGATTCTTCCAGTATCTGCCCTTCGTCCATGAATATTATCCTGTCGCCTACTTCTCTGGCAAATCCCATTTCATGCGTTACTACTACCATGGTCATACCCTCTTCGGCCAGGCCCTCCATGGTCATCAGGACCTCTTTCACCATCTCAGGGTCCAGAGCGGATGTAGGTTCGTCAAAGAGCATTATATCAGGCTGCATGGCTAAGGCACGGCATATAGCTGCCCTCTGCCTCTGCCCTCCGGAAAGCTGGGCCGGATAAGCATATGCCTTATCCTCCAGTCCCACCTTTTTGAGAAGTTCAGACGCGATATCCTCAGCAATATCTTTGCTCAGACCTTTAACCTTCATCGGGGCAAGGGTGATATTGTTTATCACATTCAGGTTATTAAAGAGGTTGAAATGCTGAAAAACCATACCTATCTTCTGTCTTATCTTATTCTCATCCGTCTTTCGATTAATCAGTTCGCCTTCAATATATATTTCACCGCTTGTCGGATATTCCAACAGATTTATACATCTTAAAAACGTACTTTTCCCTGAGCCGCTGGGGCCAATAATGACGACAACTTCACCCTTTTTTACCTCGGCATTGATCCCTTTCAATACATGAAGTTTGCCAAAATTTTTGTGGAGGTCTTTAACGTGAATCACTGGCTTTAAGCCTCCTTTCCAAAACCCTTTGGAATGATGAAAATATATATGTCATTGTAAAATAAATCAGCGCAACGACAATCAGGGGTTCAAAAGCTGTATATGTGGCTGCCCTTATTATATCTGCCTGCCTCATCAGGTCGCTCATGCTTATTACGGATACTGCTGCCGATTCCTTTAGCAGTGCTACAAATTCGTTGCCCAGGGCCGGGAGGATATTCTTTATTGCCTGGGGAATGATAACAAAGCGCATGGCCAGGCCGTAGCTCATTCCCAGGGAACGGGCCGCCTCCATCTGTCCATAGTCCACCGCCTGTATGCCAGCTCTGATAATCTCAGCCACATAAGCACCGCTGTTTACGCTGAGCGCAGCCACTGCTGCCGGAAAACTGGGAATATCCTGACCTATAAGCTGGGGTAGGCCGTAATAAACAATATATAATTGCACAAGTAATGGTGTCCCTCTTATAAGTTCAACATAGACATGTCCGATAATGCTTACAGGTTTAAAGCTGGACATTTTTAGCAGAGCCACAATAAGGCCTATCATTATCCCCAGTACCACAGAGAAAAGTGTAAGTTCCAGGGTAGTGACAGTCCCCTTTACAAAAAGGGGACTGTAAGAAGAAATTCTTGAGAAATCCAGATTCAAAGAGATACCTCCTTTATGCACCAAACCATTTATTTATCATCTCATCGTATTTCCCGCTGTCTTTAAGTTCTTTCAATACCTTATTGATGACATCGACCAGATCCTTGTTGCCTTCGTTCACTGCAGCAGCTGATCCACCACCCTCATCGGCCAGTTCTTTAATATATACAGCCTTTATATCATCATTCAACTTGATAAAATTATTTGCAACAACCTCAGTAGCCAGAACCGCATCTACCTTGCCATTTTTAAGCTCCATAACAGCATCAGTCAAAAGGTTTATTGGCTTAGTCTTCATTCCGGCCTTC
Source organism: Thermoanaerobacteraceae bacterium (assembly GCA_030016635.1). Lineage (GTDB taxonomy): Bacteria > Bacillota > Thermoanaerobacteria > Thermoanaerobacterales > UBA4877 > JASEJQ01. The sequence goes on along the minus strand of JASEJQ010000033.1, from coordinate 6,483 downwards.
TGAGCCGCTGCTTCCTGAGTTGTACCCAGCTGTACAGCAACCAGTTTATCTTTTAGATCATCTATCGTCGCTATATTTGAATCCTTTTTAACCAGCACAAGATTCTTCCCGGCAAAATATATATCGGAAAAATCCACGCTCTTTTCCCTCTCCTCTGTTGCGGTCATCCCAGAAATGATTACATCAATTTTATTAGCCTGAAGCATGGGTATAAGTCCGTTAAACGATGTATCGACAATATTCAGCTTTACACCCAATTCATCTGCTATGGCCTGGGCCAGGTCTATATCGAATCCTACTATTTTATCTTCGCCATTTATTATCTGATGGCTCTCATAAGGGGGATAGTCTGCGCTTAACCCTACAATAAGTTCGCCCCTTGCCTTTATTTCGTCCACCTTACCTTTCTTTTCACTGCTGTCCTGCGGCTGTGCAACAGCATTATTCTGATTCTGGGGCTGTGTCGTAGGTTGACTGTTGTTGCCGCATCCAGTTACGCTCAAAACAAGAAAAACAGCAAGAATAAATACCACAAACTTTTTCATCCAGTAACCTCTCCCTTCTTTTTTGTATAATTATAAAACAAAATGCATATAAAATCAACATGCGTTTAAAAAAAATTTTATATATGGAAGCACATAATACATTGTTTATCAAAGCCGCAACTGAAATAGTATTAAATTGGCGAATTTAAACATAAAACCTGTGGATAACTATAGTATAAAACTGTGGAAAATGTGGATAAGTCATATTGTCAGCTCAGTCAGCGGGTTAACAATGTTGAAAAGGATGTGAATTACATTTTATATATTTATACAAAATATAATATATTTTGCTGAATTTCTTATGAATATTGCTATTCATCCATCAGATAATAAATTAAAAAGGACACTATTTAAAGTGTCCTTCTGATAATCCTCTTTACTATAACGTAAGGGGATTAACCACGATTAAAATTTCTGTGAGATGGCCTGCCACTATTGTTGTGGCTGTTGAATCTCTGCTTCTTAATGTCTCTGCACTCCTTACACCTTACAGGCTCATTCTGGAAGCCCTTCTCAGCATAGAACTGCTGTTCACCTGCAGTAAATACAAATTCCTTACCGCAGTCTTTACAAACTAAAACCTTGTCCTCATACATACGGATAATCCCCTCACTTTAAAGATATTGTTTACCTATATTGGACTATAATGTATAGGCAAATATATTATATGATAAACGTTTAAAAAAAGCAATACTTTTTTAAAAATTTTGTGGTCTGCCAAGATGTTTCAATGTCAAAGAAAATATTATTCCTGAGACTATCACATACATATAGAAACTGAAAAATCTCCACATACCTACAAATATTCCCAAAAAAGAAGTAGGTACCATATTGGCAAAAATAGCTGCATAACCCAACTCAACTACTCCGCTTCCACTGGGTATAGGATTGTACGTCAATATGCTGTAAAAAATGGTCTGTCTGGCCAGTACATTAAACCAATCTACTGAAAATCCCATTGCCTTCATCAGAACTGTTGCAAAATTAAAGAAGATAAACCAAAACATTACTGTATATGCAAACTGAATAATTGTAACCTTTGTACCATAAGAAAGCATAATCTTAAAGTTTTTGTTATACTCTTTTATCTCTTTTATTATCCTCCATATCCACTTATCCCTTGACCTCTTAAATGTTACCCTCTTAATCACGGTCGAATATCCTATCCTTACAGTTAGAAGTTCAACAAAATGAGGGTTCACCATCAGATACCAGCAGCCCAATAGAAGTAAAAACAAGAATAGTGATGCTCCTATAGCAAGGATTCGAAGATATATGTTCAGTCCAAGCCTATTAAAAAAGAATACAGTAAGAAAAAGAGGAAAAATCCCAAAAAACAGCAATGAATACAACAGCCTTCCGGTTACTGCTATGATGCCTTTGTTTAACTTTACATTTCTCCTGCTCAGATAGTATACCAGGGCAGGAAGGGCACCGGACTGAAATGGTGTAATAGCCCCAATGAAATGTGAGGCAATATTGGATACGAGCAGATAAAAAAACGAAATCCGCTCGCCCATGATACTCAGCAGATTATGTACCCTTAAGGTATCTACAATCCAAGTGCAGAACATCATGAGTATCATCAGCAGTATGTACCTTATATCCAGGTGCTTAATTTCATCTATCTCTTCCGGGGTAACAGTAAAATAGATGATAACAAACACAGTTAAAAAGCTTATTAAAACCGACAATAAAAGCCATATTAAATTCTTTTTATTAAGAAGGGCCATACTATACCTCCCGTTATGTGACCATTGTCCTTTAGTTAGAATACTATATTTAACATCAGAAATCAACAATTGATTCCAGGCAATTAAGGGAACAATCTCATCAACATAATTGCAACATAATGTAACTTATTATTTACTTTTACAACAAATTATCTACTTTTTGAAACTTCCATTTACTAAATATTCAAATCAACCTATAATCATTTCAGGAGGTGGACTTATGTTTGGGGATAAGTTACGTAAATTGCGAAAAGAAAGACATCTGACACAAAGAGAATTGGCTGCAAAACTATCAATCTCCCGAAGTGCTCTTTCTCTCTACGAGTCCAATAAAAGAGAGCCGGATTTTGCAACCCTTAAGAAAATTGCAGACTTTTTCGATATCTCTCTGGATTATCTGCTGGATAGAGAAAAAGACAGCTACTCAACAAACAATTACCTGATGCCTGACTATATTGAGGATATGCTTAAAGACCCCAATATCAGCCAGGCACTAAATCAATTAAAAGGGATGTCTGAAAAGGAAAAAGAAAGTCTTGCTGTGCATTTATATGCGCTTACATTAATGCGCGAAAAAAGCAAAACAGAGAAAAAATAGGGTCAGCTATGCTCTACATGTTCCAAACCCTGCCTCAACAATGTCAATATATGCTCATCATTTAAGGAATAAAAAACCGATTTCCCGGCCTTTCTGAATTTTACCAGACTTGCTGCTCTTAAGGTTCTTAATTGATGAGAAATAGCTGACTGAGACATATTCAAAATCTGTGCTATATCACATACGCATAGCTCATCCAGGCTTAATGAATATAATATTTTCATACGGGTTGGGTCACCAAGTATTTTAAAAAGGTAGGTAAGCTCATTTATAGTAGAATCATCAAGTTTATGGTTTAATACATCGTCTATCTCCTGCTGGTGTATCTCATTTTCATCACATAATTCTATGTTATCGTCTATCATAGTAATGTCCTACCTCCCATTTAATATGTCTTAGATGATATCTTTGTACATTGATGCGACTCGCTTAAGGTATGCCTTCCCCTGTATATCTTCTGGAAAGAGCGGTATCTCCATCAATATCATTCCTTTAAACCTTCTATAAATCTCTTCTAAATACGTTCCTTCAGTATGCTTCCTCTTAAGCAAAAATTCATCTGAAACCGTATTCGGCAAGACCCTGTTGACTATTATGCCTCCAATCTGAATCCCATATTTGGAAAGAATCGATATAGCTTTTTGAGTTTCTATTATTGGGAGCTTTTCAGGGGTTAATACAAAGACAAAGCAGGCTTTTTTACTATCTATGAGTATATCCCTTGTCCGTTCATATTCATCTTTCCTCCGGACAAGTATACTTAACACAGGATCATTAACATACTTATCATGCAGATCTTTATTGCCTGCTGTAGACATTCTCATAAGCTCTACAGCCTCACGTCTCTGTGAAATCAGAGAGTCCATCCATGCACCCATTAGTTCTGGCAAAGAAAGCAATCTTATGGTATGTCCTGTAGGTGCCGTATCAAAAATTATTATATCGTAATCTTCTGTATATCGGCCAACAATCTTCACCAGTTCATCAAATATGGCAGCCTCCTCTGCGCCAGGAGATACCATCATAGCGTCTATCTGCCTTTCTATCTCCTCTATTATTATAGGACTCAGGGTCTTTTGCATCTCCGCCTTTGTCCTGTTTATATATTCATTACTCACCGCTTCAGGGTCTATTTCAAGTCCAAATAGATTTTCGTCCAGCTCTTTAATATTCCCACCTATTTTCACTTCATAAATATCCCCCAGGGAGTGGGCAGGGTCTGTAGAGACAATGAGTGTCTTTAAACCCTTTTGTGCGCAAAACATTCCATAAGAGGCCGAACAGCTGGTCTTGCCTACGCCACCTTTGCCGCCAAAAAACACTATCTGTTTCATCAGCAGCACCAGTCGTATTTACCCCACCGCTCGCTCAAGACCTCTTTGCGGTCTAACATCCTCTTTTCCCATGTAGTCAGGTCTTCAGCAAGGTAAGGTAAAAGCTCTATGGAATAATAACTTGATGGCAGTGGTAGACCCAGCAATTCACCATAACACAAAATCATGAAGTTGTCCAGTTTCTCGTAAGCCTCTACACGCATAATCCTTGAGGAGTTGTAATCTGCCGAAAAGGCACCTTTAATAAATTCTTTCGTAAAATTCCATGCCCCTGTCAGATCGTCTTTATTCATAAACTTTTTCCTCCTTTAATTTATATCGTCAAGGGTCTTAAATTCATATCCTTCCTCTCTTATAGAGTCTATAATCTTAGGCAGAGCCTCTGTATTGTCTTTTGACTCGGCATGTAGAAGTATAACTGCACCGGGGTGCAGGTTGTTCATTACAGTATCATAGCTCTCCTTAGGGCCACCAGGAAGCGGTAGCCAGTCTTTAAAGGCCAGACTCCAGAAGACAGTGGTGTATCCCATCTCCTTTGCAGCCTTTAACGTTCTTTCCGTATATTCTCCCATAGGTGGCCTGAGATATTTTGTTTTCACCCCGACCTTAGCCATCAGCAGCTCATCAACACCATTAAGTTCCTGTTTTATTTTCTCATCTGTTATTGTTGGCAGGCTGGGATGTGTCATGGTATGATTACCAACTATATGACCCTCATCTATCATCCTCTTTACATAGTCTGGATGCTGCTTTACATAAGAACCCGTCACAAAGAAAGCAGCTTTTACGCCCCTGTCATTTAAAATGTCCAGAATCGTAGGGGTATAACCATTCTCGTATCCCTCATCAAAGGTCAGGTAAACAACTTTAGACGACTCATCTCCGGTAAAAATGGCTTCATATTTATCTACAAGTTCTCTGGTAGTCTTAGATATTGTTGGAGTCTTATGTTCGCTGTTGCGTACCATGCCCCAACCTATTGGTTTTTCCACGGCTTCGGATTTTTCATTGCTTTCAGGGTTGGTCTGTTCTTGATTATTTTTATCCTCCATCTGCGTTTCTGTAGCATTTTTATCATCAGTATCCTCTGGAACAATTGTGGCCTGTTCCTGGCTATCTCCTTCACTTATTTCATCCACTCTATCAGATTCATTAATATTTATATTATTTGTCCTTGACTGCACTGGTTGTTTTACGGGTTCCTGCGGTTTTTTTACATAGCTGCAGCCACTTAGAATTAGCAATAATGCCAGCATAAAAAATAACAGTTTTCGTCTCATCTTATCCAGCTCCCACTAAGTATATTGACAGATGTCTCTATACAAGCATGTATGGCATCCTGATTTATCCACATGGTATCTATGAATCGTACCGTTTTTAATATTCCCCATCTCTTTTATGATATTTATAACCCTTTTTCTTATGTGGTAATTATTAACTATCTCGTATGCTTTATTGGCATATATAAGTCTGCCTTTTTGAGGACGTATACCATAATTTTCTTCAATAAGCAGAAAGTATATAGCAAGCTGCATTATGTCTTTTTCCAGAGGCATGTCCACAACAGTGGATTTTAGTTCAACAGGGATAAAATCATCACCTCTTTTGAAAATATAGTCTGGTTTGCCAGAAATCATGTAGATATCTGAATGCAGTGGTTTGCTGTTCCCTCTGGCATCACTATAAATAGACCTGTACCCTTTTATCCCTATAGTTCTTTTAACCTCTCTTATAACTAAAGATGTTTCCCTGTCTAAGAGGATAAAGGCCAGGCCGATTATCAGGATAACGAAAGCAATGACCATATTTTCCACCCTATCCAGGCAATAATAGCTGCAGAGGCCAGGCCAGCCAAGACCCTGATGAGATTCTGCATTTTAAGCCCCCTGTCATATGCCCTGTGATACTTTTTCCCTCTTTTAAATCTTTTAGAGATTTTCTTAGTACCCTTCGGTATCTTCTTTACTGTTAAGCTGTAATAGTACTGATATGGGCAGTAGCAAAACCGGTTTACATCTTCAGCAGAAATGTATTTTTTATTTTCTTCATCATTTTTTCCAATTTGTTCCATGTGTAACACCACCTATTACAAAAATATTATACAACTTCTGCAATCTTTATTAAAGTCCAGGTGGCTTCTATCTGGAAGAATAATTAATGATTCCATTGTAAGAAGAAGTCTTGCGAATGATAACAACATCAATGCACATGATCGCTCGTCTTGATACTCTATAAATTCGTGGCTGCTATTTAGCCGGGTACGCCTCCATTCG
>JASEJQ010000032.1 GCA_030016635.1 Thermoanaerobacteraceae bacterium | reverse complement strand
CCAAACAAAATGATAGTTGATTAAAAACTTAGCATGTCTTGTTGTTTTATATTGCGTATTCATCCCCGTCACAAGTAACGGGGCTTTCTGCTAAGCTTCAGGTAACCGAAAGGATCCAACTCATAAAGGATATGCTTCTTATTGAGGCAGGTAAATTGAATGTCCCTATAAATATGAGGTCCAGTGTTGTGCGTACACTGCTTACATCCATACAGTATGGAAATATAGGCCAGTTGAAAAGCATAATTCAATGTGCCTGTGCCAAAACCTTTTTAAACTATACGGTCACAAAGGGAGAATATTTGAATATCACCCTTGATTGTCTGCCGGGATGACTTCTTTAACCGCATCCTGAAATTCTGCTTGCGCATAGACAATGGAGGCGGCATACTGTTTATGGTGGATATGGGTTCGCTTATGGATTTCGGCGACAGGATTGCCAGCATTACCGGTATAAAGACTGCTACAATAGGGTCTGTGAGTACCCCCAATGTGTTGGAGGCGGTCTCCAAGTCATTCCTTTTTATAATTTATCCAGCTTAAGTTAGTGATAGAGCAGCAGTCCAAGGACAGCGGATATGGCAATGGCCAGTATTGTATCCAGCTTCACATAGTAGAGAAGTATGAATATAAAAACTCCAATCAGAGTTCCTTTTATATCTACTATGGATGCCTGGGCAGTGGTGATTGCTGCCGCTGCAATAAGTCCTATGGTAGCTGGCCTTATGCCTTCAAATGCGGCCTCTACATAGTGATTTTCCTGAAACCTGATGAAAAAGCGTGCTATTATAATGATAATCAGAAATGAAGGAAGCGTCACTCCCAGAGTTGCTACTGTAGAACCAATATACCCTGCCACTTTGTAGCCAACAAAAGTGGCAGCATTGACAGCAATAGGGCCGGGTGTAATCTGGGATATGGCCACCACATCGACAAATTCCGAGGGTGACAGCCAGTGATTAAGGTTTACTATTTCCTTCTGTATAAAAGCCAGGACTGCATAGCCCCCGCCGAAGCTAAATGCGCCTATCTTTAGGAACGAATAAAAAAGTTTTAACAGAATCATTCTTCAATCTCCGCCTTCTTTGCCGTCGTCATTGCAATGCCGCTTATAGCTGCCAGTATAATTATAAGTATAGGATGAAGGTTTAAGAGGACTATACCCATGCAGGATAGCAACGGTATCAGTAAGGCCAGGCCCTTAACCCCATTGGACTTGAGCATCTTTACCACGGAATAGACAATCAGTGCAACCACCGCCGGCCTTATACCCATAAAGGCCCTCTTTATTACAGATGAATCCTTTATAGAAAGGAAAAACGTAGCAACTACTATAATAATCAAAAACGAAGGCAGCACAGCTCCCAGTGTGGCAAACACGGCCCCTGTTATACCCCTTAACTTATAGCCCGTAAATACGGCCGTATTGATGGCAATCGGCCCTGGTGCAGACTGAGCTATAGCAATTATGTTTAAAAACTCGGTTTCATCAATCCACCCCTTGTTCTCCACAACCTCTTCCTGTATTAAGGGTACCATAGCATACCCTCCGCCCAGCGTAAACGCACCTATCTTGAAAAAGCTCATCATAAGTTCAAATAAAAATCTCAATTCCTAAACCTCCCAACTACCACCCTATCCATTCCCGCCATATCCTTGATAACCTTTATATCTCTATAATCTCTTTCCATCAGCAAAACCACATCATCAACCTCATCATATCCTATTTCAAATGCCAGTACCCCATTGCTTTTCAAATAGCAGGCCGCACCGTCAACAATCCTTTTGTAAAACTCAATACCGCTATTCCCTCCGTCCAGGGCCTCAATGGGTTCATATAAAATCTCTGGCATGAGACTATCTATCTCTTTTGTCTTAATATACGGTGGGTTACTTACCACTGCATCCGATTTTAAGTCTTCAGGTAATGGCTCAAACAGGTCCCCTTTGAATACCTTTACCCTGTTTTTCACTCCTATCCTTTCTGCATTTTGCTCTGCAGTACAGCATGCAGCTTCTGATATATCAACAGCATATAAGGTTGCATCATATAAATAATGGGCCAGGGAGACTGCTACCACCCCTGAGCCCGTGCACAAATCAATAACTACAGCATCCTCCGGAAGTATGTTCATTACAGTCTCTACCAGTATCTCCGTTTCCGGTCTGGGTATCAATACACCCTCTGAGACCATAAAGTCTAAGCCCATAAAATCCTTATGGCCTGTAATATAGCTTATAGGGTACCTGGTCTCTCTCTTCTTTATATATTTAAAAAATAATTCCAGTCCAGCCAGAGGAATTTCTTCATTCATTCGGGAGAGAAGTTTTGCGCGATTGATGCGGCAGGCATGTGCTAAAAGCACCTCCGCATCCAGCCTGGCCGTATCTATCCCGACCCTCTCAAGGCGGTAAGTCCCTTCTCTTAAAGCTTCACGGAATAATGTCATTGTCACCCTCTACCTCCAGTATGGCTTTTAATGAGGCTATGGCAACCTCCAACTGCGAATCATCGGGTTCCCTCGTGGTTAGCTTCTGGAGCATCATCCCGGGATAGGCCACTGCCCTTGCAAGTAAACTGTTGCTCTTTCCCGCCCATCTTATAAGTTCATATGATATGCCGGCCACCACGGGAAGAAGAACAATCCTTAAAACCACTCTTGTCCAGAAGTCTGGCCAGCTAAACAGCGAAAACAAAAGTATGCTTACCACCATAACCAGAAACAGGAAATTCGTGCCGCAGCGGGGATGTAAGGTAGTGTACTTTCGGGCATTCTCCGCAGTAAGCTCTTCCTCATGTTCGTAGCAATGTATGGTTTTATGCTCTGCACCGTGATATTCAAACACTCTTCTTATGTCCTTCATGCTTGATATTGCGACAAGATATATGAGAAAAATAGCCACCCTGATTATACCTTCAACAATATTTAGCAAAAATCCTGACTCAGTGAACTTTTTGACCAGGTTAGCCGACCATGTGGGAAGTATAAAGAACAGCAAGACTGCAAAGCCCAGAGATATAACCAGTGAAAAGGCCATCAACACATTATCCAGTTTGTCGCCAAACAGCTTATCTAGAAAATTATCAAATTTTGTGGGTTCATCATCCACAAGCTCTCCAGCCATTTCGGCAGAATAGGTTATGGCGTTTACACCCATTATGAGCGACTCTACAAGGGACACAATGCCTCTTAAGAAAGGAAGTTTGAAAATCGGATATCTATCTGAAAATGCACTTACTTTTTTACGGTCTAAGCTGATGCCTTCTTTGTTGCGGACTGCAATAGCCACATTGCTTTTGCCACGCATCATTACGCCTTCTATAACGGCCTGGCCGCCAATCATTGTCTTCCTCATATATATCTCCTCTTTTTAAGAACAGAGAGGTTAGACCGATACTAACCTCTCCTATTCTTTGACCTCATCTTTTTTCTTATCCATGCCATACCTCTTATTGAACCTGTCAATCCTTCCGCCCGTATCTATAAGCTTCTGCTGGCCTGTATATAAAGGGTGGCATTTTGAGCAAATCTCCACGTGGATCTCTTTCTTGGTAGAACCGGTAACAAATGTATTGCCGCATGCACACTTAACTACTGCATCTTCATAGTATTTTGGATGAATTCCTTCCTTCATCTATATCACCTCGCTTAATTTCTGCTTTGACTCAACAATTATAACACAAATATACTGACACTGCAAGTTATCTTAGAACATCGCAAGACCCATCTTTTCCTTTACATCCTTTAATGTCTTTGCTGCTAACACTTCTGCCCTCTCTCTACCTTCCCGGAGTATCCTCTCCAGTTCCTCCCTGGAAAGTCCGTAATATTTCTCCTGAATAACCCTAAGCCGTTCATTTACCACATCAACCAGGTCTTTTTTGAGTGTCCCATATCCGCTACCCTCATATTTTTTTTCAATATCAGTTATAGACATACCGCTCATGACGCTATAAAGGCTTAATAGATTGCTCAATCCGGGTTTATTTTCTACGTCATATCTTATTACTGATTCTGAATCGGTGGTTGCCCTCATAATCTTCTTCTTTACCACATCAGGGCTGTCCAATAGATTTATCCTGCCATTTTCATCTTCATCACTCTTGCTCATCTTTTTTGTTGGGTCAGTAAGAGACATTATCCTGGCACCCACCTCGGCTATTAGCGGCTCTGGCACCACAAAGGTCTCTCCAAACCTGTTGTTAAACCTCTCCGCCAGGTCTCTTGTAAGCTCTAAATGCTGTTTCTGGTCATTCCCAACAGGTACATAATTGGCCTGATAGAGCAGGATATCTGCTGCCATAAGTGCTGGATATGTGAAAAGCCCCACTGAAACATTCTCTTTCCCTTTGCTCTTATCTTTAAACTGGGTCATTCGTGAAAGTTCCCCGTAATATGCAATGCACGAGAGCAGCCATGCCAGTTCAGCATGAGCACTTACCTGAGACTGTACGAAAAGAGTGGATTTTTGTGGGTCAAGGCCTATCGCCAGATAAATCCCGGCCAGTTCATAGGTTTTATTCCTCAACTCCACCGGATCCTGCGGCACAGTAAGGGCATGCAGGTCCACTATACAGAAATAGCACTCGTGCTCCTCCTGCAACTCGACAAAGTGCATCATAGCGCCTACATAGTTGCCCACATGTATGTCACCCGTAGGCTGTACTCCAGATAATACTCGCTTCATTCCGTCAAACCTCCTATTTAAATACCACGTTTTTAAGCCCGCTTATAAACTCATCGTTGGTCTTTGTGTTTAAAAGCATGCTTATAAGGGTCTCTGTCACCTCAGATGTAGAGGCAGTATTTAATGCCCTTCTTATATAGTATACAGCATCAAGCTCATCTTTGCTAAGCAAAAGTTCTTCTTTCCTAGTACCGGACTTATAGATGTCTATGGCAGGGAATATCCTCATCTCAGAAAGTTTTCTATCAAGGTGAATCTCCATATTGCCTGTCCCTTTAAACTCCTCAAAAATAACGTCGTCCATACGGCTGCCTGTTTCAATCAAGGCGGTAGCTATTATCGTAAGGCTGCCACCCTCCTCTATGTTTCTGGCCGCTCCAAAAAACCTTTTTGGGGGATGCAAAGCTGAAGGGTCAATTCCACCGGATAGGGTTCTGCCCGATGGCGGCGTAACCAGATTGTACGCCCTGGCAAGCCTTGTTATGCTGTCTAAGAGTATCACCACATCTTTTTTTTGCTCTACCAGCCTTTTGGCCCTCTCCAGGACCATTTCAGCCACCTTGGTGTGGTGCTCAGGAAGCTCGTCAAATGTAGAATAGATAACCTCCCCTTTTATAGATCGTTCCATATCTGTAACCTCTTCAGGGCGTTCATCTATCAGAAGAACTATCAAATAACACTCTGGATGGTTAATCGCAATTGAGTTGGCAATCTTCTTAAGAAGTGTGGTCTTACCTGCTTTAGGTGGAGATACAATCATGCCTCTCTGTCCCTTTCCGATAGGAGCAATCAAATCGATAAGACGGGTAGAAAGATCCTTGGGATGGATCTCCAGTTTAATCCTCTCCTCTGGATAAATAGGCGTCAGGTCATCAAAGGATTTTCGCATCCTTGCTTCTTCAGGATTGCAGTCATTTACAGACTTAACATAGAGCATGGCTGCATATTTTTCTCCTTCACGGGGCAATCTTATAGTCCCGGAAACCTTGTCTCCTTCTTTCAGATTAAACCTTCTTATCTGAGACTGTGATATATAGATATCTCCTGGGCCCTGGAGGTAATTTTCAGCCCTTAAAAATCCGTATCCATCCGGCATGATGTCCAGTATACCCTCTCCCAAAGCCTTTTCAAAATCCGTCTTCCCGTGAAACTCAAACTCATTATCTTCTACTTTTTCATGCTGAGTGTTTTGTGTCTCAATCATATTATTAACCTCTTCATTTTTAATATTAGTTTCGTTAAAATCAGTGAAACTATCAGAATGGATTTTCCCCTGTGGTGGAACTGAATTTAAAATCAATTCTATGAGTTCGTCCTTTCGGTATTTCGTAACACTCTTAATACCCAAGTCTTTTGCTATATCCCTTAGCTCAACAAGGGTTTTTTTATTTAAATCTTCAGATATCATTTCACACCTCCTGCGATGTTATCTATTATAACTTATTTCCATTAACATAGGAATTATACATTCATCTTTAAAATAAAAACAAAATGAAGGTATTCTATAGCAAAATATCCTCTTGTTGCAATGGCAATGCATTAATACAACTGATAAATGTATTAAAAATCTTTGATATGTTGCATTATAAATTCGTTTTACAGCATAATAATAAAACATAAAAGGGAAGTAAAAGAGCAGGAAACTGAGAAATAAGGTGGATAGGACAGCGATAAGCTCGCTGTCCTAAAGTAAAATCAAAAGCTGGGTGGCGTCATTGCCCACACAGAAATGCATTCAACATCGCTAATATTGAAGTACCTATGAGGTACACTGCTGTCAAAATAAATGCTGTCTCCCTCTTCCAGGATATACTCTGTATCACCCCACTTTACCATCATACGGCCTTTTAATACGAGACCACATTCCTCTCCCTCATGGGAAAGCTGTTCCTTGTTGTCGCAATCTCCAGGCTGTATCCGCACCAAAAGGAATTCCATCTTTCTCTTCATATCTGGAGAAAGCATTTCATAAGTCAGGTTCGACCTGGGAAGCTTTATGACCCTTCTTTCATCCATTCTTACCACAGCGCCCTGTCTGCTGTCGTCAAAAAAGTATCCTATGTGAGTGTCTAAGGCCTCAGCTATCTTATACAGGGTAGAAACTGTAGGACTGTTAAGATTTCGCTCAATCTGCGAAATCAGGCCAATGGAGAGACCGGCTTTTTCTGCCAGCTGCTCGATACTCATATGTTTTGTTTTTCTCAAATTCCTCAGCTTTGTACCAAGGTCAATATCAATCTCCGGCATTTTTGCCTCCGTAACTATATAGAAATAGCTAAATATGATTCCAGTGTAAGAAGGTGTCCTAGCCGCCAGTGAAGGCCTTGTTTCGTTGCTTTGTGTACTAAGGCTATGCTGATTATACTGTGATAAGTCTATATTAATATGCCACCAGCATCTATGGTCTTGACCGTTCGGTAAACCGCTCTAAGGCTCGCTCCTTCGCTCGGCAGGGTACGCCTCCATTCAGCGTCCATGCCTCAGGTCGGCTCATCCGGCGTCCATGCCGGATGCCCCTGCCTTGCTTGTTTCGAGGCTAAGAGCGACTAATCCTCACTTCAAGGTGCCCCCGGCCTTTACATGTCAACTATGGATTTAAATATCACCCTTTAATTGATTTATAGTCGCTCAAAAATTTCTCCAGACCTGCATCTGTAAGCGGGTGCTTTACCATCTGCAAAAGTACCTTATATGGCACAGTAGCTATATCCGCACCTGCCAGCGCTGCCTGGGTGACATGGAGAGGATGGCGAATGCTTGCAGCTATCACCTTTGTCTCAATACCATATGTATTGTATATCTCCATGATGTCCGAAACCAGCTTCATGCCATCGAAGCCGATGTCGTCAAGCCTGCCTACAAATGGGCTTGCATAGGTAGCTCCGACGCGGGCAGCTAAGAGCGCCTGATTTGCAGAAAAAATCAGTGTCATATTGGTATTTATGCCTTCAGATGACAGTACTTTTACTGCCTTTAAGCCCTCCTCGGTCATGGGTATTTTAACAACAATATTGGGATGAATTTTAGAAAGTTCACGGCCTTCTTTAATCATACCTTCACTCTCGGTGCTTATGACCTCAGCGCTAATCGGGCCGTTTACTATAGATGCAATCTCAGCAATCAGGTCTTTCAAATCCCTCTTGCCTTCTTTGGCTACAAGGGTTGGATTGGTTGTAACACCTGAGATTATACCCATTTCTGCCGCTTTTCTTATCTCGTCCAGATTGGCAGTATCTATGAATAGCTCCATTTATATCAAAGCCTCCTTTGCTTTATTATCGGAACCAAACATTATTATTTTCTTCTTTATAACATCCTTCATGGCTTTTTTAGCTACACCAAGAATCTTTCTCGGGTCGTACTCCTCTTTATTTTCATCAAGGAACTGCCTTATTGCAGCTGCAAATGCCTGCCTGATATCCGTATCTATATTTATCTTATTAACTCCAAGTTTCACAGCCTTCTTTATATCCTCTTCGGGTAGGCCGGAAGCACCGTGCAGGACTATAGGCATACCTAATCTGGACTTTATCTCCTTCAGCCTCTCAAAGTCAAGGTGCGGTACACCCTTGTACGGACCATGTGCGGTACCTATGGCTATGGCCAGATAATCCACACCTGTCTCCTTGGCAAACTCTACTGCCTCATCAGGGTCTGTATACATAGCCTCCTGCTCACTTACGCTTATATTGTCCTCTGTTCCTCCAATTTTCCCTAATTCTGCCTCTACAGAAATTCCAACAGAACGGGCAATATCAACTATTCTCCTTGTCCTCTCTACATTTTCCTGTAATGGATATTTAGAACCATCAAACATAATGGATGTAAAACCAAATCTGATGGCCTTCATTAAAATCCCGAAGTCTCTGCCGTGGTCCAGATGCAGAGCTATTGGTACACTGGCATCCATGGCCATGGTCTTTACAATTGCTGCTATATTTTTACCACCTGCATAATTGAATGCGCCCTCACTTACCTGTATGATGGCAGGCGAGTTAAGCTCCTCAGCAGACTCTATAATGGCCTGGGTAATCTCCAGGTTGCTGGTATTGAAGGCTCCGACAGCATAGCCGTCTATATTGGCCTTTGCGAGAATATCAATACCTGAAACTAACATAATTTAAGTTAACCTCCTTCTTTCTCCGGTCTTTTGTTTGTACTGAGTATGGGATCATTCAAAGCTATAGTATTGAGTTCTGCTATGGACTTAAGGTCTTTAATGCTTTCAGCATATATAAAACCTCTGGCAAGACATTTTCTGCATAGCAGTTCTATACCCTCCGGTTTTAATAATACATCAATATTATCATTTCCACAAGTGCAGTATAAATTCCCCTTTTCAGCTATCTCGTGGAGCCTGTTTATAGCTTCAAACATCACTTCATTGTTTTTAAAATAATTATCAAAGTTGAGGTCTGTCAATGCCTGATTAAGCTCTGCTTCATAATCTTCGATAGATTTTAAGACATCCTGCTCTTTACCCAAAAAGCAAATTTTATAATTAGTTTTTGGACAGGTCAATATATTTAAAGGCTTTAGCCACATCTTTTTATCTATAGTAAATGTATGGTATCCTCCGCAGGCAATACAGGGGACAGTGATATTATACAACATCTTCCCAGCTTCAGTTATTGTTGCTAAACTTTTGCCGCACTCGCATGGAAACATCATGCTTTGTTCTCCCATCAACCTGAAGGGTGTGATGCTGCCAAAAGTTAATCTGCCGCATTCAAAACATCTGAACGCAAATGTCACATCCGGGTTTATTAACATAATAGATTACACCCCCCTTATAGGTATAATTCTCTATAAAAACGAAAAATCCTTTCGATAAAATAAAAAATAGTCGATTTAATCGACTATTTTCATACTATGTATTTATCTATTTCTTTCTCTGCAATTCTTTCTTTACCACGCAGGTCCCCGAAGCCCTGCATACAAGCACTGGCTCCTCCAGCACATTACATGCTGATGGCTGTGAAATGATACCTGCTGAGGTAATAACCTTATAAGCCTCAAAAATCATATGGCGGGAGGTCGCCCCAACCCTGTCGATTTCCCCTCTCGCCTCAATATAATCGCCCGCATATACTGGTGCCAGAAATTCAATATTATCGTATGCAGCAAAGAGGCCCTCATCGCCATCGTGGCGTATGAGAAGCTCTGTAGCCACATCTCCGAAAAGCTCCAGTATCTTAGCACCATCTACCAGGTTGCCAGCATAATGCGCATCTCTGCTGGACATCCTTATCCTTATCATAGTTCGCTCCACTTACATGCCTCCTTAAAAATACTATCCGCACAGTTCACATATCTTCTCCTTCAGCTCGCCGATATCAAACGGTTTCTTCACGTAGTACACCCCAACTTCTTTGGGCATATATGGGCTATCAGAATACTCAGATGCAGATACGACTATAGGCACCATCCCCGGATTGCCTCTTTTGATATCCTTCAGCAGGTCAAGCCCATTGCAGCCGTCCAGGTTTATGTCGAAAATCCCTATCCTTGGCCTACATTGTTCTGCTATACATTTTGCCTCTTCACCATCTCCGGTACACCTGACGTCAAACCCGTCCCTCCTGAAGATCTCACTCATGAGCATCCTGATACCCGTGTGGTCATCCACGATCAGAATGCTTTTATCCATACACCCTATCCCCCGTAACTATAGCTTACCACTATGCTACGCTTCTTTATACTATTATTCTACATAATATTTATTTTTCCTTCTTCAACTTAAAAAATTTTTCAAAAATAAGATAGGGTGTATGAATATAATATTTGATTTGGGTGTAAGAAGGTATCTTACAAATGATAGCAACATCCATGCACCTGTTCACTTGTCTTGATACTCTATAAATTCGCGGCTGCGTTCCGCCGGGTGCGCCTCCATTCGGCGTCCATGCCTCAGGTCGGCCTCTTAAGTCCATGCCAAATGTCCCGGCTGCACTTGCCACTCATTAAGAGTATCATAGACTCGCTTTAAGGTTGCATTTGATGCTCACTATCATTCTCTGTGGGGGTTCTTACAGTATAATCATATTTATTCTACTGATATAAATATAGCATTGAGTATGCCACCTTCGTCCTGCACCCTCACCGTAACCGAGTCACCTTCATCCAGATCTCTTAATCGTACAATATCTCCATCCCTATCATATATCTTCGTGTCAACTGTGACCAGTATAACCATATCCGATGTTTTCTTTGTTGTTTCATCATATACTGATAGTGAAATCAAGTTGGAACTTTTATCAATCCTCTTTATTGTACCAAAAATCAGGGATTTCTCCTTTACCGAGGAAACAATCAATTTTACTATTTCATCGGACTCGACACTGGCATCAGCCTGATAACCCAAACGCAGGTTATAGATACCGTCCACCGCAGTCCTGCCGTCAACCTTAATTTCTGCACCCTTTGATAAGGCGTAAGTCATATCACCGTCTTCGGTTGTTATAGTAATTTCAGGGTTTGAGGATATACGAATTTCTGTAATGCTGCCGCTGATATCGCGGTCTGTGCTTGTAGCAGTAATAACAGTTACAAGCTCACTCTCCACAGTAACCTCAAGGTCATCGCCTTTTTTCAGGTCTGTCCATTCTGCAGATCGCTTATTCCTCTTAATGCTAACATCATCGGATATTTCAAAGCTTTTAAT
Source organism: Thermoanaerobacteraceae bacterium (assembly GCA_030016635.1). Taxonomy (GTDB): domain Bacteria; phylum Bacillota; class Thermoanaerobacteria; order Thermoanaerobacterales; family UBA4877; genus JASEJQ01. The sequence continues at coordinate 14,608 of JASEJQ010000032.1, read as the reverse complement.
GCCGTCATCAGTATCCATAGTGAGCATGAGTTTGGCGCCAACCATCTTTACCTCTTTCATGGTGCCTTCATACTGTCTTACCCCGCTGGTAACCTCAAGGCTTAATATTTTGTCGCCTGTTGCCACCGCCTCTATTGTATCTTTTGGCTCAACGTCATTGACTGTGGCCGTCTTGCCATCTTTTTTTATTGATGCACCGGTCAGATGATATGATACCCTGTTGCCGTCTTCGTCTTCAATAGTAAGTATAGGGTCGCTGCCGTAAAAAATAGAAAATACTGTCCCGCTAATCTTCTTCTCTGGAGATGAAGCTTCTATCCTGGTAACCACATTGTTTTTAACCTCTATCTTAGCAGGCATGCCATTTTTTAGATCGGAGAGGATAGCAGTCCTACCATCCAGTGTTATTGTCACTTTAGAATCTATATTTAAAATCTCAGTCTTGTCATCTGAGGTCTTGTAGCTCAGGTAATTGACATTGCTGCTCTGTATTACGCTATCTATAGTAACATCCTTACTCGTTGTATTGGGAGATGTTTCCGATGTCTTATTTATCTTGTCATAGGAAACAGAAAGTATCTTGGCTATCTCTGCCCTCTTGATCTGGTCCAAAGGATTAAACCTGCCTCTGGAGTCTCCGTTTTTATTGAATACGCCCTCGTCTACAGCCACCTTTATATAAGGTACTGAGGCATCGGGTATGCTGAAATAGTCAGTAAAACTGAGTGTGGGATATTTGAGCGATTTTGCAGTACTTTCAAGGCCCATGGCTCTTACTATATAAATGGCAGCCTCGTGCCTTAAGAGTTTTACCTGGCTTCCTTTGCTGTCTATAAATGTCTTTATATCATCCTCGGTGACCACACCCCTGTCCATGGCATAGGCCACCTCTTTTGCAGCCCAGCTTGGTATTTTTGCCTGGTCAAGTACTGACTTGTATTTTTCATAAGCGGCATTTACCGCTGTCTCGTTGCCATTAGAACCCATAACCCTTGCAAGAAGGCTTACAACCTCAATCTTGCTTATACCTTCTTCAGGCTTAAAGAGCCTGGAGGTACCCTGTACGGAACCCAATATAATCCCTTTGTTGTACATGTCCAGTATATACTGGATTGCCCAGTGATTGTCAGGTACGTCAGAGAATGGATTGCTGTTTGCTACCTGCACTGGTCCAGCATAGGCTGTTGAAAAAGTCATCAGAAATACTGTAAGAAATACGAAAAACCTTTTAATACTTTGTCTCATGAGTGCTCCCTCCTGTGTTACAATATTGGTTAAGCTTTTATGTGCCGGAATCTTACTGAATCTTACTTTATATACTTATATATTTCTGTATAACTTCAGGAAATCCTTCTAAAGTAACCAAAGTTTAACCAAATTGTAATATATCTGTAACATTTACTTTGATATGCCATGAAGGATTATATCCACAGCATCGTCAATATCCCAGTCCTCATCCCTCATCAGCCCCGCAGTAAGGAGTGAGACCGTTACACCAAGTATTATTTGAGCACCCATTCTTCTGTTTATATCTCGCACCTCACCCTTTTGTATCGCAGAATCAAGCAGGTTTACAGCTACATCTACAACATCTTTTTTTACTGACTGAAAGTACCTTCTGGTACTTTCAGTAACATCTCTGGGTTCCTTCATAATCAGATTGGCAAGATCCCTGTGTTTTTCAAGCAGCTCTTTGTGAAGCTGTATGAAGTCGGCTAATTTTTCTTCAAATGGCCGGCCTTCCGCCCCAATACCCTTCAGAAGTTCTATATAGACATCAACAGCGTGCTTTATAACCTCCTGAAAAAGGTCCCTCTTGCTTTTAAAGTATTCATATATTGTACCCTTCCCTATACCGGCCTGACTTGATATGTCCTCCATCTTGGCCCTGTCAAACCCGTCCCTGGCAAATATAGAGGCAGCTGCATCGATTATAACTTTCCTCTTACCTTCCTTCATAGTATCACCACTTTGCTACGGCATCTGGCCAGTTGGTGATGAGCCACCTGATGTCGTACCACCAGAAGACAAGGAACTTCCGGATGTGCTTGCCTGTGATATTTTGGGCAGCCCTATACCTGTAGAGACATTGTAATTTATTTTTGCAAGATTTAGCATATGCTGTGTTTCTACCAGGTTTAACTGATTCTGAAGCAAAGTATTCTGAGCATTAAGCACATCTATTATGGTGCCAAGGCCGTTCTCAAACCTGAGCTGGGCTAACCTCAAGGATTCTTTGGCTTTGTCAACATTCATTTCCAGTACTGGAACCGCTGTAGATGCGCTCATAAGGTCAAGATATTTGCCTCTGACGTCCAGCTCAACATCCTGTTCTGCGGATTGCAATGCGAACTTGCTGTTATTCAGGTTTAAAAGACCGTTTTTGTACTGGAATGTGATGTCAGGATAATACTTTTTTACGAGGTCAAAGTCTTGCTGCTTTATGTCCAGGTCCTTCTTAGCCTCAAGGACCTCCATGCGGTTTTTAAGTGCAGACTCTACCCCTGCCTCGACATCTATTCCCTTGATATCAGGCACCTTGAATGAAGTCTCCAGCTTAAGCTGCGTCTTTAATGGAAGCCCAAGCTGCCTGTTTAAATTTAGCATATCCTTTTCAAGGGTATTTTCCGCCTGCTCTATCTGCATCTTTACACCGGATACACCAATCTCAGCCTGGAGTACCTGGTCTTTTGTAATCATCCCGTTATCAAACTGCACCTTAGCTATCTTCTGTGCCTTTTCTGCCAGCTCCAGGCTCTTGTTTAAGACCTCCAGGTTTTGCTGATCCTCTAAGACCTTGTAGTATGCCTGTTCTACTGCCAGCTTTATTGCCTCCTGCGCCTGCAGCTTTGTCTTTTTAAGGGTGTCAAGGCCGTTTCTAAGTTCCTTTGGGGCTATAAGGACACCTTGTGCAGAATTATAATCTGTAACAGCCATTTTATAAATATCGCTATCCGCTATCTTATCTATATCCTTTACATCAAACTGCCTCTTTAGCCTGTATTCCACCTGGTCATACTGATTCTGCATTATCTCTATCTGGAGGTCCATATTTTTGAGGCTGTCATTGTTTTGAAGTGCATAGTCTATGGCCTCTTCCAGCGTAAAGCTCTTTACTTCGATTCCCTCCTCGGCCAGGCCACTGGCCGGCACGAGGAGGGTACCTATCATAATAATGCTCATTAAAAACGAGACTATCTTTAAACCCTTCATTGGCTTTCTCTCCTTCTGCATCTTCTATAACTCACCCCTTGCTTCATTTCTATGCAGTAACCTTGAAACATACCTTTCAGCATCGTCAAAGTATGAATATATTACAGGGAGGATTATCAAAGTGACTAAGGTGGAGAATGTCAGACCGAATATGACTGTAATAGCCAGCGGCTGCTCCATCTCTGCACCCTCACCGATTCCCAGTGCCAGCGGTATAAGGCCCACTACAGTTGTAAGAGTTGTCATAAGGATTGGCCTTAACCTGGTCGGCCCACCCTTTGTTATTGCCTCGTTTCGCTCCATACCGTCTCTTCTCCTGAGGGTGTTTATATAGTCTATCAGGACTATACCATTATTAACCACTATACCTGCCAGCATAATAAGCCCTATATAGGCAGGTATGCTCAAAGCCTTGCCTGTAACAACCAGGCCAAGGATACCTGTGGACAGTGATATTGGTACAGACATAAGGATTGTAAAAGGATGCAATAGCGACTCAAACTGGGACGCCATTATCATGTAAACTAAGATTACGGCCAGTATAAGTGACCTGCCGAGGCTTGAGAATGCATCATTTAGCTGTGTCGCGCTGCTCCCCATTTCTACCGAATATCCATTGGGTACCGGTATTTCCTTTATTGCCTTTTCTAAGTCACTGTTTACACTTCCCTGATCCCTACCTACCACAGCAGCCGTTACATGAGCTACCCTGGACTGGTCCTGCCTATCAATCTCTGACGGCCCAACCCCTATCGATACATCCGTAACAGCTGATAGAGGCACCTGTACTCCAATTGGAGTCTGGATATAAAGCGACTTTAAGTCTTCAATGCTGTTTCTTTCACCGCCTGCCAATCTTACCACCACGTCTATATCCTCTCCACCCAACTTATACCTTGTAGCTGTAGTACCATTGACCGATGCCTGTACAGCCTGGGCCACCTGAGCAGTCGTAAGGCCATAGCTGGATGCTGCATCATTCTTGAGTTTTACTATATACTCTGGTTCACCCTCACTGAAACTGGTCTGGACATCCCGTGTCCCCGGTATGTCCTTAACCCTTTCTGCAACCTGGTCGCTTAGCTCCCTCAATACCTCCATGTCATCACCTTTGATGTCAAGGCTCACGCTAGTACCAAGGATTGAACCAGCTGTGCTAGCAACTTTGCTACCAGCAGCAGCAGTCATACCTGTGGATACGGTAATCTTTACTCCCGGCATGGATGAGAGCCTCTGCCTTACCTCTTCTGCCACCTCATCAGTGGAGCGTTTCCTCTCGCTCAAAGGTTTCAGTTTGATGTTGAAACTACCTTCATTTGTACTGCCACCCAGGGCCATATTGGTAACCCCCGTGGAGCCTATGCTAAGATAGGTAACGTCTATCTCAGGTATATCCTTGATCCTGTCATATATCTCCTGCATGACCTTATCTGTCGTCTCTATATTTGTCCCCTTTGGCAGCGAAGCGCTAATGGAGAACTGCCCCTGGTCCATCTGAGGTATAAGCTCGGTACCTACCATTGAGACGGATAACATAGATACTGCAAATACAGCTATACCTATGAGCAGTGTAACCAGCCTGTGCCTTAAAGAGATACGGAGAAGACTGCTGTATCCAGCACTTAGCCTCTCAAATATCATGCCCACCCAGTGAGAAAGTCTGTAGAGTATTCCCTTCACTCTGGGCTCGTGGGTCTCCACACTTATAAGCTGATATGACAGCATTGGGACGACCGTCAAGGCCACAACAAGGGATGCCATAAGCGAAAACGACACAGTAAGTGCCAGATCTCTAAATATCTGGGAGGTTATACCCTGCATGAAAACTATGGGCAGGAATACAGCTACTGTCGTCAAAGTGGACCCGACTATGGCCATTCCCACCTCTTTTGCCCCTGTACTGGCTGACTCGTACCTGTCGTGTCCCTCCTGCCTGTACCTGAACACATTTTCCAGCACCACTATGGAGTTATCCACTAACATACCTACGCCCAGTGCCAGGCCGCCGAGGGATATCAGGTTTAAGGTCATGCCTGAAAAATACATCATGACAAATGTGGCCACAATGGACACAGGAATGGATATAGCAATTATCAATGTGGTCCTCACATTCCTCAAAAACAGGTAAAGTATCAGGACTGCAAGGATAGCACCAACAACTGCGTTTTTCTCCACATTGCTTATAGAACGATTGATGAACTCCGAGCTATCAATAATCTTCGTTATTTTTATATCAGGATAATCCCTCTCTATATTTTTTAATGCCTCATTGATATTTCTTGCCACAGTTACAGTATTGGCGTCCGAGGCCTTCTGCACAATGATACCCATACCCGGCTTGCCGTTTAAATACGTAATAGAACTCACATCGGCATAGCCGTCAACCACTTCACCCAGATCCTTTAGAAACACTATACCTCCAGTCGGCAAAATCACCGGAGTATTCTTTATCTGTTCTACAGAGGTAAATTCACCCACTGTCCTTACAGTAATCTCCTGGTTGCTGCTCTTTATGGTACCCCCAGGGAGATTCATGTTCTGAGCCCTAAGAGCATTTACAATCTGCCCTGTAGACAGGCCAAGGGCATTGAGCTTATCCTGGTTGAGTTCTACATTTATCTGTCTTGTACGTCCACCGGATACGGTGACGCTGGCCACACCAGCCACCTTTTCCAGCGCCGGCTTTATATCATTTTCCGTCCTATCCTTCAGTGCTACGTTGTCCATGTTTCCAGATACACTCATTATCATAACAGGCATCATGGAGGGGTCAATCTTCATGACTATTGGCGTGTCCACATCGCTGGGGAGCATACCCTTTATCATATCCAGCTTTTCCCTCATCTGAGCCGTTGCATCGTCCAAGTCAGTGCCCACATTAAAATTGACAATTATCATCGAGGTATTCTCCTGAGATATGGACTGTATAGAGTCCACATTGTTGACACTGGCGAGCACACTCTCTAAGTTTTTCGTCACCATGCTCTCGACCTCTTCCGGCCCTGCACCATTATAACTGGTGATTACAGCGGCCATCGGCAGGTTTATATCAGGCAATAGGTCTAAAGGGATCATGGTGAGTGACACAACACCCAGGAGGATGACAAGCAATATGCACATCCATGTAGTAACCGGGTGTTTTATGGATAAGTCAACAATCCCCATCATTTGCTCCCTCCATTTTCTATCTTAAGCTTTTCTCCACCGCTTAATAGGTTCTGGCCCTTTACTATCACCTCATCGCCTGCTTTTATACCCGACACAATTTCTATATTCTTATCGTCGCTTATACCTGTGGTTACCACGTTTCTCACCGATTTGCCATCCTTTACGGTAAATACCACACTTACTGTATTCTGTATGACTACGGCCTCCTTAGGAACTATGACCACTCCATTTTTCGTCTCACTGGGCAATACCACAGTAGCAGTCATGCCCGCCTTAAGGCTTCCATCCTTATTGTCTATCTTTATCTTTGCAGGGAAAAGCCCTGTTCTCTGGTCTGCTGCTGGTGCAACAGTATCCACTATGCCCTCCACTGCCTGGCCCTCTGCCTCTCTAATCCTTACAGTCACCTTATCGCCTGGCTTTACCCTGTTTATCAAGGAATCGGTCAAATTAACCTCCACAAACATACTGGAATTATCCACAATAACAAAGGAAGGCATAGTGCTTGCTGCCATCTCTCCAACATTTATGTTTTTTGAAGCCACCACCCCAGTTATAGGTGATGTTACTACTGTATTATCAAGCTGTGTCTTGGCTGTATTATACGCAGCCTGAGCCTGCTCCAACTGTGCTTCGTACAGTTTTAACATGTCCGGCGACACAGAAAGTTTCGTCTGTTCATATTGCTGCTGGGATATGGCACCCTCTTTATATAGTGCCTCATATCTTGCAAAATCAGCCTGGGATTGTTCATACTTCTGTTTATTTAAAGTATAATTTGCTTCAGCCATATTCAAGGCAGCCTCAGCACTTTTTACCTGATTTTGTATATCTGTATCATCGATCCTAAAAAGTACATCACCGGCATTTACACGGTCGCCCACATCAAAATTAACTGAAACCACTTTGCCAGGCATCTTTGGCACTACATTCACCATCTCGTTTGGCTTTAACGTACCTACCAGATTACTAAACTCTGAGATATCTCCCGTAGTAGCCTTTATAGTAGATACAGTAACCACCTGCTCTTCAGGTACAGATGAGGTATTCTTCGTTGTGCCGCACCCCCCAAGCACAATGGTTAAAATCATAATGATTGATACAATTATTACTGGATATCTTTTTGACACTTTAATCCCTCCTGTTTTTCGACCGAACGGTCAGTCTGAAATTAAGTATAATGCGTGATAGGGTGCATGTCAATAAATTTATACTGTCTAATTTGTAAACTTTTTGTTAAGAAATTATGGACTAATCTTAGTGATACCTTTAGATGTAATATGCCATACTTGCAAAATAAATACATTGAAATTATTTTTTGTAAAAAAGGATTTGTTAAGTAAATGTCGAATATACTCATTAAATAGCATAATATTCATAATGGAGATGGGTAATATGTCCAGAGAGGAACACGAAATAGTTAGAAATGACCTGGCAGAGATGATGACAAATTTTAACGAACTATTAAATTCTATGACAAAAATTGAACAGGACATGGAACAGAAATGCTTGAAGCACCTTATGGAGAAAAAATACTTAGACCAGGCAGTAAATGTAATTAAAAAAATTCAGTTCATCAATGATAAGGAGAAAGAATTAAAAAAGATACGAGTCGAACTTGATAAAGGACTCCAGATGGATATAAATTGTGACGGCTGTATGCAGCTTAATAATGTCACCAATACTAAAGCTACACTATGGAGTTTTGATGGACAAAACCTTAAAATCGAAACATCACGGATTAACGGAAGGTCATATGGCAGCATAGTACCCTATGATGTTGTATTGGAACTCTGCAAAGCCATTGCTTCCCTTGATGGGGACAAAAAAACCTGTTTTGCCCCAAAAGACCTTTTAAACGAAACAGAGGAGACTATCAAATCACGGTCCGGTTATAAAAAGTCCCCCTCCCATCTTGTACGATGCGTGCTCCATGTAATGATGGAGGAGGGGCTAATAGGCATTTCCGAGCAATCTCCCAGAAAATACTCTGTAACTGCAAATAGCAAAGAGATTATGTCGTGGGTTGAGGGATTAATGAATGGACAAGATCATGAGGATGAAACCTCTGACACACGGCTTATGCCGTCCTTTATGGAGACAATATAGCTCTTGCCAGCAGCCTGGGCGAGGTGCTGATTGTGGCTGACCATAACTACTTGAAAGTCTCCCTGGTTCGTCAGATATCTTAAAAAATTCGCCACATTGGGGGCAAATTCTTCTGAAACCTGCTTGGCAGGTTCATCCAGAATAAGCACCCCGCGCCCCTGCATCATGGCAATCCTCAAGGCTAGAGATATAACATCCACCACGCCTCCCCCTCTGGCATCCTGCGGTCTTGTCTTTACCAGTTGCTCCCCGCCATATCTGGACTCCACATAGAATTCCGCTTGAGGTCCGGAGGCGTTGTCTTCCAGCTCTATTTTAAACTCTAAGTCATTTTCAAACACATACTGAAGGGCCTGAGTTACCATGTATTCCATGTCTCCCTTCGCCTGGTCTCTGGCATATTCCGCAGCCATTTCCAGGAGTTTCCTTACATTCTCATATAATTCCCTCTTCTTCACAACATCATTAAGCCTCTCAATATTTCTGTTAAGTGAGTTTTCAAGCTGCTCCTTCTGTCCTTTCCTTCTGTTGTATATGGCCTCCAGCTCTGATATCTTTTCTCCAAGTTCATCCATTGTTTTTACTCTCCAGTATATCCCATGGTATCATGGAGTTTACCTCAATCAGCTTGTCCTTAAGCTCTATTTCCAGTTTTTTAATCTCATCCTCCAGTTCGTCAGGGTTTACCCCCAGTGCCATGATTTCAGACAGGATTTCTTCCTTTTGCCTGGTGAGCATATCTATCTCTGTCTGGGCCTTGACCCTTTTGTTTTCAGCATCCTTTATGGCTTTCTGGAGCCTTGCTATCTCCTGTTCATAGTTACTCATTGGTATCACCTCTCCCTTATTATCTAAGCTCTGCGATAATCCTCTCTGCCGTATGGTCATCTATCTCGCTGCCGCAAACAGGGCATTTGCCCATACTTTTTAAGAGTTTTTCATAGCCTGCCAGATATCCTTCCTTCTCCTTGCGTGCCCTTTCCTCTTTCATGGAGGCATCCTTTAAATCATTATTTATCCTCGAAAGCCTGACATAACGTTCATTTAATAACTTCAGCCTATCAAGGGAGCTCTCAATTCCATTTAAATGGGTAAAAGCTGCCTCATAGGTCTTAAGCTTATTAAGGTTTGTTTCACATTTTTTTAACCTCACTGTCATTGTATCAAGCCTTGTCTGGCAATCCTTGATATGCTTTAGCCTGTTGCTAAGATCGGCCAGGTCTTTTATTTTCTCTAAAGCATCCCCCACTTCTCCTGTCTTTTCCAGTATTGCACTTGATGCCAAAATCCTCTTTTGAATATCCTGAAGGCGATCATGCGCCTTACTTAAATTATCGTACATTTTGAATTCTACGTCTACCTCAGAGCCCTTCTTCTCTATTTCGGAAAGGTTGCTCAGGCTCTTTATTATCTTCATGTTCAGATTTATCTCACTGTCTATCCTGTCGAGTTTACCCTTCAATGAGTTCAATTTTTCTATCCTGTCCTTGAGGGCTGTAGCCTCACCGTATCTTTCTTTTAAATAAGGGAGTAGCTCTTCCATAGATTTCAGGTCATCAAACCCCTTGAGTTCTTCATTTATGCGGGATATGTTTTCCCTTATACCCTTCTCCTCGCTCATGAGCTGTTTTATATCTAATGTGGTATCCCTTATGGCCTGGTCTATTATATTTACTCCGCTCAAAAAACCTATGGTCTTGGCTTTAGTTGGTTTACTTTCCGAAAGCAAAAAGGGGCCGTCCAGCTGCTCACTCAAGGAGAGCCTTAAGGACTGATTTTCATCCAGCTTTACCGGTTTTATTTCGTGAGCATTTATTATCTCTTCCGGTACACCCCTGCCAAAGGACTCAAAAGGGCGTTCTTCTTTCCCTTGCCTCAATATATACCTGTTTTTTCTGCCCCTCTCCCTTATGATGATGGTACCATCACTTAATGTGAGGGCTACCCTCACCTCTGAGGCTCCTGCCCTGATAAACTCCTCCCCCTGTGGTTCATTGAAGAGTACCCATTTAAGTGCCCTTATGATAGCAGACTTTCCCTGGTCTGAGGCTCCCACAATGACTGTAAAACTGTCGTCAAAGTCTATAGATGTACGCTCATGAGACTGGAAGTTTTCTATAGTAAGATTTTTTAACTTCTTCATTTATCAGCACCTCCAGTCTCTTGAGCCATGGCAATCCTCCTGAGTGCCTCTTCTTTTATTGCACTATTTAAGTTTTGGTTCTTAACTATTTCATTTATTATGTCTGTTATATTGATGGCCCTGTTCATGCCGGATGACCTTATTTCTCTGGCAAATTCCTCAAGTTTCTCCCTGTGCATGTGGGTGGCTTCCAGTGCAGTCCTGTCCAGGACCTCTTCACCTTTTTTAGCGGTCTTGAGTTTTTCCTTCCTTATTGTGATTTTCCCTTCTAATTCTATGATGACTACCTGAGGCATCCTCTGTATCTCCGATAGGTGGTTTGTCACCCTGGCCAGGCCTCCCGGGTTTATGATATACCTTCCCCCATCTATTACGTCCTTAAACCCCGCGTGGTTGTGCCCTGCCAGTGTTATATCTGCCTTTGTTTCTGCAATCCTGTCTATGGTTGTGTAGCGGGCCCCTTCAAATAGCCTGACATCTGTAAGAAAGCCATGCACCATATGTATGGCCACATCTGCCTCTTTTTCTCTTACAATGTACCCTTCACCGGTACCATCATCCAGGTTATAAGTAAACTCCTGTCCTGTAAGCTGTGCCCTTATACCGTCCTTCTCCAGCATTATCTTCTGGCCTGGCCTTATTAGGGTTATTATATCCATGGAATTTAGAAAGCCCATCATTGTCCTATCCAACGTCTCCGGGTTATGCCCGTACATGTCGTGGTTACCCGCCACAGCGTATATAGGAACATCCATACTCCTCAAAATGCCCAGATATCTTGTCACTACAGGAATAGTAGGCATGGGGTTGTCAAACAGGTCACCACCGCATAGCACATAGTCAACTTCTTCATGCCTTACCATGTCAGCAATCTCATTAAACTTCTTCTCCAGGGTATCAGGGAAGTTGTCCTTCCTGTTGGCAGGGGAATTCCCCCTTATGTGGGTGTCGGTAAAAAAGAGAAACCTCATACCTTCACCTCCGAAATCATTTCCCCAAGGGGTGTCTTTTCTATCCTGGCCTGGCCGCTTGCTACCAGATCATGTATCGTCTCAACAATCTCATCCCTTGTATACGTCATACCCAGTTCTTCATTTACCCTCTCCAGGACCGACCGCAGGTTCCCCATATATAATGGCATCTCCCTCAGAATCAATTGTTTTAATCTGTCATCCTCTGTTGTGTAGTCCCTCTCCAGCTCCTCAAAGGGATTTATGGCATGGGGGCTTACAGTCTTTGAAGCCCTTACCCTCACAGCGGTTGTCCGCCCGGTAATGGCAGAGGATATAAAGGCGGTGCCGGAAGCCAAGTAAGGAAGCCTGGCCGCCTCGTCTGGGTTTATATCCGTCTCCTCTTTTATTGTGGCTATATCCACAGATCTTACTGTCCTGAAGATTATCTTAGTATTGAGCTGTGCTGTCACCGTATCGTCTAAGAGGGCCGGCCTCTGCGTAGCCAGTATCAGAAAGACCCCATACTTTCTGCCCTCCTGAGCTATTTCCCTTATAACATCTTTTGAAGGGGATGGGGTTGAACGCGGGGCAAAATTGTGAGCTTCATCCGTGGCCACCACAAAGGGTGGGAACTTTTCTACAGCCTCTCCCGAAAACTCACTGTCCCTATATCTTCTCCTCCTGCTGTAGAGGTTTTTTATAAGGTATGAAGAGAACACTGTAAGCACCCATAATGACGATCCCCTTATCACGCAGGTCTTTCTGCTTTTAATAGCTTTTAAAATTGGCCCTATATTGTACTGAAACAGATTTTCCCTGGCCACGTTATTAAGACGCCAGAGTATGGCCTTCACCGTACCTGAATAGGGCACAGCATTTCCGTAAGCGTCTATGAGAGCCTGGTAGCCTGCAAACCTCGCGACCTCCTCAGGGGCCATGCCGCCATCCCTCATCATCCTTAATATCCTGTCCTTGCCCAGGTCCAGTGCATCGCTCAGGTCTATGAGCCTGTCCCTGAACGTTGTAAAGGTATCCTTCCTCTTATAGAGGGTCCTAATGGCGTTCTCCATGGACTCCGATATGGAGCCGCCTGAAGCCCTGAGGATATTTACCAGATCCTCCTGGGTAAGCTCCGTAAAATCTATGCCTATATCCCTTCCCGCTGTAAACACCTCATAGTACCTGCTAAAATCCTCCTTGAAGTTATCAGGTATCCCATCCATTGGGTTATTGAACTCCATCTCAAAGTGTGGGTCAAAGACAATGGCTGGCACCCTCTTTTTCATAAGTTCTTCCAGGATTACCCTGAGGCCAAAGGACTTACCCGACCCCGACCCGCCGAATATACCTATATGTGGGTACTCGCTCATGGCCTGATAGTCAAATATAAAAGGAACACCATTCTGCGGCAGTATCCCTCTACTCTTCTCAAAGAGGTACGCTATATCGCAGAGCTCATCGGGCATGCCCTTTGAGACCTCCTCTGTTCCAAGGATGACCCCGATATTAAGGCCCTGATGCGGGCCTCTCTTTACCAGGAGCTCTCTCACCTCATCAAAGGCTGGAAGCCTTACGCTGCTTCCCACCTCTACAGGGGATGTCAGCATGTCCAGTATGCGCACCCGAGCAATATGGGTGGACTCATCCTCTATGGAAAAGCCCACCTGCCTCATAAACTCCAGGGTATTTCGGTCGACAAAGCCATTCTTCTCACCTGCCATGGGTATGTATCTATTGAAGGATGTGGTCTCCACCACCTCTCCCTTTATGTCACCGTGAACCCTATCCTCAATAACCAGTATCTCATTAATGTTAAACCTCCTGTCTTTGGAAGCCACATATATGAACTGCTCTGTGGTAGAGCCAACTACCTGCATCATAGGCCAAACCTCCTATCCCTCTGCGGCCTGAATAGTCCCTCCTTTATATCCTTATCCAGAAAGGAGTCCACCAGTGCCTCAACCTCATCAGACCTTATCTTTGCCTCACTGTCTACTATGTCCAGTATGAGAGGTATGCCGCGGCTCTCTGCTGGGGTGAGAGAAATCAAAAACCTCACAATCTCTAAGGCCCTACCTTTATCCTCTTCAAAGAAGTCATAGGCCACAGGGTTTGGATGCATAGATGGCCTTGCAAAAACCGTATAAAGACCCCTTTTAAACTGCATCTCATCCCTAACTTCGAGGATTTCATAGGGCTCCAGCACCCCGAATAAGAGCTCCCTGTCATCCTCCACAGGATATCCCAACCCATCTCTCAGCTTCCTTGCCATATCAAAGGTACCTATCTCCTCAATCACACCCACACTTACTGCCCCGGCCTCTCTGCACAATTCCCTGTAATCCTCAAAGACATCCTTAGCCTTATCCTCATACCTCAAAAATCCACCGTCGAAAACAACCAGTGAAGCCCCAAAACGCTTTATACCCTCTATGGCAGCCTCCACCTCCATCTCTGCCATTCTCCTGTCCCTTATATCCTTCATCACGTCCTCGCCATCCTCATCCTGGAAACTCTCCATATCCAGAAGCGGCATGTAAATGTCATTTAAAAATATACGCTCATTTCCAGATGAGAAAAGGGCAAGTGACCTGAAAAAATTTATTATGTACGGAAATGATGACCCATATGAATTAAAAGAACCGTCCACCACAAGGATGCTCTTAATCCAGTCTGCCTTTGACCCGGGATTTACCCTTACGATATTTCCCAGTTTATCCTCTATGGCCTGCCTCATTACCATCTTAGATGGTTTTGCATCTCGTTTTTCTCTCAGTATACTGTTTATCCCCTTCAGTATCTCTTTTAAACCATCCTCCATATTCAATCACCTATTATTGATTATACCATAAAAGCCTGCTCGAAGCAGGCTTTTAAATCTATCTAAGTGTAATAAGCATTACAAAAATACCTATTCTCTTGTTTCCGTCAACAAAAGCATGATTCCACTGTACAAAGCAGTATTCCACGAATGATAGCAACATCCATGCACCTGATCGCTCGTCTTGATACTCTAATAATT
>JASEJQ010000031.1 GCA_030016635.1 Thermoanaerobacteraceae bacterium | reverse complement strand
CTATGGCAGTCCTTGCTGCGCTTACAATTACCACATTATTCATGGCTATACCTCCCACTTTTAAATAATTTAAACGATCAAAGTATATATTTCAGTATTGGTATAACAGATAATAAAATCCAAGAATTATACAGACTAAAGTAAATAAAGAAGCAATGATATAACTATTCCTGAATATATAAGATCTATAAGGCAGTAACCCATTATATCTCTTGCGTTCAATCCCGCAATGGCAAGAGCAGGCAAAGCCCAGAACGGCTGTATCATATTTGTCCAAGCATCTCCCCATGCGATAGCCATTGCAGTTTTACCAGGATCAACACCTAAAGCAACGCTCGCAGGCATAGTTATCGGACCCTGAACTGCCCATTGTCCACCACCTGATGGTACAAAGAGATTTATTATGCCTGCACTCCAAAAGGTATACATGGGAAACGTTCTTACATTAGATACAGAGACAAACCAATTCGAAATAAGTGCTGCGAGGCCAGAATCTACCATCATGCCCATAATTCCAGCATAAAACGGGAATTGCAAAACAATGCCATCAGCGCCCTTAATGGCTGCCTTTAATGCATTTAAATATCCTCTTGGTGTACCATGTAAAATGATGCCTGCAATAAGAAAAATAAAGTTAACGATGTTTAAATCAAGTGAAAATCCCTTTGTAACAAACCAATATATGATATATGTTAAGCCTGCGGCACCTACTAAAATGGTCATTAAGGGACTATTTTCAATCCACAGTGCAAAAGTATTCTTAGCCTTAATTTTTTCCGGCTTTTCATCGATTAACAGCTTCGAATCAACTTCTTTAGTATCCTCTTTACGCGGTATCATAAACATATTTACAAGTGGCAAT
Source organism: Thermoanaerobacteraceae bacterium (assembly GCA_030016635.1). Classification (GTDB taxonomy): domain Bacteria; phylum Bacillota; class Thermoanaerobacteria; order Thermoanaerobacterales; family UBA4877; genus JASEJQ01. The sequence goes on along the minus strand of JASEJQ010000031.1, from coordinate 25,420 downwards.
GTGAATATCAGTACAAAAGCAATTACAAGATTCCATGATGCAAATATTGTCTGACTGGTTGGTATTATACCTACTAACTCATAGGCCAGATGACCTTTTGTAGCTACTGATAAGGGTATGGATCCTGATATACCTCCGTGCCAGACTAAAAAACCTGAATATGCACTACCAATTAGTAGTGGGTAATCTAATCCTTTTACTTCCCTTGCTACCTTTTTTGCAAGTAAAGCGCCTACTACCAAGCCAAATCCCCAGTTAACCCAACAAGCCAAAGCCGAAATAAAGCTTACCAAGAGTATTGCCATTGAATGAGATTTAATCGATTTAGCTATCGAGGTCAAAAATCTATCTACAATAGGCGCACTAGCAAGGGCATGTCCTGTAACTAATACCAAAACCATCTGCATTGAGAATGCAAGGAGTCCCCAAAAACCATTACCCCAAAATCTTACCATATCCATTGGAGAATTACCTATGGCTATCCCCCATATAAACACAACGACCGATAGTATAACTGCAAAGATGTATGGGTCAGGAAGATATTTCTGTACCATGCTTACAAAGAAATTTGTCACTGTTTGGAACCAACTTCTTCTTGATACAGCTGAGGTATCTATCATTTTTACAACCTCCTCCTTTTTATTCATATTTTTGTTAATATTTATTTAATATACAGGAAAATTTTAGAAACTTAATTCACCTCCTTTGATAAAATAGGAAAACCCGAAATGTGAACCCTTACTTTAGAAAATTAATCTATCACCCCACTTTCTGTATGATAGATCTTCAATCCTTTGTTAATAACAAAATCAGCCTCTGTGGCATTTCTAATATCATCTATGCTGATTCCTTCCGTCACCTCTTTCAACACCAATCCATCCTTTGTAACCTCAAAGACGCCCATCTCGGTGATTATCATATCCACAACACCTACTGCTGTTAAAGGAAGGGTGCATTTTTTTAGTATCTTTGGCTTGCCCTTGGCTGTATGTTCCATGGCAACTATAACTTTCTTAGCCCCTATAACTAAGTCCATGGCGCCTCCCATGCCGGGCACCATCTTGCTTGGTATGATCCAGTTGGCAAGGTTTCCTTCCTGGTCTACCTCCAATGCACCAAGTATTGTTACGTCCACATGCCCTCCCCTTATGATGGTGAAGGACATGGCGCTGTCAAAGAAGGCTGCACCAGGCTTTACAGTAACCATCTGGCCACCGGCATTTACCAGGTTTGGATCTTCCTGGCCAGGCCCTGGTGCCGGTCCCATGCCTATAATGCCATTTTCAGACTGCAAAAATACCTCAATTCCTTCAGGAATATAATTGGCTACCATAGTAGGAAGACCTATCCCCAGGTTTACCACATAACCATTTTTTAATTCCATGGCCGCTCTTTTTGCAATAATTTCTTTTGGACTCAGCATCATTGTCCCCTCCCTACTACATAGTTAACAAATATCCCTGGAGTCACCACATGATCTGGGTCAATCTCTCCAACCTCAACTATTTCATCAGCCTCAACTATAACCATATCTGCTGCTGTTGCAATTATGGGATTGAAGTTTCTCATAGATTTATAATAGGTAGTGTTTCCCATCCTGTCCACCTTATAGCCTCTTACCAGGGCCATGTCTGCTCCCAGTGGCTTTTCAAGAAGATATGTCCTACCATTTACTTCAAACATTTCTTTTTCATCCTCCACAATTGTACCAACGCCAGTTGGGGTTAAAAACCCTCCAAGACCTGCTCCCTTTGCTCTTATCCTTTCTATAAGCGTGCCCTGGGGTATAAGCTCAACTTCAATTTCTCCTTCATTCATCTGCCTGCCCGTCTCGGGATTGGTGCCAATATGAGATGCTATAACCTTTTTCACACGGTGATTCACTATAAGTTTGCCTATGCCTTTGTCTGGAAAACCAGTATCATTGGCAATCACTATAAGGTCTTTAACCTCTGTATCCAGAATGCCGTCAATCAACATATCTGGACTGCCGTTGGCGAGAAATCCTCCTATCATGAGTGTCATACCATCTTTAATCAAGGACAGCGCTTTCTCTAAAGAGATTACTTTATCCATGGCCCTCCTCCTTCTTTATGATTTTTGATGATGTTAAAACTTACTATGTGTGTCATATAACATCAAACGCATCCTTAAAGTGAGCTTGTGATACTCTTAGTAAGTATCAAATGTAGCCGGAGCATCCGGCATGGACGCCAGATGAGCCGACCTGAGGCATGGACGCCGGATGGAGGCGTACCCGTCGAAATGAAGATACGAACAGTAGAGTATCAAGGCGAGTGTCAGGTGCGTGGATGTTATTGACACGCTATTATGGACTTTTTGTAATAAAATTTAATTTCCACCATACTATATAGCAAAAAGCATGCCAGCCCTTGGACCCTTAAAAAATCCAAAGGCTGGCATGCTTTTAATAAGAAATGATGCAATTATACATCGTTATGCCAAAATATTGCCAAAGTTGCTGATTAAAATTTGCATCGTTATTTCATTATTGTATAGCAATTATTTGATACCATACTTCTTTAATTTCCTCACTATGGTAGATTGATTTACTCCCAGTGCCTCGGCCATCTTCCTCGTTGTCTTAAACATTTCTTTGGCCTGCAGTAGAATTTTCTTTTCATAGTCTTCTACCATACAGTCGAGATTTGATACCTCAATCCTTGTATTTTCGCCATCCATATATAAATCTTTTTCAGTGATAAAATCGATTTTAGATGTTACTATGAGCCTTTCTATGGTATTCTCCAATTCCCGTACGTTGCCATCCCACGGCATATTCTGCAATATATTAATAAGGTTTGTAGATAGCATCTTATAGCAGTTGTACTTCCTATTGAATTTATTCTTGAAATAGGTTATCAGTGGAAGTATGTCATCCCTGCGTTCCCTGAGAGGCGGAATATGTATGGGAACGACATTCAGCCTGTAATAAAGGTCTTCCCTGAATTTCCCCTCCTGTACCAGTTTAACGAGGTCTCTATTTGAAGCTGCTATGACCCTGACATCCACCTTCACAGGATGTCTCCCACCAAGTTTAACAAACTCTCTGTCTTGCAGAACGCCGAGGAGTTTGGACTGGACATTATGGGGCAACTCTGAAACCTCATCAAGGAAAATCGTGCCATTATCAGCCAGTTCAAAAAGGCCTGGTTTTCCTTTCCTGTCTGCACCGGTAAAAGCCCCGGCTTCATAACCAAACAGCTCTGATTCAATAAGGGATTCAGGTATGGCTGCGCAGTTTACCTTAACCATTGGCTTTAGGTTCCTTCTGCTTGCCCTGTGTATCATGTCAGCGATAAGTCCCTTGCCCACGCCGGATTCTCCTGTGATTAATACTGTAGAGTCTACATTAGCCACCCTTAGGGCCAGGTCAACTACATCATTCATTGCCTTGCTGTAAGCTACAAAATTTTCCTGTTCCAATATGGATTCCCTGGCACTGTCCTTGTCTACAGACTCTTTGTAGTTAATCTCGGTAAGATCCCATACGGTGTTTATAATATATTTTATCTCTCCATTTTCATTAAATATAGGCTTGCCTTTTGCAAGGAGTTTTCTATTAGTTTTCGTGTTGTAAGTAACGGAGGCAGGCGCCTTTCTCTCTAATACTAAGAGACTGGCAGAAGCAGAAAAATATCTGCTGTCTACCAGTTCCTTCATGTTCTTACCGGCAATCTCTTCATTTTTTATTCCTGACATTTCCTCAAAAGTTTTATTTACTATTATTGTATTACCCTTGCCATCAGTAATATAGATACCGTTATATACATTATCAAAAATAATTTCCAGAAGTTCCTTATCCATATTAACACCTCTATTCATATGCCATATGGACTATATTTGCTGAATGGTCACCTATCCTCTCCAGATTACTTAAAAGGTCCAGATAAACAACCCCTGAAGATGGCTCACATTCGCCCTTGTTGAGCCTCATTATGTGATTGTCTCTGAGTACCTTTTCCATTCTGTCTATTTCCTTTTCCAGATCCAGTACGCTCTTATAAAAGTCTTCCCTGGGTTTCGTCATAACGCTAATAGCCTCTTCCACAGCTTCGTAAGCTATGTTTGTCATTCCACGGAGTTCAGAAATGGCTGCATTGGAATATTTAAGCCGATTGTCTATACTGTACTGTGCCAACTCAGCGATGTTGTCCGCATGGTCACCTATCCTCTCAACGTCATTTACAATGTGGAACATAGATGTAATCTTTTTTGACTGTTCCGGTGAGAGCGATGCATTGGCAATCTTTACGAGATATTTAGTAATCTCTGCTTCTAATTGATTGATATATCTTTCCCTTTCAAATACCTCCATACATTTTTTTTGAATCATTTTCAAAGAATGCTTCCATTGAAGTCTTGAGATTCTGCAATGATATATAACCCATCCTTATAACCTCTTTATATGCCTGCACTACCGCTATGGATGGTGTCTCCAGTATTCTTTCATCCAGATATTTCAAGCCTTTCTCTTCTACAGCCACCTCGCCGGGTAATAGATACTTTACCAATCTTACCAGGTAATTGGAGAATGGCAGCTGAATTATTGTATTGGTTACATTGAATAAGGTATGGGCGTTGGCTATCTGACGGGCAACATCCACTGATGTAGCCTTTACTATTGATGTTACAGGTCCAAGTATTATTAAGAAAATCACTGTGCCTATTATATTGAAAAACATATGGACCAGTGCTGCTCTTCTGGCCGTTTTATTTGTCCCTATACTTGCGAGAAGTGCTGTAACAGTAGTACCTATATTGTCTCCAAAAAGCACAGGCAAAGCTACCTCAATAGGAATTAGACCCTGGAAGGCAAGGGCCTGCAATATACCAATCGTAACGCTTGAACTCTGTATAACGGCAGTCATTAAAAACCCTACAAGTACCCCAAGGAACCTGTTATGTCCAAGAATAAGAATTAAATTAGTAAACTCTGGTATGTCTTTTAATGGTTTGACTGAGCTGCTCATTATTTCCATACCCATAAAGAGTATTCCAAATCCAATTATGATTTCACCTACCTGCTGATAAGACTTTTTTGGACTAAAAAACCACATGGCCACACCTACGGCAACGGCAATAGGAGCTATATCTGATAACCTGAATGCAATAAGCTGTGCTGTCACCGTAGTGCCTATATTTGCCCCCATAATAACCCCTACTGCCTGTTCGAGAGTCATCAGCCCGGCATTTACAAATCCTACAACCATTACCGTTGTAGCAGAACTGCTCTGTATAATACTTGTAACAATAAGACCGGCAAAAGCACCCATAACCCTATTTGTGGTTAATATTTCAATAAAGTGCTTCATCCCGTCACCAGCAGTCTTCTGAAGGCTATCCCCCATAAGACGCATGCCGTAGAGGAACAGGGCCAGACCGCCCAAAAGTCCTGTAATCATTTGTACCGTCATATCACACCTCCACTCATCTTAAAAAAATAAATTTGCTCAGCCAGGGCCTTTTAACTTCCACAGCCCTGTACATGCATAGTTCCTGACAGCAAAAGCAGCTTATGCAGTCATCATAGTTTACATGCGGTCTATTATCAATCATTTCAATGACCCTGGCAGGACAGTTATCGGCGCAATCCCCGCATCCCCTGCACCTATCCCAGTCAAATACAGGTCTTGGCCTTATATATCTCTTTATGAATGGTTTAATCAAAACAGGTACTTTATCAGAAAGCATATCGGTAGGTCTTTTGGTTGGGATTTTAAAGTCTGATGTTTTAAACTCTTCTTTATTATCGCCAACTAACTTGAGATTGCCCGGGTCATATATACCCCGCTTCATCGCAGCTTTTATAGTAGGTGCTTCATCGGATTTCAGGCCAATAATGTCAGCAGCAACGCCGTCAAGATAAAATGGGTCCGACGAAGCTAGTATACAGCCCAACTTTTTAGGAGTGCCTCCTGAAGGTCCTTCCCCCTCCATAGCCTCTACAGCATCCATAACAACAAGGTGGGGTTTAGTAAGCATGCATATATCTACCAATGCATCGGCAAAATCCTTCAGTTCAGGCATCCTCACATGGTATTCAGCCTTAAGGTTTCCGGGAATGCAGCCAAACATCAATTTTACTGCTCCAGTAAACGTTGTCAGATTATGCGTCTTTAATTTTGGAATTGATACCACCACATTTGCATCAGCCACAGGTTTAATCATTGTTATGTTTTTTAATATTTTCCCGGACGGGTTTTGCAGCTCTACCGCTGATGTGTCGAAGTTAAGCTCTGCCCCTGTTTTTTCGGCCACTTTATCAATTCCGCATATCCTGTATATTGTTTTCAGAGCTCTTTCATTGTATGGACCTCCCGGACTGTCACCTATCAATACCCTGCCGCCAGCACCTTGTATTTTTCTTATCACAGCCTCTATAACAGCGGGATGTGTAGTAACAGCCTCTTCAGGCTTTTTCTTCATTAAGAGGTTTATCTTTAAAAAGACTTTATCTCCTGGTTTTATATACTTCTCTATTCCGCCAAGGTCCGATATAACCATAGAAACTGCATTTTCTACCTCATTCTGCTCATAGCTACTGCACTTTCTAATGGCGACTGTTTCCATAAAAAACCTCCATGATAAAGTATTTTAATGCTTTTGCAACGCCATCATTATCCTCTGTGGCAGTTATATAATCTGATACCTCTTTGACGTCGTCCCTGGCATTCTCCATGGCTACTCCGATTCCTGCCATTTTTAACATCGGAATATCATTTTCGCTGTCTCCTATGGCAATTACCTCATCCTTTTTAATACCAAGAAAATCGATAAGCTCTCTTAAACCTGCGCCTTTATTAACTCCTGCTGCTGTAATCTCTATATTATTGGAAAGTGAGCTGCTTATCTCCAAATTCAGTTGTTTTAACTCATTCCTAACTTTTTTGAGTTTATCCATGTCTTCATCCAGGATAACATATTTAAGTATCTCAGTGTCATTTGTATTTATAATCCCTTTTAAATCACTGCATATAACAAACCCTGTCTTATCCTCATCGGAAAATAGATCATTCCCTTTCAGATACACTGATTGTCCATATATTTCTTTTTCTGAATATATCTTGTACCTGTCAAAAAAATAATAATAAGTATCATATTTCCGGCATATATCAACTATCTCCAGAGACTCTTTAATCCCTACAGGATGAACAGCTATTCCATTATAATGCTCATCTGTTATATATGCACCGTTACACGATATTATATAAACATCACCACCGAGAAGCTTTGCATATGCTCTGGCAGATGTAAACAATCTACCTGTGCAGAATGATATCTTTATGCCAGAATTTCTAATTTCATCAAGGACTCTTTTGTTTTCTAAAGAAATGTACTTGTCAGAATTTAAGAGAGTGCCATCCATGTCCATTGCTACCAGTTTATACATCAGCTATACCCCCAAATTATATAAAGAACCGACAAATGATTTGCTGCAACAAAGCGATGCATGCGATGTTATATAACATACTTAGCAAGTTGTTGCAGAAATATCAACGTATCAATTATACTATAAGAAGTGCAATTAAAAAAGCCCGGTTTTCCCGGGCAATATAATTAAAATATTCTTTATTTGACTGCCTGTATTGCTCTCTCCAGCCTGTTCAACACTTCTTCAGCCTCTTCAAGGGTATAGTTAAGCGCTGGAAGAAGTCTTATGGATGAAGTACCTGCTCCAAGGATCATGAGCTTTTCCTTATTTACAGCATTGTATATTACTTCATCTCTCTTTTCGGGAGACATCTTCTTTGTCTTTTTATTCTCCACTATTTCAATTCCCATCATCAGGCCGATTCCCCTTGCATCACCCACAATTTCGTATTTGTCTCTCAACTCTTGCAGCCTGGCCAGCATATATGAACCGATGTTTTTCGCATTTTCCATGAGGTTGTTTTTCTCAATGTAATTTATCATAAACAGGGACATAAGAGCCATCCGTGGCTCTGCAGAGAACGTCTCAGAATGCCTGGAACCCTTAGTGAACATAGGACTCTTACCTATGGTAGCCCCCATGGGATAACCGGCTCCCAGTGCCTTTGCAGTACATATGGAATCAGGAGCAACCTCATAATTTTCTACAGCCCACCACTTACCGGTGCGTCCCATCCCGGCCTGTACCTCATCACATATAAGCTCTGCACCATATTCGTCAGCAACCTGCCTTAAACCCTTTACAAAGGACGCCGGTGGAACAACTATTCCGCCCTCACCGGATATTGGTTCAAACAGTATTCCAGCTATGTCTGTGCCCTCTTGCTCCAGTGCCCTCCTTATCTCATTTACGCAGTACGCCTCCTCTTTACACTCCTCCTGAGTCATATGATAGGGGCATCTATAGCAATAGGCATAAGGAACCCTGACAATCGGCAGCGCCTGAGGGAAATAGTTTCTCTGGGTAGATTTTGATGCAGTGAATGACAAAGCATAACCGGTCCTTCCATGGAAGGTAGGCCTGAATCCAACAAATCTGAATTTATGAGTCCTGTCTATCACAGATTTTATGGCTGTTTCAATGGCCCTTGCGCCGCTGGTGGTGAAAAATACCTGTTTGTCCCAATAGCCGGGTGTTATAGACGCCAATTTTTCTGCCAGAAGGGTCTGTGGTATGGCGTCGAAATCCTGGCATGGAAACTCCTCCGCAACATCTTTGATCTTTTCCTCAAAGTCAACCATATCAGGGTTTCTAAAGCCTATAGCCCTTACAGCCACGCCTGATGTGGCATCTAAATATTCATTGCCCTCAATATCCCTCAATATGTTACCTCTGGCACCAGTGTGGTCTAAGACAGGATATATGTCCCTGTCTTGTGTGGAGATGCCTATAATCTTTTTTGCCCTTTCCGTCCAGTATTCTGATGTCATTGGAGCATCCTTTACTCCAGGGAAAAGCTCCTCTAAGAGTTCTAAATCTTTTTTATCCATCAACAAAACCTCCTAAAATTTAATTTGACTAAAATGATTAATAGGCATATAATAAAGATAATATTTATTATCCTTTAATAAAAGGTGGTGAGAAATTATGGAAGATGCTGCACTGCTGCTAAAGAAAAAAGGTATCAAAGTCACTCCGCAGAGACTTGCTATATATTATATGCTCAAAAACACTAAATCTCACCCCAGTGCCGATACTATATACCAGAAGTTGTCCGACCAATTCCCGACAATGAGCCTGGCCACTGTCTATAAGACCCTTGACCTTCTAAATCATATCGGACTTATACAGGAAATCAATGTTGGTGAAGATTGCTTCAGGTATGATGCAAACACTGATCCTCACCCTCACATCATATGCCTTAAATGCAAAAGGGTCGAAGACGTGGAAAACCATTTCACTGAGGAATTAAAGAAGATAATCGCCAATAAGACACACTATAATGTGGTCTCACAGCAGTTATATTTTTATGGGTATTGTCCGGAGTGCAGTAAAGGGGACTAAATTATCCCCTTTTTTATATTTTTTTTAAAAATTCTCTCATTCTTTTTGTTGCCTCTTTAAGGTCATTCATTGAACTGGCATAGGACAGCCTTATAAATCCTTCCCCATTTTCTCCAAAAGCAGTGCCGGGTACAGCTGCGACCTTGCCCTCATAAAGCAGCCTTGTAGCAAATTCGTCTGATGAAAGCCCTGTATTTTTAATAGAAGGGAATAGATAGAAGGCCCCACGCGGTTCGAAACAATGCAGACCCATGTCCCTTATCTCACCAAGTAAAAATTTCCTTCTATTATCATATTCTGTTACCATCTTTTTTATATCCTCATCGCCATTTTTTAAGGCTTCCACTGCGGCATACTGACCCATTGATGGAGCACATGTGACTGTATATTGGTGGACTTTGACCATTTCTTTTATAAATCCTTTTGGGGCTGCTATATAGCCAAGCCTCCACCCGGTCATGGCATAGGTCTTTGAAAATCCATTGACCGTTATGGTCCTTTCCCACATATCCGGCATGCTTGCAAACGAGGTGTGGTTAACTCCATAGGTAAGTTCGCTGTATATCTCATCGGATATTACGATTAAATCGTGTCTTTTTACCACTTCTGCTATGGCAGCCAGCTCATCTCTGGTCATTATTGCGCCGGTTGGATTATTTGGGTATGGAAGTATCAGAACCTTTGTTTTATCAGTTATGTTCTTTTCCAGTATATCAGGCCTCAAAACAAAATTGTCCTCTTCAAAGGTGGGGACAAACCTGGGTACTCCTCCTGACATAATGGTGCATGGCTGATATGCCACAAAGGAGGGCTGGGGGATTATAACCTCATCGCCGCTGGATACCAGCGTCCTCAAAGCTGTGTCTATAGCCTGGCTGACTCCTATAGTTACTATGATTTCCGTCTTGGGATTGTAATTGATATTATACCTATTTGAAAGGAATTTTGCAATTTCCTCTCTAAGTTCTATAAGCCCCATATTATGAGTATAAAATGTCTGTCCTTCCTCCAGTGCCTTAACTGCAGCATCTATAATATGCCTGGGGGTTACAAAGTCCGGCTGGCCTAAGCTCAACGATATGGCACCCTTTACCTCTGCTGCCATATTGAAAAAATTGCGTATGCCCGATGCCTGAATTGATTTTACTTTGTCCGATAAGTATTTTTCTTGTTCCATATGCTCACTCTCCTATTCAACAATTATTTTATATATTCTACATAATTTTTAGAAATCCTCTTTCGTTTAATATATATCCTGAAGCATAACTGCAATTTATTTCAAAAAAACGTTCTTTATCATTATATAATACCCCGGATATTATAGACCTTATAAACCCGGCATGAGTTATAAAAAGTAAACTGCCGTCATATTCTTTCGTATATTCATCAAAACATCTTATACATTTCTCAATATAGTGTGCTACGTTATCTCCCTCCGGAAAGGTAAACCTTGTTGGCCTGGCCAGATATTCCTCCCACTCCCCGGGATACTTTCCCATAATCTCTTTATAATCCAGTCCTTCCCACAGGCCAAAGTTAATCTCAGAAAGTTCGCCATCAATTATCAGACCTGTATCCTTTTGAAGAGCTATTTTTTCAGCAAGGGCTTTGCACCTTTTTAACGGGCTGGATATTACAGTCTCAAGAGGTATTTCCTTAAAATATGATAATATCTCATCTACCTGCTTTCTGCCCCTCTCCGATAGCTCTACATCGGTTCGGCCTATATACCTTCCATTCTTTTCAATCTCTGGATGCCTTAAGAAGTAGATATCCTTCACACTATCATCCCCTCAATATGCCCTGCCAGGAGAAACATAACTTCCGATAAGACAAGGGAGGCTCCCAGTATATCACCATTTATCCCATCCATACGTGAAGATATGTTCTTTGTAAAAATTAATGCAAAAATAACTGCAAATATGGCAGGAAGTATAAATTTTATGTTTAATACAATTATGCCAGTAATAAGAGTTATAACAGATGCAATAATAAATTCCTTAATCCCTGCATCCCTACTAAATAGATACCCCAGCCCTTCTTTTCTGGCTGGTTTGTATATTGAGGCTACGATAGTCATTGTACATCTTCCGATTACAGGAAATACAAGTAATGTCTTATAATCCACATATGTAAAAAGTTTTAAATAGGACATGAGGGCTAAAAAGACAGATATAGCAGCAAATGTGCCTATCCTACTGTCCTTCATTATGTTTATGAGTTCTTCCCCTCTTTTGCCGCTGGCCAGGCCGTCAAAGCAGTCGGCCAGGCCATCTAAATGAAAACCCAGTGCCAGATATACATATACGGTAAGTGCAATGAGTGCAGCTATTTCCTTTCCCAGAGGAACTGCAATGTAATACACCACGGTTATTAATGCACCCAATATAACCCCAACAAGAGGGAAAAAAGCTGTGCATCTTGAAAAATCCTTTTCTGAAGGTTTTAAATCAACGTAAAAAGGAGTCCTAATGAGAAACATCAGCGCCATCAATAAATATTTCATTGTTTTACCCCTTTATCTCCAGTGCTATGCCTGACACCATGAGATATACCCTGTCGCTGATTTGAGCAAGCCTCTGATTGACAAAGCCTGCAATGTCACGAAATGCACGCCCCAGGGGATATTCAGGTATCAAGGACATACCCACCTCGTTGGTCACCATAATAAAACGACCCTCAAACCCTTCTAAACCTCTTAGCATATCATCTATCTCGTGCATAACCACTTTTTCGGCCCTTTCAAAATCAGCCTGACAGGGGTTGTCCCAGTCAATATCCATATCCATCAAAATATTACTTATCATAACCGTAATACAGTCAAGAAGAATCACATCCGAATCTTTATGTTTCAATATAACATTATATAGATCCCTGTATTTTTCCACCGTGGTCCATCCCTCAGGGCGACTCTGCCTGTGCCTTTGTATCCTCTGCCTCATTTCATCATCTATAGGCAGGGATGTAGCAATATAAACAACCTTTTTATATCCCGTTGCCAGCTCCTCTGCCTTGCGGCTTTTACCCGACCTGGCTCCCCCGGTAAGTAAAATTATCTCAGCCATTTAAAGTTACCTCCAGTGTATCCAGCAATTTATCATTCAGCTCCCTGGTTTTTACAGCTACTCTAATAAAACCATTGTTCAGACCAGGAATATTGGAAAGATCTCTTATCAAAAAACCTTTCTCTATCATTCTGGTTTTTAAATCCAAAGCTGAAATCGACTCCAGTTTTATCATAAAAAAATTGGCATCAGAAGGATAAGCATGTATACCCTTTATGGCATCCAGTCTTTCTTTCATATATGGTCTTTCATTTTGCATCCACTCTTTTGTCTCTTTTATGTAGGCCTTATCCAGAAAAATTGGGCTCATATGGGATGCGAAAGAGTTCAATGGCCAGGATGGCTGTATCCTCTTTAGTTTATGTATTACATCGGCAGCAGAAACAGCATAGCCAAGTCGCAGGCCTGGCATGCCGAAAAACTTTGTAGCTGCCCTCATTACAATGAGCTTTTCATACTGCGGCAAATAATCAATCATGGTATAGCCCATATCGAAACAGAACTCCATAAAGGCCTCATCTATTATGAAATAAGCATTTCTATCCTTAACCTGACTCAGCAGGTCTTCAATTAAATTTTTTGCATACAATCTTCCTGTTGGATTGTTGGGGTTGCAGATAAATACAGCATCAAATTCCAAATCGCTCAGGTCTATCTTAGAGGCATTAAAATTGTTATCTTCAGTAAGATAATACATATGTGGAAAGGCATCATAAGCCATGGCTGACAGCCTGTATTCATCAAATGTAGGTCCTATGATTACGGGCTTTTTTATACCAAGTCCTGACATTATCAAGCGTATAATCTCGGAAAGACCATTGCCGACCAATACATTTTCCTTTTGTACATCCAGATATAATGCTATACTCTCTGTTAATTCATTACTTTCCTCATCAGGATAATATGTCAGTATGTCGATTTTATTTAATATTTGCATGGCACATGCAGGTATCCCAAGAGGATTGATATTTGAGGAAAAATCAATAATGGGTCCCTTACCATATATATCACCACCATGTACCTGCATAGAGATAACTCACCCCGCAAAAAATTATCAATGTTACCACTCCTGTAGCATACGCAAGATTAACGGCTTTAATTATATATCTGCCTTGAAGTTCGTGTCCTTTATCTCCGATAATCGGTTTCATAGATGGAGTTCCAGCATAATAGTTTAAACCGCCCAGCTGAACATCCATAGCGCCTGCAAAACAGGCTTCACCATGGCCGCTGTTTGGTGAAGGATTTTTAAGCCTGTCCCTCATGCCTATCCTGAAGGCTCTCATGGAATTCATACCCACGAAAAGCGATGCAACAGGTATGAGTAGGAGAGAAAGTCTTGCAGGTATAAAATTAAGTATGTCGTCTGCTATGGCAGAAGGCCGACCAAAATACATATATCTTTTATTTTTATAACCGACCATGGAGTCGAGGGTGCTTACAGCCTTAAAGGCCAGGCCGCCCGGTGCGCCAAACAAGAAAATATAAAACAGGGGAGATATAAAGCCATCCACTATATTTTCAGCTACAGTCTCTACAGCCGCCCTTACTATCTCTTTCTCATCCATGTTCTCAGTATCTCTTCCCACTATCATTGCAAGCCTATCCCTGGCCGTCTCAATATTATTATCCTTTAAGGACTGATATACTCTGATGGTCTCATCACGCAGGTCTTTTAGCGAAAGGCAAAAGTATATAATAATTATATTAGCGGCATGATACAGCATGGGATAAGGTGACAATAATCTCAAGATGAAATACGGCACAAAAAAGGCCGGCAAAGCAGTAACAGTGAGAAGGAAAATGCCCTTTAAAAGCTCTGAAAACCTCATCGGATATACTATGTTTTCTACGTACTTAATGAATGTACCTATAATCCTTACCGGATGCAGCCGGAATGGTGGGTCTCCAAAAATCAAATCCAGGACAAATGCCAATACAATGTCTGTCATTTCAGAAGATTATATATAAAATTCATATCCAGATTCTGTCTCACCACTTCGGCCAGCCTGTCATACTGTTCTTCCTTCTTTGCTTTAAAGTCAATCTCTACATCTATAGGTGAAAGTCCCTTAGACCTTCTTATGTTGTTTATTATTCCGACAGTAAATCCATGGTTCTCAAATATGCCATGAAGATACGTTCCCAAAGCCCTGCCGGATCTATCAACGGATATAAGCCCATTCCGGGACACTACGCAAGAATCCATAGAAGAAGTCCTGCCCATATGTATCTCATATCCTTTAACCTCCATGCCTGAAAGTCCGTCAGTAAGGCCTCTTTCCTCTGTTATCTTATCTGACGAGTTCACAGTCAGCTTACCAGGTTCGAAGATAGTTTCTGCATCAAATATCCCGAGCCCATCTGTTTCACCCAGTCTCTCCAGGCCCATTGGGTCTTTTATTGTCTTCCCCATCATCTGGTATCCTCCACAAATGCCTATCACAAACCCGCCCTCATTATAGAATTCAATTACCCTGTCTGCAATTCCAGTTTGCCTCAATGTATACAGATCGCTAATAGTATTTTTTGATCCGGGTATTATTATGAGGTCGGGATTGCTCAGTTCTTCCAACCTCTTTACATACCTCAGGTTAACACCGGGATAGTATAAAAATGGATCAAAATCAGTAAAATTAGATATGTGCGGCAGAAATAAAACTGCAATATCGATATCGTCCCCTATGGATATATTATGCTCTGAAGGGGTATCCTCCTCGTCAATCCTGATATCCATGTAAGGGATAACGCCAATTGTGGGCAAGCCGGCTATATTTTGCAGCATATCAAGGCCTGGCCTCAATATATCATAATCCCCACGAAACTTATTTATAATAAAGCCCTTGATCCTATTTCTGTCACCCTCCGGCAAAAGACTCAGCGTACCCACAAAGGATGCAAAAATCCCTCCTCTGTCTATATCACCAACAAGCAGGACAGGACAGTCTATAAGTCTCGCCATTCCCATGTTGACAATATCATTCTCCATGAGATTAATCTCTGCCGGACTGCCGGCTCCTTCGAGAATAACATAGTCATATTCATTTTTAAGATCCAGAAAAGTCCTGTATATAAGCTCTCTTAATTCAGGCTTATAGCTTTCATAGTTTTTTGCATTCAGGTTACTCTCGGCCCTGCCCATGACTATAACCTGGCAGCCCATATCCGATGTAGGTTTAAGTAAAACAGGGTTCATTCTCACATCAGGCATCACCCCAGCAGCCTCCGCCTGCATAGCCTGAGCACGCCCCATCTCAAGGCCGTCATACGTTATATAAGAATTTAAAGCCATATTCTGTGCTTTAAACGGTGCCGCCTTAAACCCATCTTGTCTCATTATCCTCAAGATCGCTGCTGTCATTATACTTTTGCCAACGTGAGACGATGTCCCCTGTATCATTAAACATCCATGCATATTTATCAATCCTCCTGGTCAAATCGCCTTTAAAGCAGGAATTACCACAGAATATGTCCCCTTTTCCACCATTGCCCTCACGCCATAAGTCCTGTATATATTTTCCTCATTAATAACCGAATCTGCATCCCCCTCCGCTATCACTCTTCCATAATTTAAAAGAATAACATTATCACAAAAATTAAGCGCTATATTAAGGTCATGAATTATGGATACAACAGTCATGCCCTTTCGTGAAAGGTCCTTGAGAAGACTCATGATTTCCAGCTGGTATTTTATATCCAGATGTGACACCGGTTCATCGAGGAGCAGAATTTCGGGCTGCTGAGCAAGCGCTCTGGCAATTAATACCCTCTGCGCCTCTCCACCGCTTATCTCATACATCTTCCTATCCTTAATGTCATATACGCCGCATGTTTTAAGACAATCATCAACTATTTTCCTGTCATCAGCCTTTTCATTTCCAAAAAAGTTTAAATAAGGACTTCTTCCCATCATAACCATCTCAAAAACTGAAAACCCGGCGGAATTTACACCATCCTGTGGAACTAAACCGATAATTTTTGCCTTATCCCGCGGTTTTAACCTTAAGATATCAACCCCGAATATATGCACAGTGTCCTTTTCAGGCTGCCAGTATCCTGAAAGGTGTCTTAGCAGGGTTGTCTTGCCTGCGCCATTAGGGCCGAGTATCCCTGTAACCATCCCCTGCGAAATATCTATTGTAATCCCATTTAATATTTTCTTGTCTCCAATACTAAAATGCAGGTCTCTTACCTCTATAGCATTCAAAACTAATTCATCCCCTTATTCTTTTTCAAAAGGTATATAAAGAATGGCCCGCCCATCAAAGCTGTTATTATGCCCACAGGGATCTCCACAGGTCTTAAAATATATCTTGCCAGCGTATCGGTAATACACATAAATCCAGCACCAACAATTATAGAAAGGAAAAAGAGCCTGCGGTTGTCCGGTCCTGAAATCATCCTCAGTATATGAGGTATAACAAGGCCGACAAAGCCTATTATGCCGCTTACAGATACACAGGCTGCTGTAACCAATGACGATATTATTACCAACCTTATCTTTACCTTTTCCACATCAACACCCAGGCTGGATGCAGACTCATCGCCAAGAAGCATCAGATTTAACTCCCAGGTATGAAACATCAAAAGCAAAATGCCGATAGCAACAAAGGCCAGGCTGAAAGCAACCTTATCCCATGATGCAGATACAAAGCTGCCCATGGTCCAGTATATTATCTGTTCCATATCCTCATTGTCGAGAAACATAATTAAAGACATTCCGGCGGTGAGCAGATTTCCTAATGCCACTCCAGATAACAGCAAGGTAGTTGGTGGAATTCTGCCGTTTACCCTTGATATAATAAGGGCAATGAAACTTACCAGCAAAGAACCCATAAACGCAAAAAGATTAACTACACCCATACCCCAGAGGCCACCTGTAATGTTTAGGGCTATTGCTACAGATGCCCCAAAAGCCGCACCAGAAGAAACCCCTATTATATATGGGTCCGCCAGCGGATTTTTAAAAATAGATTGGTAAGTTAACCCAACTGAGGATAGACCTGCTCCAACTATAAGAGCCAGAATAGTTCTTGGCAGTCTGAGATTCATTATTATTGTTTCATGGGATGCTGGTACATCAATGGGCACCGAAAAAATCCGCGAAATTAGTATTTCGGTTGCTTCCAGTGGTGTTATGCTGGAGCTTCCTATAATCAATCCGGCTATAACACTTAAAACAAGAAAAATTATGGAATATATTAGTAAAACATAAAATTTCTTTCCCATCATGACCCCTTATTTAAATATTTCAGGATGTATTATCTTGGCCATTTCATTTATTCCCTCAAGTATACGGCTGGTAGGCCTGACGATTATATTGTCATCTATTATGAATATCTTTCCGTTTTTGGCCGCTTTTGTCTCCTTGTAGCCGGGCGAATCAGCGAGTTTATCTACCTCACCAGCATGTTTTGAAGCTACAATTATATCAGGATCATGCTCCACCAGTTTTTCCAGGCTGTAATCTTTCCAGCCCTCCACATCAGATGCCACATTTTCACCACCTGCAATATTTATCACAGCATCAATGAAGGTACCCTTACCGGCTGTATAATTACTCTGACCCATGGATACTACAAAATATACTTTCGGCTTTTCTTTCCCCTCTATCTTCTTTTGTACTTCAGATACGCCATCTTTTATATTTTGGACAATCTCATTGGCCTTCTCCCCTGCACCGGTAATCCTGCCAATCATCTCATATGAGGTATATATATCCTCAAAGGACTCAGGTGCCGTTACAATCACCGGTATACCTGCTTCCTCCAGTTTCTTTGCATTCTCTTCACCAAAAGAGCTTCCCACAATAACAATATCAGGTTCTACGTCAATAACTGCCTCAATATTTGGTGTGGAAAAACCTCCTAATTTGGGTTTTTCATTAACTTGGGGAGGAAAATCATCATACTCGGATACACCTACTATCTTATCATCAAGACCAAGTTCATACAGGATTTCTGTATTGCTTGGCGCCAGTGTGACAATCCTCTGCGGTTCTTTTTCTATGGTTATTTGCCTGCCCATAAAATCCGTAATAGTAACAGGAAAATTACTCTTATTTTGTCCCTGATCCGCTTGAGGCTGCTGGATATTGTTTGAACTGCAGCCTGTCAATAACACTAAAACCAGCAATGAAATTAATATAATTGATAAAAACCTTTTCATTATTTTCATCCTTTCTGAAAAAGAGTTATTAACAGAATAATATTTAGCAAACCCATATTCTGGCATAAAAAAACTACCCTTTTGGGGTAGGTCTTATTTTTCCCATAAATGCCTTACCTCCCCTCCGAAGGTGTACTTCTGGTAGTGGCAGGTCTCCTGACTTGCACTTCACTTTACTTTCCAGACCTTCCCCAAAATATGGGTGGTATAACCCGGATTTCATCCATGCTCACAGTAGCGGGGGCTGTAATGGATTTTCACCATTTTCCCTTAACCACTGACCATATTCAATTTAAATAATACCTCAAGCATATCCATTATTCAGATATACTGACCATTATTTTCAATTTGATTATAACATCTGCAAGAAATACTTGCAAGCAATGTCTAAGCGGATTCAAGCTCAAGCAGAAATTTTTTTACATCCAGACCCAGTCCAAATCCTACAAGGCTGCCATTTTTTCCAATAACCCTGTGGCAGGGTATTACAAAGGGCAGAGGATTAGCACCAATAGCTCTACCAGCAGCCCTGACTGCCCTTGGTCTACCTATATTCTCCGCTATATGGCCATAAGTTGTTGTTGTACCATAGGGGATTTTTATAAGTTCTGTCCATACTGCCCTGTAAAACTCGGTCCCATCAAGGTATAACGGCAAATCAAACCTTTTTAATTTTTTACTGAAATAAAGGTTTAACTGATACCCGGCCTCATCAAGTAGTTCGTTTTTGTTCTCTATTGCTTCACCATATTTTTTAATGCCTTTTAAAAAGCTTAAGTAATCTGTATCAATGCGTATAAGCATATTCTCATAGGATGCTATATAAATGGCACCTGCGGGAGTATCAGTGGATAATATCATATATTCAACCATTTCTTACACCTCTCATAATGCAGGTTTTGAGGACTGTGCATCAGACATATTGTTTAGCATCGGCACATCAGAATTGCGTCTGACTATGCCATTTACAGGTTTATAGGTATCTGTATACAAAAGTTTCTTTTCTAAAAGTTTATTATTTTTATCATATGTCAGTTTATATACATTCACCTTATATCCCTTATGGGGTTCTCTCTCCATAACCTGAGCCCCAGGCGGCAGTGTCTTATCCTCCTTGTATTCTGTCACTGGCTCAACTACATTCAGAACCTCCGTACTGAGATGTATATTTAAACCTGGAGATGTATTATTCCCATAAATATCCACGTAAAATCTGTTGGCTTTTATATATGCCCTCATATAAATAGGGTATTTGGAATTATTTTTAAATCTGAAATCCAATATATCTCCTGATATGGTGGCGTCCTGACCTACCGGAACATAGGCCACAGGGAATGAATGATGATGCCTTTCTGTAATATCAAGATTTGCCCTTACAGCAGCATTAAATACTGTTGTAGCTATCTGACATACACCGCCGCCATAATCAGGTACCAATTTACCATTTATTATAACAGGAGCTTCAAGATACCCATTTTCTTTAATTCTTGGTCCTAACACCTTATTCAATGAAAATTCCTCGCCTGGAAGCAGGATATATCCATTAATAGCATTGGCGGCAGTCTGTAGATTTAATGTACGGTTTACATCTGCTGGATTAAAAACAGTGGAATACTGGCTTACTATGTCCTTTACAGATGCAAGCATCTGGCTTGTAATCCTTGGCTCAACCTCTTTAACCGGAAGATTTACCTCTCCATCAGTAAATTTCTTTTTCAGGTTATCCAGGGACGCCTCTATATCTACTTCATAGCCAACCTGATGAGGAATAACCTCTATAACATCGTTGCCCTTAAAAACAATATCTGCATTAACTGCCGGTCTATTTATTTCTTTAGCAATCTTTTCTAAGATTTCTGTAGCTCTTTTATCGTCAACTGCAGGTTTTACATCAAAATTGATATAAAGTTTACCAGTCCTTGCATAGGCAATATTTTTTAGCCTTGAGAATATACTTCCTTCTCTGCCAAATTTATATGCCTGTTCTGCAGCGTTTTTAAAATCATAATATCCAATGTCTGAAAGTGTAACATTGTACTGTTTGTCAAGAACATTTAAAATTATCTCCTGGTCAGTATGTGCATATAACTGCTTTAAAAACTCCTCCAGCTCATCGACGGTCATGCCGCCGACTTCTATTCCGTCTACCTTAACACCCTGATATACTACCGGCTTGCTCATATATAGAAAAATATAAGTGCAGATAAATGTAAGTATAGCTATAACAATGAGCATAGAAACATACTTAAATCTGCTTCTGCTCCCATTTGAAACCTCATTGGATACCATCTATGCTTCACTCCATTTATTCATCATGAATTAAGTATTATTCAACCTGATATCGCCGGCCACCGCCTTTAACTGGCCCAGCACCTCTTCTCTGCCGGTAACTTGAATAATTAGTTCGGGATCAAGTTTTAAAATGGATTCTATATTATTGCTGGTATATATGCCCATCTCTCTGGCCAGTTTCATACCAGGCGCATCGTCGTTGACATCTATCACGCCTATCACTGACATTGTCTCTGAATCCTTAAAATGCTTGAGGATGTTATATCCTCCTTTGTCGCCGCCAACCAAAATACTCCTAATCAATTTTTGTACCTCCTATTAAGTATAACATATTTTTATAATATAAATATTTAAGAAATGGTTAAAAAATAATTGCATAAATGATTTACCGGGCATGATTCACATTGGGGTTTCCTGGAATGGCAAATATTCCTCCCATGATAAATCAATAGATGGTGGGATAACGACCATAATTCAAGCGGAAAAAGGTTCATGAGGTCTCTTTCTACCTGTTCAGGGATTCTGCCTTTAGATAAGCCCAATCTCCTGGAAACCCTGAATACGTGTGTATCCACACCAATGGCCGGAATCCCAAAGGCATTGCTCAGGACTACATTGGCGGTTTTTCTGCCCACACCTGGCAGCCTCATGAGATTTTCTCTATCCCGTGGTACTTTTCCAGCAAATTCCTCTTCTAAAACTCTGCATGTTTCCAATATGTTTTTGGCTTTATTGTGGTAAAACCCGCATGATTTAATTTCTTTTTCCAGATCTTCCTGGCTAAGTTTAAGATAGTCTGATGGCTTTTTATATTTTTTAAATAACTCTCTGGTTACTTCATTTACTCTTTTATCAGTACACTGCGCAGATAATATCGTAGCTATCAAAAGTTCAAAAGGATTGGAGAAGTTTAATGCTGTTTTAGCATTGGGATAAAGTCCCCTTAATATTTCCAGTATTTTTAATGCCCTTTCTTTATCCAATAAATTGCCCCCCAATATATTTTTAACTTCAGGTCCCTTTATAGTAGGTACCCCAACAATATTATATTAGAATAAATAATTAAAAAAGGGAAGGATAAGTTTTATCCTTCCTTCTCAGTGCTTTCCACACTGGCTGCAAACTGTTCCAGTCTTTTCTTTACCAGGTAGTTTACTGAGCCTTCCGGGTAGTTATCGTGCTCATCTGGTACCCCTGCTGGAATGCCTGTAAGTATCTCAATTCCTTCATCTATGGTACGTATGGCATAGATATGAAATTCGCCCTTAGCCACTGATTCTATTACATCATCATTTAAACAAAGATTAGGCACGTTCTGATATGGTATTATAACACCCTGATTTCCTGTAAAACCTTTCGCTTTACAGAGCTTATAAAATCCCTCAATCTTATGGGTGGCACCGCCAATTGGCTGTATCTCGCCCTTCTGGTTAACTGAGCCGGTAACAGCTATATCCTGGCGAATAGGTAATCCGGAAAGACTGGAGAGAATTGCATAAAGTTCTGTACTCGATGCTGAATCTCCATCCACACCACCATATGACTGTTCAAAACATATACGTGCCGAAAGGGTCAATGGCTTGTTTTGTGCAAACTTTGAACCAAGATATCCTGTTATTATCATTACTCCCTTGTCGTGGATGCTGCCGCTCAGTCTGCTTTCTCTCTCAATGTTGACTACCCCTTCCTTACCAGCATAGGTAGATGCAGTAACCCTTGTAGGTCTTCCAAAGGTATAATCACCCAGGTCAATTACTGTAAGGGCATTCACCTGCCCTACAGCCTTTCCGTCCACATCTATCATCAGTGTCCCATCAATGGTTGCCTCTAATAGTTTTTCTTCATATTTGTTAAACCTCTTTTCCTTCTCCATTATGGCTTTTTTAACATGTTTTCCACTGATTATATCGCTGCCGTCCTCGGTAGCCCACAGGTCAGATTCATACAATACCTCAGCCATTTCATTAAACCTGGTGGATAGTTTCTTCTGGCTCTCGGCCATCCTGGTTGAAAACTCCATGACTGCAGTTACTCCTGATTTGTCGAAAGGTTTCAGGCCCTTTGTCGCTGTATAACTACCTATAAAACCTATCATCTTTTTAAGATTGTCATCATCCAGCGGCATCGTATCATCGAAATCTACGAGAACCTTGAAGTATTTCTCAAAGTCTTCGTCATTGCTATACAGTATGGAATATATGAGGGGATGACCTATCATTATTATCTTGATATTCATATGTATAGGTTCTGGTTTTAAAGAACTCATAGATATAAACCCCAGCCTATCCTGAGGTAACTCTATGGATAGTTCTCCTGTCTTTAATACCCTTTTAATCCCGTCCCATACATATGGATAGGACAGAACATCGCGTGCCTGAAGAATCAAATAGCCACCATTAGCCTTATGAAAAGAGCCCGCTTTTATTCTTGTAAAATCAGTAGTAGCAACGCCAAATTCATTTACATATTCTAAACTTCCAAACAGATTGTTATATGTTGGATTATGTTCAATGACCACCGGTGCTCCTGTAGAATTCTCATGATTTATAAGTAGATTAACCTTGAACCGGTTAAAATAGTCATTTTTTCTTTCTTTCATTAAATTTGCAAAGGGGTTATCGCTCTCCTGAGCTTCAGTCTCGGGGTTGATGAACTCATCAAGATTGCTTAATATATCCTCCTGCATGTTTTCAAAGTATTCCTCAACCTTTTTGTAATCCTTATACCTGCGCTTCATATCTTCAATATATTGTCCAACAGCGAATAAACCTACCTTTTTGTTAAGCTGATTTAATTCATCCTTCAATTGTTTTTCCATGACCTGAGATTTCTTAAAAGCATCAGATATCTTAAGCTGTAATTCATTTAACTTCTCCTCAATTTCTCTCCTGGTCTCATCATCAAGCAATTCAAAATCCTCCTGGCTCATCTTTCTCCCTTCTATTATTGGAATCGTTATGAAACCAGTTGGGCTTGTCTGAAGCACAAAACCGTATTCTTTTGCTGTATTATTCAGCTCTTCAATTATTTCTACCCTGGCATCCTGATATTTTTTTATTATGCTGTTTCTCTGTACCTGATAATCTTCATTTTCAAACACCTTTGGTATTTGAGATTTCAATATTTCGGCAAAATCATCCATATCTTTTTTGAAACGTACACCTTCACCAGCCTTAAAGCTCAAAGCAACTGGCTGAGTCGGTTCTTTGAAATTGAATACATAGCACCAATCATCGGGCACAGGCTCTTCGCTGGCCACCTTATTTACAATATAGCGGGCATAACTGTTCTTACCTGTGCCGGTAATTCCGGACATATATATATTATAACCCTTGTTTTTCATTCGAAGCCCAAACTTCATGGCTTCCACTGCCCTCTCCTGTCCTATTATACCGTAACTATTATTAATCTCAGCAGTTGTTTTAAACCCAAAGTCTTGAAGATCAATCCTTTTCCGTAGGTCTTCTGGTCTCAGTTCTTTCAATACTATCACCCTTCCGTAAATATGTTGATAGTTTATAATATTCGATACAAATTTTAAATCTCCTCTAAAAAAATTATAGACCGGGTATATTTACCCAGCCTATTTATTTTCAGGGCCTTTTTCCGGGTCTACCACATTTCTGTGTCCATTTATTTTATTGATATCCTCTTGCCTTATTTCTACCCTCTGATTGTCTGCCCTGGTACTGGACTGTTTTTTATTCTTTTCCTTTTTCATTTTCTTCACCGCCTCCTATCAGGCCGTTTTTTTCATCCATTTGTTTTTCTGTATATTTTATCATCTTTTTAACCATGTTACCGCCAATTTTTCCAACTTCTCTTGTGGTCATGTTTTCCCATCCGCGTTCCTGTATATCATCATCCAGGTCCAGTTCCTCTGCCACTTCGTCTCTAAGGTCATCCAGCTCATCTTCCGATTTTGGATATATTTTTTTCCAGTTGGGCATGTTTCTCCCTCCTTTCTACAAATATTTTCTCCCTATGTCGCACATAATATTAAAGAATTTAATAAAATATAAAGGGCAATTGCCCTTTATATTAATCCCCTTGACTTTAGAAACTCTTTTGCCACATCTGCTGCATCCTTGCCTTCCCCATCAACCTGATAGTTTAGCTTCTGCATATCCTCATCTGTTATGGAATTCGTCAGTTTGTTTAATGCATCGGCTATCTCAGGATGTTTTTCCAGGACATCGCCTCTTACCAGCGGTGCGGCATAATACGGTGGGAAGAAATGCTTATCATCCTCCAGTATCTTAAGATTGTGAGATACAAGAAGCCCATCTGTAGCAAAGGCATCTATTACCTGAACCTCATCATTATCAATAGCAGGATATCTTACACCTGTATCCATGGATTTTACATCTGTGAACTCAAAACCATATTTTTCTTTTAATCCAGGGTAGCCGTCTGGCCTCTCTACAAATTCCAT
>JASEJQ010000030.1 GCA_030016635.1 Thermoanaerobacteraceae bacterium | reverse complement strand
TGTGGCACTATCCTTAACAGGGACAAAAACGCCGCAGTGAATATCTTAGAAGAAGGGCTGCGGATACTTGCAGCATAAAACTTTTAAATGAACCGTAGGAACTACGGGGATAGCCTGTGGAGGCTGTGTAAGACCTGCCTTCGGGTAGGCAACGGCTGATGAACCAGGAATCTCGTGACTTCAGTCATGAGAGGTCCAAAGCTATATGGTGGTATCAAAAACAGGTGCTTTTAATTTAGCTGCATCAATTATGGCTATATGCCGTCTATAAGCATTAAAATCCCAAACAGGATAAATATTACTGCACCACCATATCTTATAAATTCTTCTGGTATATATCTTTTCATATATAACCCCAGGACCACAGCAAGTGCTGAACTCATTATTAGTGCAATGGAAGAACCGATGAACACGATCTTTGGGTACTTGGTTTTAGAGGCAATAAACATAGTGGACAGCTGGGTTTTATCCCCTAATTCTGCAAAAAACACAATCAAAAAGGTGGAAATAAGTACTTTTAACACATTAACCACTCCGTTTTAAATATTTATACTTTTGTTCCACGAGGAACAATGATATAATTTTGTATAAAGAGAAACAAATTCCAAGACAGAACAACAAAGAAAATAAAAAGGCATATGTAAGATATGATGCTCGGATAGAAATATATTGTTCAAGCACCATATCGACGGTTGATGGAAAAGATATATACCTTATTATTGGGTTTACATCATTATTAAATACAGGCAACCAGGACAAATATGTCCATAATGTGCCGACAAAAATAAATTTATAAGGTCTAATCTTCATATAAAGCACCTCAAAATAATCAGCGTGAGTTATGTCATAGAAAAATTGGCTTAGATATTGAAAACATAATTAATAGGTTTTGAATAAAATCAGAGCTACTAATTAATATGAAAAACCATAAGAGTATATTCCTGAGGGAGGAAAATTAATGGGCAGGATAATGGCCATTGCCAATCAAAAGGGTGGGGTAGGCAAAACAACTACCGTCATAAACTTAAGCAGCAATATAAGTGCAAAAGGCAAGAAGGTTCTGATGGTTGATATAGACCCACAGGGTAATACCACCAGCGGCATAGGGATTAATAAAGAAAAACTCAAAAAGACCATCTATGATGTTCTATTAAATAATGAGGAGATAGAAGACTGCATAGTAAAGACAAAGTATGACAGACTGTATATCTTGCCTGCAAACATTGAACTTGCAGGGGCAGAAATAGAACTTGTATCTGTGGAGAAAAGAGAGAACAGACTGAAGGAAGTGCTATCAGTGGTAAAGGATGAATATGATTACATACTGATAGACTGCCCACCATCCCTCGGCCTTTTAACCATAAATGCACTTACTGCTGCAGACTCAGTTCTGGTGCCGATCCAGTGTGAATATTATGCATTGGAAGGGCTGACGCAGTTAATGAATACTATAAAACTGGTGCAAAAAGGTCTGAACAAAGACCTTATAATAGAGGGTGTAGTATTGACCATGTTTGACGGCAGGACAAACCTTTCAATCCAGGTTGTAGATGAGGTAAAAAAATATTTTAAGAACAAGGTATATAGGTCTATAATTCCAAGAAATGTAAGATTGGGCGAGGCACCAAGTTTTGGTCAGCCCATAAGTGTATATGATCCAAAATCAAAGGGCGCAGAGGCCTACGAAGAACTTGCTGAAGAAGTTATAGGGAGGGGTTAGCATGAAAAAGGGACTTGGGAAAGGACTGCAGGCACTTATACCGGAAACAGATTCGACGTCTGCCAATGAGATATCGCTGGATGAAATAATAACCAATGAGAGTCAGCCGCGCAAAGATTTTGATGAGGAGGCATTAAACTCCCTCACAGATTCCATAAAACAGTATGGAGTTTTACAGCCTATACTGGTTACACCTATAGATGGTGGATACAAAATAATAGCAGGGGAAAGGAGATACAGGGCAGCAAAAGCAGCAGGCCTGGACAAAATACCGGCAGTCGTAAGGACAATTACAGAAGAGGAAAGTATGGAGCTTGCCTTGATTGAAAACCTGCAGAGAGAGGATTTAAATCCCATAGAAGAGGCTATTGCATATAAGACATTAATGGAGGAATACAGTCTCACTCAAGAAGAGATAGCCAAGATAATAGGAAAAAGCAGGCCAGCTATAGCAAACTCACTGAGGCTTTTGAACCTGGACCCCAGGGTAAGGGGACTGGTAGAAAACGGAAAGCTATCTGCAGGTCATGCAAAAGCATTGCTTGGCCTGGAAAGTCTTGGCAAACAGTATGAGTTGGCACTGAAGGTAATAAGTGAGGATATGAGTGTAAGGGAAACAGAGAAAATGGTTTCCAGATTGACAGAAAATACAAAAGTCAAGAAAATTAAAGATGTAAAAAAGGACCCTTTTATTAAGGATATAGAAAATCGCTTGGAAAGAGCACTGGGCACAAAAGTTCTGATAAACAAGAGTAAAAAAGGCGGGAAGATCTACATAGAATATTACTCGGATGAAGAACTGGAGAGGATAATAGAAATGATAGGGGGTTAATGGTTTATGAGGTTTTTTTGGGTAGATGCATTTACCAGGGAAGCTTTTGGTGGTAATCCGGCAGGAGTGGTAATAGGTGAGCCCAATGAGGATATGATGCAGGGCCTGGCCAAGGAGCTAAAGATTTCTGAGGTAGCTTTTATCAATCTGAAGAATGGCATAAGTATAAGGTACTTCACACCGGAGAGGGAGTTAGACCTATGCGGGCATGCGACAATCGCATCCTTTTATACGCTGGCTTCAAAGGGTTATCTTGATTTGAAGGATGGAGTAAATGAATTTGATTTTAACACAAAGGCCGGAGACCTTAAAGCCTATATAAATATAAAAGGTGGTACTGTGGAAAATGTATTTATGACACAGTCCCAACCACGGTTTGGAGATAAAATTCCAAAAGGTAAGGTGGCATACTACCTTGGCATATCTGAAAATGACATTGTGGGAGAGCCAATGGCTGTTTCAACAGGTGTCTACGATATTATTGTGGGTGTTAGCAATAAAAGGATTCTGAACGGCATAAAAGCAGATAGAAATAGCATAATAGCATTTACTGAAGAGTTTGGTGCAGAATCTCTACATCTGTTCACATTTGATACTTATATCAAGGATGATCTTGTTCTTACCCGAAACATGGCGCCTGCATTAGGCATAGATGAAGAGGCGGCTACCGGTACGGCGAATGGCGCCCTTGGTGTATATTTGCTGGATTCCGGCCTTCTAAGTGAAAACCCTTTGAAATTTAATGTAGAACAGGGGATAACCATGGGAAGGCCCAGCCTTATCTCTGTAGAGATCTCCAAAAACGATAAATATGAGATGAAGGTTGGCGGAGCGGCAAGAATAATAATAGAGGGAGAGTTCTGTGCTTGACATAAATGCATTATGGTTCATATATTGAAGTATGGGCTCGCTTTAAGGATGCATTTGATGTTGCATTACATGCTCCTTCAGTTCATATGCCAGAATCATAATCAATTGCTGTTCATAGGGGGATGATGAGATGATATATCTTGATAATGCTGCCACATCATGGCCAAAACCAGAGGGTGTGGCCATGGCGGTCTATGATTGCATATTGAATAAGGGTGCTAATCCTGGAAGAAGCGGACATAAGATGGCCTTAGAGGCCGGACGGATAGTGCTGGAGTGCAGGGAGACGCTGGCTGAATTTTTTGGTATTGATGACCCCATGAGGATTATATTCGCTTTAAATACCACTGATGCTCTTAACATGGCCATAAAGGGACTATTAAGACCAGGCCAGCATGCGGTTACCAGCAGTATGGAGCACAATTCTGTGGCCAGGCCGCTAAAAAAGTTAGAGTCCATTGGTGTAGAGACCACATATGTCTCCGCCGATGGCATCGGTCTCATCTTACCAGATGATATAGAAAAGGCCATCAAGCCAAATACTGCAGTTATAATCCTTACCCTGGCCTCCAATGTAACAGGGACCATTGAGCCATATAGAGAGATAGGCCGGATAGCCAGAAGGCACGGAATACCATTTCTCTTAGACGCTGCCCAGGGAGCAGGTCATATACCAATTAATGTGAATGAGGATGATATAGACATTATGGCCTTCCCGGGGCATAAGGGGCTTTTGGGCCCCCAGGGTACAGGGGGCTTATATATAAGGGAAGGGATAGATCTGGACACAATAAAGGAAGGCGGCACGGGCAGCCATTCTGACCTGGTGACCCAGCCCGATATAATGCCGGACAGGTATGAGAGCGGCACACTCAATACCCCGGGTATAGCAGGCCTTAAGGCAGGAATAGACTATATAAACAGTATAGGAATAGAGGCCATTAGAAAGCATGAAATAGAGATCTGCGGCAGAATTATAGACGGCCTTAAAGAGATTGATGGCGTGAAGGTCTATGGACCGCAAAATGCTGAAATGCACGCAGGGGTGGTGGCTTTCAATGTGGGCAATATGGACTCTACAGAGGTATCATATATACTGGACAGCGAGTTTGAAATAGAGGTAAGGGCGGGACTTCACTGCTCTGGCCTGGCCCACATGACCATCGGTACCTTTGGGCAGGGCGTCGTCAGGGTAAGCCCAGGCCCATTTACAACAGAGCAGGAAATAGGAAAATTTCTTGAAGCTGTCAGGCAGATAGCAAGATTATAGATAAATTAGCAGTCCCGGCTTTTAACCGGGACATTTTCACTGGTCAGTACCCTTCATTTTCATATTGAGATGGGTGGCCCAAGTGTGATATATTTAAAATACAAAATCTTATATAAAACGGGTGACGATGGATGAATGATTTGCTTCAAATATTAAGGACTTACGATGTATATGTCATATCAGGCCTGGCCTTGCTGGCTATAATAGAACTCATATGGTTATTATCATTAAACATCAGATTATCAAGTTTTATAAAAAATTACAGGCAAGTTATTAAGGGTAGAAAAGGTGAAGACTTAGAGGACATGCTGTCATCTTACCTGGGCAAAGTAGAAGACAATGTGGAGAGGATTACAGACTTTGAAGAAAGAATGAAAAAGATAGAAAAGCGTACAGAACTTTCTATACAGAAGGTCGGTATCGTGAGGTACAATGCATTTTCTGAGATGGGTTCAGACCAGAGTTTTTCTTTAGCTCTTTTAGACCAAAATGATGATGGATTCGTCATTACCGGGATATTCAGCAGGGACGATACGGTAACATATGCAAAGCCCATAGAAAGAGGTACATCCAGATACCCGCTTTCTGCAGAGGAGATACAGGCCATAGACAGGGCTAAGAAGAGAGGAATCTAATTGGATGGATGAGGTATATATAGTGCCCTATGATAAAAACTGGCAAAGGGAGTTTTAAAAGGAGAGGTAGAGAAGGGCAGCGAATGCTTAAAAAGGCATATAAGATTTTGAGACATATTGAGGACAGACAATGAGTTAAAGGGGCAGTACCAGGAACTTAAGGTCAAGCTGGCTGAAAAATACAGAAACGATAGGGTAGCCTATACTGAATCAAAGACAAAGTTCATAAACTCCATTCTCATGGGAATAAAGGAGGAATAAAATTACATGATTTAGGTGTAAGAACCATGTTGAGAATGATATGTAACATCAAATGCACCCTTAAAGAGAGTCTATGATACTCTTGAATTCGTGGTAAGTGCAGCCGGGGCATCCGGCATGGACGCCGGATGAGCCGAGTTGAGGCAAGGACGCCGAATGGAGGCGTACCCGGCGGAACCAAGCCACGAATTATTAGAGTATCAGGACGAACGATCAGGTGCATAGATGTTGCTATCATTCGTGGAATACTGCTTTGTACACTAAAATCATTACATGTCTAATCTAAAGATAAAAGAGATTGATGGAAATATTCGTAGGAACGTTATACGGTTATTTATAGAAAAATGGGGTTCTGCACTGATGGTCTCAAAAGGAAAAGTACATCACACAGATGGGCTCGCTGGTTTTGTTGCAATTTTAGATGATGAAATTTCGGGGATTATTACCTATGAGATTGATGGAGAAAACTGTGAAATTGTATCCATAGATAGCTCTAAGGAAAGTCTGGGGATAGGCAGCAGACTTGTTGAGGCAGTGATCGAAAGAGCGAATCAGAACAGCTGCCGTAGAGTATGGTTGATTACAACAAACGATAATGCTAATGCTATACGATTTTTCCAGAAGCGTGGGTTTGATATGGCAGCACTCTATTTGAATGCAGTAGAAGAAGCGAGAAAGATAAAACCGGAGATACCTTTGTATGGGTATGATAACATACCTATTAAACATGAGATTGAATTTGAGATGACTCTATAGGTAGACCTGGTATATGGCCAGGCCATTTTTGAGTATTTCCCGGGAAATAAAACAGAGAGGTGTTTTTATGAAGCAGTATTCTTCATTTGATATACTGGGCCCAATCATGATAGGTCCATCCAGCTCTCACACGGCGGGGGCGGCAAGGATAGGTAATATAGCAAGGAAGATATATGGTGGGAAAATTACATCGGTGAGGTTTTATCTTCACGGGTCCTTTGCGGAAACATACAGGGGGCATGGAACAGACAGGGCGCTCCTGGCCGGTATACTCTGTATGGATCCTTCCGATGATAGATTGAGGGACTCATTGAATATAGCAAAAGAGATGGGAATAGACTTTGAGTTTATACCGACGGTAATAAAAGACGCCCATCCAAACACAGTAATGGTAGAGATGGATGGAGAGAATGGCAGAATCTCTGTGACAGGCTCATCCATAGGCGGAGGTAGCATAGTAATTACCAGGATTGATGATTTCAATCTGGAGTTTACGGGTGACTATCCCACTCTCATTACATCCCATGTGGACAGGCCGGGTGTTATAGCAAAGGTTACCGAGATAATAAAGGGCTGCGATATTAACATAGCATTTATGAAGGTCTTCAGGCACCAGAAGGGGAAAGAGGCCGCCATGATCATAGAGATGGATTACACGCTGCCTGATAAGGCAATTGATGAGATTAAAAAGATTAAGGAAATAAGCAGTGTTATGATGATAGAACCGGTATAGGGGTGGTATTATGTATGAATTCAAGACTGGTAATGAACTATTAAACCTATGCAGTGCATATAATAAATCCATTGGTGAAATAACGATTCTTTATGAGATGGAGACATCAGAAAAGAGCAGAGAGGATATTCTATTGAAGATGAAGGCAAATCTTGAGGTTATGAGAGAGGCTGCCTTGTATGGCCTTACCAGAGATATAAGGTCTGTAAGCGGCCTTACGGGAGGAGACGCAAAGAAGCTATGGAAGTACACAGAGGCCGGTCATACCCTTTCAGGAACCCATACAGCCATGGCGGTGGCTAAGGCTATGGCTGTATCTGAGGTAAACGCTTCTATGGGGAGGATTGTGGCGGCACCTACAGCAGGCTCCTGCGGTATAATACCCGGGGCGCTTTTGACTGCTGCAGAAATATTAAATAGCACAGATGATGACGTAATAAATGCCCTATTTACGGCCTCAGGCGTAGGTATCACCATAGCATACAACGCCACACTCTCTGGCGCTGAGGGTGGATGCCAGGCTGAATGCGGATCAGCAGCAGCCATGGCAGCAGCCGCCGTTACTGAGCTGGTCGGAGGTAGTCCGGAGCAGGCATTAAATGCAGCTGCCTTTTCTTTAAAGGCTGTAATGGGGCTGGTATGTGACCCTGTAGCAGGCCTTGTGGAGATACCGTGTGTTAAGAGGAACGCCTTTGGAGCCTCTAATGCATTGACAGCAGCAGATATGGCCTTAGCAGGCATAACATCCAGAATACCCTTTGATGAGGTGGTGGAGGCCATGTACAGGGTAGGAAAGGTAATGCCCTATGAGCTCAAGGAGACAGCGAAAGGTGGCCTGGCAGATACTCCTACTGGCAAGAGAATTAAAGAGGAATTGAGCGGAAAATAGACGAAAAAGATGAAGGCTATATGAGAATTCCTTCTGACATGAAGAACGCCACTGAGTATGTGACTGGGCTCGGCTTGTAAAGACAGGGTAAAAAGAAGATACTATTAATTAATAAAGCTGCAGTGCAGATTTTTCCAGGTCAATATAAAAGGCCAGCTCATTATAAAAATATTATGGGCTGACCGCCTCATTATTACGGTCGCTGTACTGCAAGAGATATAGCCTGTAGTAAAGCCCTCCTTTTTTTAACAGTTCCTGATGCTTACCCGACTCCCTTATCTTCCCCTTATGCAGGACGAATATCTTATCGGCGTGCTGTATAGTTGAGAGCCTGTGGGCTACAATTATGGTTGTCCTATCCTGTGTAATCTTCCTCAAGGCGTCCTGTATCAGGGCTTCGGTCTCTGTGTCTATATTTGATGTGGCCTCATCTAAGATCAATATCTCAGGGTCCGTGATTATGGCCCGGGCAAAGGATATGAGCTGTCTCTGACCCTGTGATAGGGTTGAGCCCCTCTCCATCACCGGCTCATCATATCCGCGAGGAAGCTTCTGTATAAACCCATCGAGGTTTACATACCTTGCGGCTCTTTTTACCTTTTCCTCATCAACATCCTTGTTCAGTCTGATATTTTCTTTGATATTGCCGGTAAAGAGGAAGACATCCTGGGGAACTATACTTATATGCCTTCGCAGCATCTTAGTGTTAATATTTTTTATATTTACACCATCAATTAGAATCTCCCCACGCTGTATATCGTAAAGCCGGTCAATAAGACTCATAATGGATGATTTTCCTGCACCTGTATGGCCCACGAAAGCCACGGTTTCTCCGGGGTTTACAGTAAAACTCACATCCTTTAAGACCCAGTTTTCGCCATTATAGGCAAACCACACATTTTTAAACTCAATCTTGCCTGAGATCCTATCGAGAGCCTTTACAGTATGCACATCCCCTGGCTCTTCCGGCTGGTCTAAGAGCATAAAAATCCTTTCAGATGAGGCCATAGAGGACTGCATTATATCAAACTTTTCTGCCATGTCGCTTATGGGCTGGAACAGTGTGCTGATGTAGTTTATAAAGGCATAGAGCACACCAAACTGTATGCTTCCCTGTATAAGGTTGCCACCGCCATACCATATGACAATGGATAGGGTTAGATAGTACAGAAGATCTATTGTCGGCCTGAAGATAGAGAAGATGGTCAGCTGTCTCATGTTGGCCCTGTAATAGTCAAGGTTGATATTGTTGAAATTCTCATACTGCCTCTTTTGCCTGTTAAAGATGTGGATTATTTTCATTCCGGAGATGTCCTCCTGCAATGTTGCATTTATACGTGCCAGCCTTAACCTTACCTCCCTGTATGCACTCCGTACCTTGTTTCTGAAAATAAAGGTTGAAGCAAAGACCAGAGGGAGTACAGCAAAGCTTATCAAAGCCAACCTCGCGTCTAAGCTAAGCATCACTGCTATACACCCGATAAAGATAAACACGTCCTTAAACAGGTTCACCAGCACGCTGGTATACATCTCGTTTAATGTCTCCATATCGTTGGTCACTCTGGTAACTATCCTCCCAACGGGGTTTCTGTCAAAAAAACTTATGGGCAGGTTTTGAATATGGGTAAAGAGTTCCTTTCTCATATTGAAGATTATCCTCTGACCGGTGTACTGTAGCAGGTATACCTGAATGTAATTTAATAAAAAGGAAAGCAAAATGATAATTAGAAGGAGAATGGAGATCATAAACACATGCCTTATATCATAATTCCTGAAAACCCTCAGATCCTCATCACTAAGTCTTATACCAGGGTACTCTGCACCACCTGACCTTATAAGCACATATCTGCCGCTAAAATCCGTAAGGGCAGGTGTGATTCCCATATCGTCACTTACTGATGTTCCTTCATAGTTTTGCAATGTGCCTTTTATAAGATAATATTCGCCATTTAATCCGATGATCTGATAAACCGGCTTATCCAATTTGCCGTGGATCTGGTTCGTCCTCACCAGGACCTTGCCCTGAAACCCTATACCCTCAACAGGTGATTCACCCTCTTTAAAGAGATACATAGGGGTATTAAGGCCGTTTATGTAGTTATCTATGGCCACCTTGGTGAAGTAAGGGGTAGCCAGGTCAAGGAATGTTATGATGAGGAGCAGAAGGATGCATGTCAGGATATAAGCCCGGTATGGCTTAACATACCCTAAGAGCCGTCCCATGAGCTTCGGGTCATATACCTTGCCTATTTTTTCTTCATCAATGTTATATTCCATAGCTATACCTCAATCCATCTCATTTAATTGTTTTTCCAGTTGCTGTTTCTGGTAGGTGCTGTAGTATAGCCCACCAAGTTTCATAAGCTCCTCATGGGTACCATACTCTGCTATCATGCCGTTGTCAAGCACCATTATCCTATCAGCATTTTGTACTGTGGATATCCTCTGGGATATGATTATTGTAGTGCAGTCCTTTATTATATCCTTTAACGATGTCAGGACATCATATTCGGTCTGGGTGTCCACAGCCGATAAGCAGTCATCAAAGATGAGGTAGCCTGGCTTTTTGATTATAGCCCTGGCAATGGATACCCTCTGCCGCTGACCGCCAGAGAGGGTAACACCTCTCTCCCCCACCATGGCATTGTATCCATCTGGGAACTCAAGGATTTCTTCATGTATGTGGGCTATCCTTGCAGCCTCAATTATATCCTCATCACTGCAGTCCTCTACGCCAAATGCAATGTTATCTTTAATGGACATGGAAAATAAGACATTTTCCTGTGGTACAAAACCTATATTCTTTCGTAAAACTGCCAGCAGAATCCTGTTTATATCGACACCACCTATGGTGATGGTGTTATCCGGGACATTGTACATATGCAAGAGCAGGTTGCACAGGGAGGTCTTACCGCTGCCTGTCTTACCTATGATGCCCAGGGTTTCTCCCTTCTTAATGGTCAGGTCTATGTTTTTAAGTGCCGGATCAAGGCCAGGCCTGTAGGAAAAAGTGAGATCCCTTATCTCTATATCGCCATCGATCATATCCATGTCAATAACTTTCCTGTCATATATGTCTGGTTTTATGTGGAATATCTCATTTAGCCTCTGCATGGAGGCTGCACCACGCTGCATTATATTTATAACCCAGCCGATGGCCATCATTGGCCAGATTAAAAGCCCCAGATACATGTTAAAGGAGACAAAGTCCCCCAGTGACAGCAAGCCGTTTATGACCAGGGTACCTCCATACCAGAGTATGATAATAAAACCAAGGCCGGAGAGCGTCTGTATAAAAGGGGCCATAAAACCCCAGAGCCTTACCATGCTCATATTCTTGTTCATATAATCTTTATTTGCCTCAATAAATTTGAATATCTCATTATCCTCCTGGACAAAGGACTTTATTATCCTCATGCCGGAGATGTTTTCCTGGACTATATCCGACATATTAGAAAATGAATCCTGCACCAGCTTGTAGCGATGATGTATCTTTCTGCTGAATATTGAGGCAGTTACAGCCATGGCAGGTAGGGGGATAAGGGACATCAGCGTCAGTGTCTTGTTTAGATAGATGAACATTACTGCAACGGTCACTATGCTCAAAAACAGTGAATCGGTCAGCATCACCACACCCTGGCCCAAGGCCATGGTGACGGCATTTATATCATTGGTGGCATGAGCCATCAGGTCACCTGTCTTGTGGGTATTGTAGAAATTGGAAGATAGCTCTAATAGGTGCTTGTAGTATTTGTCCCTTAGGCTGTATTCAAACCTTCTGGCTGTGCCGATTATATACATCCTCCAGAGGTAACGAAAGACAAAAATAAGAATGCCTGTTAATAAAACATAAAAGGCATTGATAAGCAAACTCCTCTCTGTAAGTCCGCCACTCTGAAAGCTGTCCGTGATGTATCCCAAAAACCTCGGCAAAATTATCTGGACCGAGTCTACACATATGAGCCAGAATATACCTACTGCATATCTCCACCTGTATTTGATGAAAAGATCCTTTAATGTCAAGAATTCTCTCATTACATCACCTCTCCCACATGATTATAATTATATCATATGGATATGGAGCGAATAAACGATTTATAAAATATTAAGATATGCAACAATACTTTTTATTAATCCTCACAAAAACATCACATTTTCATTATATGTTTATCAAACCCTGCGTTTATAATAAAATTGTAAAATAAAAAAGAAGGGAGAAATTTAAAATGAAGAAATGGGTAATAATCTCTATCGTAGCGGTGGTGCTGCTGATGGGAGCCGTGGTATATGCTGCTGATGCTGTACCCTTTGGTAACGGTTTTGGATACGGCATAATGGGTGCCAATCCCTATCATACAGTGGAAATCAATGGGGTAGCAAAAATCCTCGGATTTACCCCTGAACAGCTAATTGATGAGATGCAGAAGGGCAAAACCATTTATCAGATAGCAGACGAGAAAGGTATAACTGCAGATGACCTCACAGAAAAACTTAAAAGCTACAACAAAGATGTTCTGGATAAGCTGGTGGAGGATGACCTACTGACTCAGGAACAGGCAGACAGCATATATGAATATCAAAAGACCTATGGATACTTCGGCGGCTGTCCCGGTGCAGGGCCTGGCCGTGGATACGGTGCTGGCTACAGAGGCCCAGGCATAATGTATAGGTATAATCAGGGATTATAATCGCTACAATTAAAGTATCATATTTGCAAAAAGAGTGTAAGACCATATGGTTTTACACTCTTTTTAGACATGAGCAATAGCTTGGCGGTGAAACTCCGCTATGGGTTGAAGTCTGCGTATACTGTTCTCCACATGCACATCTTATAGCTTTTCTTTTACCAGGTCTATTATCTTGTCCCTGACCTCACGGAACTTACTCATTATCTCTTCCTCTGTCCCCATAGCCCTGGCCGGGTCTGGAAGCGGCCAATGTTCCCTCTTTATGTGAGGAGGTGTTACAGGGCAAGCCTCTTCTGCCTCTCCACAAAGGGTGACAACCATGTCCATGGAGTTTAACAGGTCATTATCTATGAGTTTGGAATACTGTCCCGAGATATCTATACCTATTTCCTTCAGTGCCTCTATAGCCCTTGGGTTTACATGGGTGGGTTCCATGCCGGCACTGAAAACCTCATATTCGTCTCCCTTGAAAGCTTTGGTTATTCCTTCAGCCATCTGGCTTCTGCAGGAATTGTTTATGCATAAAAACATTATTCTTTTCTTTGGCATTAGCATCTCTCCTTCCTACATGTAATTATAACTTAAAAAGGGGTTTAAAAAATAGCCCAGTTGTGTTAAATTTGTGTTAAGAGACGGGGGATGATTATGGAGATAAGGTTGCTTATAGTCTTCACTGTAGTTTTTTTGGCCTTTGGTATGGTAAATATAGGATTTACGACAATGGGAGGGGTGGAAGAAATGAGCAATATTCCCAATGTAACGGAGGAGATGTTAAACGCAGACTTCTGGGTGTCGAGACTGGATGACGCAGACAGGGTTATAATGACGCCTGATGAGATAAATGAGTATAATAGTAGAATAGATGAGTCTGTAGATGAGGTTGTTGACCTGCAGAGCTTTCCGAATACAATAGCAGGGCAGGCGTTGAAAGAGATGATAGATGAGTATAGGGTGCCTACAGCTCCGAGATACGATGAAAATGGCAATCTACTTGGTGATGACTACTATAATGCGCTCTTGAGCAAGAGGAATTTAGAGGGTATAAAAGAGAGCAATCCTGCGAAGTTTGGGTTGGTGGTTAGACGGACCAACATGAGGAGCTTTCCAACCGATGACCTGGTAATGAATAAGCCCGGAGATATTGAGTTTGACAGGTTTCAGGAGACAGCTCTGTATGTGGGTGAGCCGTTGGCGATACTCCATGAAAGCAGCGATGGCCAGTGGTATTTCGGCCAGGCCAGGTTCTACCGCGGATGGGTGAGGGCTAAGGACGTGGCCATAGGGGAAAGGGGCCAGGTACTGTGGTTTGGAACGAAAGAGCCCTTTATTGTGGTGACGGGAAATCATATAGAGACGGGGTACAACCCATACTCAAAAGAGGTCTCAGAGGTGACCTTAGATATGGGCGTGAGGCTCCCCGTAGAGGATAACCCACCGGCAGTGGCAGACGGCCAGGCCACACAGGGTAACTTCGTGGTGGAATTGCCTACAAGAGATGCAAACGGAAATCTCATAATAAAAAGGGCCATGATACCACGCTCAGAGGATGTATCCATCGGTTACCTGCCATACACCAGAGGAAATATAATAAGGCAGGCTTTTAAGATGCAGGGGGAGAGGTACGACTGGGGCGGTAAGACAGGGAAAAGGGACTGCTCAGCACTTTTAATGGATATCTACTCTACCTTTGGATTTAAACTCCCACGTAATACAGATGAGCAGGAGTCAATGTACGGGATTAAATACGACCTTACGAATAAGTCCGATGCAGAGAGGGAGGTAATCTTTGCAAAGTTAAAGCCCGGTGCAGCCCTGTATATGCCGGGCCATGCCATGCTCTATCTGGGCAGGGTGGGGGCAAGGGATTACATGATACACGACTTTTCAGGGTATGGGGACATGAAGAAAAGGACGCCGGAAGGAGACTACGGGTTTATACCTGTCATGGAGGTGGCGGTATCCGGCCTGGACCTCCCCAGGACCAACGGTAGGACATTTATGGATGCACTTACAACTGCGGTACAGATTGAGGAATAGGGGGCCTGTGGCTCCTTTTTTCCATAATGAGACTAAATACTTTTAAACAGCGGTAGTATATAATAGGTAATAGATGCAGAACGGACATATATCAAAGGGGGAATAGCCATGGGCAATATACTGGTAGTAGAGGATGAGGACTCCATAAGGGAGTTTATAGTGATAAACCTGAAAAGAGAGGGTTTTGGTGTCATAGAGGCAGCAACGGGAGAAGAAGCCCTGGCCAGGCTAAGGGTGAATCCGGTGGACCTAATCATACTGGACATAATGCTTCCGGGGATTGATGGTTATGAGGTGTGTAAGAGGGTGCAGGAGGAGAGGCCGGGCACAGCTATAATCATGCTCACTGCCAAGGGTCAGGATACCGACAAGGTCATAGGACTGGAGCTGGGGGCTGATGACTATGTGGTAAAGCCCTTTAATCCTGTGGAACTCACTGCCAGGGTAAAAGCAGTCTTAAGAAGGTTAAACAGAAAACAGAGAGATCAGAAGATACAGATTAAGGATGTAACAATTGACACAGAAAAGAGGCGAGTTACAGCAAACGGTAAGCCTTTAGACCTTACGAATAAAGAATATGAGCTGTTTCTATTGCTGATAGAGACAGGCGGTGGGGTGGTGACAAGGGAAGAAATACTGAATAAGCTCTGGGGTACCAACTTCTATGGCGATACAAAGACCATTGATGTCCATATAAGAAGATTGAGGGAAAAACTGGGTGATGACCCTTCCTGTCCAAGGTATATAGCAACAGTGTGGGGAGTAGGATACCGCTTTGTCATGGAGGAAGATGATGTTTAGAGGAATTAGAGGAAGGTTAGTATCGACTTACATCCTTATAGTTCTTGCTGCCATAATACTGTTAGAGGGCGTCATGGTGGAATGGATATGGCAATATTACATTGGCAATATAAGGGAGATATTAATCCAGCAGGCCCAACTTGCCAATAACTTTTTTAAAAACTACATGGAGGACAGCGACCTGATATATGTGGCCCAGGACCTTTCAGAGGACTTTGCGCAGGTTTCCAGTACCGAGGTGCAGGTGATAAACAACGCAGGCATTGTGCTGGGCGATTCCATAGGCAACTTTGCCTATGATGAGACTCAGGACATTGTGGATGCTATGCATGGTGTCATTGGCATACATCAGGGTGAGTACCTCGGCACTGGAGAAAATGTCATGGTGGTGTCCTCACCACTTTTAAAAGGCGACAGGGTAGTTGGAGTGATACGCTTTATAACATCTTTAAGCGGCGTAGAAGCGGTTATGAGGGAGGTCATCCTGCTTTTTATTGAGATGGGTGCTGTAGTTGTGGCTATAGTCGCAATAGTGAGCATATGGTTATCATGGACGCTTACCAAACCGTTAAATGAGATAACCAGTGCGGCCAAAGAGATAAGCGCGGGAGACTTCAAGGTAAGGCTAAATAAGAGATTTAATGATGAGATTGGGACGCTGGCCGAGACACTTAACCAGGCAGCCATAGAGCTGGAAAAACTCGACACAATGAAAAACGACTTTATAAGTTCAGTCTCTCATGAGATAAGGACGCCGCTTACCTCCATCAAGGGATGGGTGGTGACACTGAAGGAGGGGTCTGACGAAGAGATCCTAAGGAAGGGCTTGGATATTATTGAGAAAGAAACAGATAGACTTACTGCACTGGTCAACAGGCTTCTTGATTTCAGCCGTCTGGAGTCGGGGAACAACACACTCAGTATTGCCGCAGTAGACCTGAAAAACCTCATGATATCCACTATAGACCAAATAAGGCCGAGGGCTCAGAGGCTGGGTATAAGATTGGATGTGGATTTAGATGAAATCCCAGTAATAAAAGGTGATGCAAGCAGGTTGAAGCAGGTGTTTATAAATATTCTGGATAATTCCCTCAAATTCACAGAGAGCGGCGGTGAAATAAGGATATATGCGGAAAGGGTACCGAATATGGTCAGGATTGTCATTGAGGATACGGGCTGCGGAATACCGGAAAAGGATTTGGACCATATAATGGAAAAATTTTATACAGCCAGAGCTAAGGGTTCTGGAAGTGGACTTGGCCTTTCCATATCAAGGGAGATAATAAAGTTGCACGGAGGGGATATAAGCATAATGAGCAGGATGGGAGAAGGGACCTCAGTTATGATCGAGCTTCCTGCCTGAAATTCACTCCTTTATTAACCCATTATTTCGGCAAAAGTAGTATATTATAAGCAGGAGACGGTAACATGAATAAGAGGATTATAAGTCTGGTATTATTTCTAATCATAATATTTTCTGGCGGCTGCTCGAGCATTCCGACTCCGGGTGCTACCATGAAGCCGCCATCTGTGTCTGAGACAGCGGGTATACAGGACCATGATTACAAAAAAGAGGTAATGGATTACCTGCCTGCTGGAGCCAAGCTGGAGGATGTGAACAATGCATCCATATTTCCTGTGGATGTTGACGGCGACCTGAATCCGGAGTATCTGGCCACATACAGGCTGGATGAGAGCAGGGTGGGTGCTTTTCTGCTGAAAAAGAGTGCCAGCACTTACAAGGTAATATGGACTGATGTGGGTAAGGGATACAGTTTTGACACGGTGAAAATAGCAGATGTTACAGGAGACGGCCTGGCCGAAATCCTTATTGGCTGGACCATAGGGTCCTCGGCGGGCAATGCCCTGGACGTACTCTCCTGGAGGAATAACACACTGCAGAACATTTACAGGACCGCTTACCACAGGATGGATGTTGAAGACATAGATGGTTATTATGGCAAGGACGGTATAGCTGAGGTTGCCCTGTGGATAAAAGACACAGAGGATGCGTATAATGTCCAGGTATTAAGGTGGAATGAAAGGGATAAAGATTTTGAGAGCGCACCGGATGTATATCAGGCATATTATCCTCGAGTAGTCCAATACTACAAAGATAAAGTAAGGACAATGCCGGATGTACGCGTGTACTGGTACTATCTGGGCATTGCCCAGTACAGGGCCGGCCAGTTTAATGATGCGGTAGACGCTGTGTCCTCCGGTCTTAAGGTAAAAAGCGATTACCCGAACGATATGAATTTTTTTCTGCTTAAGGCTGATATCTTGAGAGATATGGGCAGGCTAGACGAGGCGGCCTACCTTTATGATGGCCTTATCCCTGTAGATGAGAAGTCGCCAGGGCCGGTTTCTCCCAAGCGCATGATAGCATGGGCATACTTCGGCAAGGGTGAGATATCCAGGGTTAGAGGGAACTTTGACGAGGCCCTGGAGTATTACAAGAAAGCGCAGGAGCAGTCCATGGAGATAGAAATAAGGAGAGCTATCAACAGGCTGCCTGTGTACAAAACTGTGCAAATTGTGGAAAACTATTTTAAGAACCAGAGTACTGGCAGGTTTAATGGGGAAAAATTTGTGGAATGGGCAAGAGATAACAGTACCAGTTTGGTATATAAAGACATAAACCTGAACATAAACGGGATAAGCAGAATCGTGTTTGTGGATTATATGAGCGAAGGGCTTATGAAGGCCCATGAGAT
Source organism: Thermoanaerobacteraceae bacterium (assembly GCA_030016635.1). Lineage (GTDB taxonomy): Bacteria > Bacillota > Thermoanaerobacteria > Thermoanaerobacterales > UBA4877 > JASEJQ01. Next base: position 8,243 of record JASEJQ010000030.1, on the reverse strand, counting down.
TTTCTGGTGGGATAGGGGCAGGTTGAGGTATCAGCTTGTATTCTCCAACGAATTCCCCACGGAGGCTGCTTTTACATCTGCAATTTATGACTGCAGGGTGGCGCAGGGGACGGATAATTCTTTAGAAGCAGGAATGATAATCGAGACATCCCACCTTGGTAATTCAGCTCCCAAACCGTATTATATAGTGATGAGGTTGACTGATGACAGATGGAAGCTTGTATGGAGGCCGCCTGTGTATAAATGGAGAAATAGCCACGGCATCATAACATTTAATGGGCCAGGCCTGAACAGCATAATACTGCAGGGTGATTCATGGCGGTTAAATGATGGCAAAGGCAGGATATTCAATGAGGAAAGCAGCGGGCCTCACCGCCATTTTACCGATACATGGGAGAGGAATGGAGACAGCTACAAGCTGGTTGACGCCAGGACGATACCATCTGCATACAACACCCTGGTGGAGTTTATATACAGGCTCTCTACGGGCAGAGAGGATGCAACAAAGACCCTGGTGGTGGATCAGGACATCATTGAAAAGGCCAAAGAGCTCAATCTGATACAACCTGGCCTGAATGAGCGCTGGTCATTGGAACTTGATGGACAGGAGGCAGAGACAAAGGGACCATTGAAGATACTGGATGGCCCTGCAGCAGGGGTAACATTTATATTTGAACAGAGCGGAGAAAACTGGCTTATAAAGGATATTGTGAAGTGAAATTAAAAAATTTTGTGCAACATGCAGGAATTCTTAAAGTGATATAGAATATAATAAAGTAAATAGTTAAATAGATGGATGCTAGGGGAGCCTTACTATTAGGCTGAGAGGGGATTCATTCCCGACCCTTGAACCTGTCAGGATAATACCTGCGTAGGAAAGCATGAAAGTGCCTTACACAGGGCACTTTTTATTTTTAAAAAGCCCACCTATAGCAGGTGGGTTAAATAATTTTTACGGGGGTGTTTAATTTGAAACTGGCACTTACAATAGCCGGAGCAGATTCAGGAGGTGGGGCAGGCATACAGGCTGACATTAAGACCTTTTCTGCCCATGGGGTTTTCGGCATGAGCGTCATCACCTCTGTGACAGCTCAAAATACCATGGGGGTGATAGGCATAGAGGATATCAGCCCAGAAATGGTGGCACTGCAAATGAAGGCAGTGTTTGAGGACCTCTATCCCGATGCAGTAAAGATAGGCATGGTCTCCAGCGAGGGAATAATCAAGGCAATTGCAGAGGGGTTAAAGACCTATAGGCCGGAGAAGGTGGTGTTAGACCCCGTTATGATTTCCAAGAGCGGTAGTCCCCTGTTAAAGCCCGAGGCTATGGAGGCTTTAAAGGATGAGCTCATACCCCTATGCCTTGTGGTGACTCCAAATCTCATGGAGGCAGAGGCACTGACAGGTATGGAGATAAAGACACCGGGGGATATGAGAGAGGCAGCAAGGCGGATATTGGACCTTGGGGCTAAGAGCGTGGTGGTGAAGGGTGGCCACCTCACGGGGGATGCCTTAGACATACTTTATGATGGGCAGGGGTTCTATGAGGTGACTTCGGAGAGGATAGAGACCAAGAACACCCATGGTACAGGCTGCACTTTTTCCTCTGCTATAGCTGCAAACCTGGCCATGGGTTATGACCTTATTGAGTCTGTAAAAAATGCCAAGGAGTACATTACAGGGGCGATAAAAAATTCATTAAATATTGGTCATGGGGTAGGACCCACCAATCATTTCTGGAGGTGGAAATAATGAAAACTAGACTTACTAGCCGCAGCATGTTTCTGCTGTGGTTTGGTGCTGCCATATCCATGGCAGAGATAATGACTGGCGCACTCTATACACCAATGGGGTTTAAGTACGGGTTAACTGCAATACTGCTGGGGCATATCCTTGGCTGTACATTTCTGGTGCTGGCGGGCATTATAGGTTTCAGGGAAAAGGCAAGTTCCATGGAGTCCACCCGATATGCCTTCGGGACATACGGCTCATACCTGTTTTCAGTGCTTAATATCCTGCAGCTTATGGGTTGGACGGCCATAATGATTATAGTGGCCGGGCGCTCGTTAAACGCCATATCCGTTAACCTATGGGGACTGGATAATTTCTATCTCTGGGCCTTAATTACCGGTTTGCTGGTTGTACTGTGGCTGTACTCAGGGAGCTATGGGTTTAACGTGATAAACAATATAGCGGTGGTCATGCTGCTTGTTTTGACTTTTGTCATGAGCTATATGGTATTTAAGGGAGGTATTCCTTCCAGGGCATCTGGCGGCATGAGCTTGGGACAGGGGGTGGAGCTGGCTGTGGTTATGCCTCTTTCATGGCTGCCTTTGGTGTCGGACTACACCAGGATGGCAGAATCAGAGAGGGGCTCATCGACCGCCACATGGTTGGGGTATTTCCTTGGGAGCTCGTGGATGTATGCCATCGGCCTGGCCACGGGCCTGGCCTTTGGCACAGACGACCCCACAGGCATAATGCTCAAGGCCGGCCTGGGTATATCGGCCCTGATAATAGTTATCATGTCCACGGTCACCACCACATTCTTAGATGTATATTCTTCAGCCGTCTCATTCCTGAATATAAAAAAGGGTGATGAAAGGCTGGTATCAGTGATCATGGGCATAATCGGCATGATAATTGCCCTGGTCTTTCCCATGGAGCAGTATGAAAACTTCCTGTATGCTATAGGTTCAGTGTTCGCCCCGCTGTTTGCCGTACTGGTGACAGACTACTTTATTTTTAAGACAGATATGAGAAATTCGCGATTCAGCATCGAGGCATTGATTTCATGGGTCATTGGGGCAGTGCTTTACTATATTATCATGGGATTAGATATACCCATAGGCATTACCCTGCCCGATGCAATCCTCACAGGGATAATCTATGCAGGCATAAGGGAGGCTGAAATGGCCGCTAAGCCAAAGACACTGTGAGATAAATCGTATAAAAAATAGAGGTGATGATAGAGTATCAAGACGAGCGATCAGGTGCATGGATGTTGCTATCATTCGTAAAACGTCTTCTGACACCCTGGAAATATGTACTGAGGAAGGTGCAGACAGGGCCATATCGTGATAAAGATAGACTACAGGCCCTAAGGGGTTGCCATGGAGGAGAAGATAGGCAAATATAGACAAGAGGAAGGTAGATAGCATGGACTTAAGGCTATACGCAGTGACAGACCGATCATATCTTAAGGGCATTACTTTAGTTGAGGCCGTGGAGATGGCGATTAAGGGCGGTGCAACCATCATACAGCTCAGGGAAAAGAATATAGGGGGCAGAGAGTTTTATGAGCTGGCATTAAAGGTAAAAGAGGTGACGGGGTTATACGATATTCCTCTGATAATAAATGACAGGGTGGATATAGCCTTGGCTGTAGATGCCGATGGGGTACACGTTGGCCAGGAGGACCTGCCTGCCGATGTGGTAAGGAGGATAATTGGGCCGGGGAAGATACTGGGTGTATCTGCAAAGACAGTGAAGGAGGGTCTTAAAGCCCAAAGGGATGGTGCAGACTATCTGGGGGTGGGGGCTGTATACTCCACGCCCACAAAGCCGGAGTCCGATGCCATAGGCCTGGAAGGGGTAAAAATGATTAAAGAGGCGGTAGATATCCCTGTGGTGGCCATAGGGGGCATAACACTGGGAAATGCTTACGAGGTAATGGTTAAGACCGGAGTTGACGGGATATCCACAGTCTCTGCCGTATTCTCGGGGGATATAGAGGAAAATGCAAGGCTGTTAATGGAGGAAATAGAGAGGGCGCTTAAAGACAGGAGAATTATGGGTGGAAATACACCCGGATGAGGATTTATATACTGACAGAGCATATCTGATTTTTGACAGTAAAATCAATTTATATAAACATTCAGGAGGGAATATATTATGATAGAGAGACTTTTAAACTGTGTCAGGGAAAAAAGACCACTGATACACCACATTACAAACATGGTCACCGTAAATGACTGCGCTAATATAACCCTTGCCATAGGTGGGCTGCCGGTAATGGCACATGCCATAGAGGAGGTTGAAGAGATGGTAGCTGCCTCTCAGGCTCTTGTGCTCAACATAGGCACACTCACGAGGGAGCAGGTGGATGCCATGATAATGGCCGGCAAAACAGCTAATTCCTTGAAGATACCGGTGGTATTGGACCCTGTAGGGGCAGGGGCAACAGGCATGAGGACGGAGAGTGCAAAGAGGATATTAAATGAGGTAAAAATAGCAGTAATAAAGGGTAACAGTGCAGAGATAGGGATATTATCAGGAGCTGGTGGCAAAATCAGAGGAGTAGAGGCAGAGGGCATACATAATGATATAGAATCATACAAGAGATTTGCAAAAGATAATGACTGCATAGTAGCCGTATCAGGTGCAACCGATGTCATAACCGACGGCAGCAGGGTTGCATATGTGGATAATGGACACCCCATGATGAGTACCATTACCGGGACAGGATGTATGCTCTCCTCTGTAGTGGGCTGTTTCTGCGGGGCAGAATCGGACTACTTTGATGCAACGGTTGCTGCTTTTGCATCCTTTGGCCTGGCCGGTGAGCTGGCCGCTGCACATCCGGAGGTAAAAGGCCAGGCCAGTTTCAAGGTTGCCTTCTTTGATGAGATATACAACCTCACGGAAGAAAAGATTAAAGCAGGGATAAAGGTAAGGTTTGAATATTTTTAATTCAAAACTTGCTCAAGTTGGGGAGTAATGTAATTAGTGAGATTCCATTAGAGTTTATATTCAAAGGTTAAATATGGTATAATATTGTTAATAAAATTACAAGGGGGCTAGTTAGATAGGTTTTGAAACGAGCCTACGACTACCATTAATAGGTCGGCTAAAACCTTTGGTAGTGAAAATCTAACGGAAGCCAATTAGTGGCACTATATTTTAGGGTTAGTGCAAAAATTGGAAAGTACGTTAGAACCTGCTGGCTTTAGCCACGTAGAGTTTTAGAATAACTACAGCAGTGGCAGCATAAAGATAGTGCTTCCTGAAGAGGCCAAAAATGCCCAGGTGATAGATATAACACAGAAACTCCAGAAACAATAGTAAAAAGCAGGACCATTTATATTCCTGCTTTTTCCGACTTTGACAGATGAAATCTTGAAGCCCGCATAAAATGGGTGTTTTTATTTTAAAAAAGGGTAGTTTGCCACCACCCTTTAAGGAATATATAATAATATCATATTTCCTTGCCCCAAGATAAGGCATCTCAATAGGCTTATCACGGAGCTCGTCGAAATGCTCCCTCTGATTTTTTACCTGGCCGTTTAGCACAGGCCTTATCAGTGAAAACTTCTTTAATGCTATGGCCTGTCTGGCCTCTTTATTCAACATATATCTCATCCCCCTATCGTTTTAGACTGGTCTATCATAAGTCTAAGAGATTTATGGGGGATATTAAAGGGAAAAGCTATGTTGTTTGATTAAAAACAAAATGCCTATTTGAATTTAATGGTGTCAATGCTAAAATTATGTGAAAGGGGCCAGGAATGATTTATGGATAGAAATCCCTCCAACCCGAAAAATTAATGCTAAACCAACGTGGGAATTATTTCTCACATTATTTTAGCATTAATTTTATCACAGGATTATTTAATCTGAAAAATTTTATTGGTTTTCGACTCATTCAATTTGAGGAATAACAAACATCTGAACAAGCAAAAAGATTAGGGGGGTGCAATTTAATGGAAAATATATCTACAGTCAAACATATTAATTTACCTGTAGTTTCACAGGATGCCGATTTAAGAGAAGTTGCAAGAGTAATGCTTGAAAGTAAGGAAGGCGTGGTTATCGTAGAAAAAGAAGACGGCGCAACGGGGTACGTTGACTTTAACGTAGTACTAAAATGTTTTCTTATGGGAGATGAAGCTTCAAAGTTTAAAGCAAAAGATTTTGCTATCTTGATAGAGGACAAAGATAAAGTGGAACCAACCATGAATATGGAGGATCTCGTCGAAAGTGTAATTACACACAGAGACTCTCGGTTATTTACCAGCATAAATGGAGGAGGAATAGGTAGACTTTCTCTTGAAAACTTAATGGAGGAACTTGCAAAGTCGTACAGTGGAGAAAAGGAAAAAGAGGCGGAGCTGGAACGCTTAATAGGGATGATGTTAGACCACTTTCCCTTTGGAGTAGCGCTGGTTTCAGTGGCTGGTGAAATAATATGGGTCAATAAGCTTGCGATGGAAATAATATCAGAAAATCCAATAGATGTTGAAGAAATAAGAAAAATGATTAACGATAATCAAAAAAAACATTAACATCCAAGACAGGAACCTATTATAGGATGGATGTGAATATTTTAGGTGAGACAAATAACTTTTTAATTACATTTACCGATATAACAGCGGAATACAATATGATGCAAAACTTGAAAAGTAGTCAAAATGAAGTGGAAACGGCATTTTCGATCATGCTTCCGGACCAGCGTATAGAGGCACGGCTGAAATCTGTTCCAGAGTATATGGATGAGTACGATGAAAGTACAGGCATGGTGAAGATAACCGGTGTAATCAGAAACGGTGGCTTCAGGCACGTCGTAAACATGCTTAAATTAATTGCAGACGCTTTTGGACAAGGTCTGATGGAATTGCCTGGGATGGATAAGAATGCACTTGTACAGGCAGCTATTCTGCATGATATCGGGAAAGTACAGCCGGACTTGAAGATAGGAGATATAGTAAATCCGAAAGAAGCGTTTGAAAAGGGCTATTTTCATGCATTTCGAAGCGCTGATTTAAGCAAGGCGTTATATAATATAGACGATAAGATGTATTATTTGATAAAGTATCATCATCATCTTGAGAATGAACTGCCGTCCGATTTTCCTGAGATTCTATTGCCAATGCACAGATTTTTCAGATTAATCGATGGCCTTTCAGCGGGAATTACTCGCAGAGGTTCTAAAGTATTGATGAAGATAAACGGTACGAGAATTTATGTGAAGGAAGAAAGTAGTTTTCCCTCTTACAATCAGGAAATTGAAATGGACATTTACACCGGATCTTTCAACAGCAGGAAGTTGTAAAGAGCAGAAGAATTTTGCCACTTAGAGGAGCTCTGCCCTTTTCCCGTGTTATACTGTTGTAAACCATCTTAAGAGAAGGGTCGCGGGGGCAAGTAGGGATACCATCAGAGTCCATACCATGCGGAGGTGGCTTTAGATTCAGCAGTAAAATTAGCATTTTCAATATCAAAAGAATCATTATCATAAAAGCTGGTAGGCTTTAAACACCCAAGCCATTAGTAACAATATAAAGAGATAATTGTTTAGCTTTGTTTTTCATAAGATTTCCTCCGTTTCGTTTTTGTGTTTGTCATATATAGGAATTCAACAAAAGCGGGGGAATTCCTTTGAAAATATATAGCAGAACTCCTGAATTTATGAGGGTTTTGGGGTTCTGCAAAAACCGAAATGTTAAAATAAAAAAGGGGGAAAAAGAACGTGGAATTTATGAATGTTAAGCTTCCGGAGGAAATTGTTCGTGAAGAATACTTGGGGAATTTTGCTCAAGTAAATTATATTATTGAAAGATGGCTTGAAAAAAGACTTCCAAATGACCTTAGAATGAGATTAATTTTTGAAAAGGAGCGAGTAAAAAGGCTTTTAAAGAATTATCCTTATAATGAGGAGACAGCTATTAACAAAGCAAGAGAGCTTATAGATAATTTTACAAATGAAGAATTTTATACTTTGCTTGATAAAGGATTTTTGGATTACATTATGGTTGATGGAAAAAGAATGTATGAGGAAAGATTTGTTCAGAATATTGCTTATGAGATTCCGGATTACCAGAAAAGGATGAAAGAAGACAAAAGTAGAGAACAGGCACGAAATCTTAATGATAATAGGTTACGAGAACTTCTGAATGGTGATAAGCCGAAAGAGTATAAGATTCATGCTAGAATTTCTCTAAAAATGGTAGAAGACATCGCAGAAGAAAAAGTAAAAGTTTGGTTGCCATTTCCAAAAGAAGAATTTCAGCAGAAAGATGTAGAACTTGTTTCAACAAGTCATGAAAAATACTTTTTAGCATCTTCCGATATCCCTCAAAGAACGATCTATTTTGAAGGTAAAAAGGATGATGAATATTTTGTAGAATTCGAATATGTTATAAAAGAATGGGTAAATACAGTTGCTCCAGCAAATACTGAAGAAATAAATAATTATGATTTTCTATCAGAGGATCCGCCTCATATAATTTTTACACCATATTTAA
>JASEJQ010000002.1 GCA_030016635.1 Thermoanaerobacteraceae bacterium | reverse complement strand
ATGAAAAATGGTTATTAATATCAGATGGATTAGATAATAAAGTATAGTATATATTTTTTTATTTTTTACATAATGAGGGAGGATTTTCAAGATTTACATAGAATATTAATTGTAAGACATCTGATATTAGATAGGGGGAGATGATAAGTGCAGGCAAGTGCTTTTTAAGCAGGTTTTATGTAATGTTTTACAAATTTTGTAATTCTATCTATTCAAGACAACATAGTAAAACCGGGGGTAATCAAATTCAATTGGATTGGAGGAATAATGATGTCCATTATGTCAGGTAGGCATCAGAGATTCTATGCTTCTTTAATTCTAATATTAGCTATGTTATTTAGCATGATGCCTTTTAACCTCTTTGCTTCAAATAATGTACAGGCAGCAGCCGCTGATCATGTTGTAATAAGTGAAGTTTATGGAGGAGGTGGGAGCCCCGGAGCCCCTTATAGGAATGACTTTATAGAGCTTTATAATCCAACTGGAGAGGATGTTTCACTTGACGGATGGTCTGTTCAGTATGCTTCTGCAACTGGAACTTCGTGGAATGTAACAGAACTCAGCGGCACAATAGCATCACACGGTTATTATCTGGTGCAGGAATACGGTGATTCTGCCGGAGATGTACTGCCAACTCCAGATGCTGCTGGCAGCATAAATATGTCGGGCACAAAAGGTAAAGTCGCTTTGGTTAAAAATACGCAACCAATTACAGGTAAATCAGATGAGGATGTTGTTGATTTTGTGGGGTATGGAGGCGCCAATGATTATGAAGGTTCGGGTCCAACCAGTCCCACATCCAATACAATCAGTGTTCAGCGCAGAGCCAATGATGGTTCAGATCCAACTGCTGATGGAAAAAATAACGGCAACGGATGGGATACGGAAGATAATAAAGCAGATTTTGTTACCGGAGCACCTGAACCGCAAAACAGCCAATCGCCAAAAGAACCATCCGAAGGTCCAAATCCGCCTTCCAATAATAGACCATCTATAGAAAATATAAATTTTACACCGGAGAAACCAGAGCCCAACAGTAATATTTCTATCTTTGCTGACATATCTGATATAGATAGTGATGATACGGTTGAGGCATGGGTATACTATAAAAACGATAGCGCCCAGGAGTTTTCTACTGTAAGCATGGCTGTCTACAATGGTACGACGTATACAGCCGGTTTTACAGTAGGCTCTATCACCTCATCATTCAAAATAGTGGCCTCTGACGGTAAGGATACCACCGAGAGCAGTCTGATAAATGTGCCTATAAACAGAGGCACCATATCAATACTTGAAGCTAAATCGTTACCGGACAATACCGATAATGTCACTGTCGAGGGAATTGTAACTGCAAAATTTGGCACAAGTAACGCATATATTCAAGATGATACCTCGGGAGTATTGATTTATGGTGCAAACAGCAGCTTTGACTTGGGTTATAGGCTGAGGGTTACCGGTAAAATGACCACATACAATGGAGAAAGAGAGTTGAGTTTTTCCGGCAATGGTGTTGAAATATTACAACAGGGTGTACAACTACCAACACCCCATGTTATTACATTGGACCAGGTCAAGGATACTAAAATTCAAGGTACATTGGTTGAGGTACAAAATGTAAAGGTGGACAGCATTTCCGGCACTAATTTTTATGTTACAGATTCCAGGGGAGAAAACAGGGTTCAGATATACAATCAACCTAAATTTACATTACCTGATTTTATAGCAGTAGGTAATTATGTAACAGTCTATGGCATACCTGCAATATACAAAGACACATATGAAATAAAAATAAGGGTTCCTGGAGACCTGGCGATTGGTGCACCGCCGGAAGATACAACCCCACCCGTAATAACTCATACCCCTGTTACAGAGGGAGAGGCGGGAACTGATATAACTATAAATGCAGTGATTACCGATGACCTTAATATCCCGACAGCAAAGTTGTATTATCGCGTAAAAGATAGTCAGGATTTCACATCCATAGACATGACAGCAACCGGTACCAATTATACAGCAATAATACCAGGTGAAGTTATAACTACATCAGGTATTGAGTATTATATAGAGGCAAGTGACGGGAAAAACACAGCCAGAAAACCTGAGACCGGGGCATACAGTATAAATATAACAGCGGATACTACAGGACCGTCTATATCTAATATTTTACCTGTTGAGGACAGTGTGATATTTTCAGCCCGTCCTATAATATCAGCAACGGTAACAGACCCTTCGGGTATTGATGAAAGTAGCATAGTGTTCACTCTTGACGAAAATGATATTAAGCCGGACGCAACTTTTAAAAATGGCAATCTAAAATATGAGCCTGAAAGCGACCTTAATATGGGAAAACATACTGTCAGTTTATCCGTAAAGGATTTGAGAGGCAACGAGAGCAGCATTACATGGGAATTCACTATTATGGAGGAGGGAGCTCTCCAGCATTTTGTCGGCACAACCCACAACCATACTGAAATTTCCCATGATGCAAGAGGTAATCCGGAAGATGCGCTTAAGGCTGCAATAGCCCACAACTACGATTGGTTTACTTTTTCAGAACATTCCCATGATATAGATCCTTCATTAAGACCCAATGACAGTGTCAATGCACCTGGCAGCAGCACTCTTTTTGAAAGAAAGGGTGGAAACGACTGGCAGTTGGAAAAGCAGCTGTCAAGTGAGTACACCAATAATCCTGAAATAAAAAGTGGAAACTTTGTTGTATTCCCGTCATTTGAAATGACGTCAACTACATGGGGACATTCAAACGTGCTGGGGACAGAGAATTTTATAGATAGAATTCAGGAGGGTGGGGCTTACCAGGACCTTCAAAAGTTTTATGCCTGGGTTTTGACTCATCCGGAAGCCGTGGCACAATTTAACCACCCCGGAATGCCTGAAGGTTCTTTTGGGGGATTTGTACCTTATCAGCCGGATGTAGACAAGCTTTTTTCCATAATGGAGGTAGGCAACGGCTCCGGAGAGTATTCTTATGTCAACACAGATTATATTTACTATAAAGCACTGGACATAGGCTGGCATGTGGCGCCGACATTTGGCGAGGACAATCACGATGCTACGTGGGGTCAGACCCCAAGAAGGACTGTTGTGCTGGCAGACAGATTGACCCCAGATTCACTTCTTGATGCCATGAAGAATATGAGGGTATACATGGTTGAAGACCCCAATCTCAGGTTAGAAGTGACAGCCGATGGTTATCCAATGGGCAGTGAACTTCCGTCCGATGGGAAAATAAATTTTAAAGTAAAGGTCTGGGATGATGTTCAGGAAGATAATTCCTACGACTGGGTTAAGAAGACTAATTTTAAGACAAATGATGAAATTAAGAACATAGAGTTGATTACCAATACCGGTAAGACTATCGAAAGTATTGACCCCGCTGGTACAAGCTATGAAGGAGAGTTCACTATAGATTCTACAGGACATAACTGGTATGTTATAAAGGTGACCCAAGAAGACGGGTAGAGGGCATATTCTGCCCCATTCTGGACACCAGAAGTGCCGGTTGACTTAAAGATGGTAGGATTAGGTACTTCACCTGAACAGTGTATTGTAGATACAGAGGTAACATTATCTGCAGGACTTTCAAACCTGGGTGTAGAAACTATAAACAATATTGAGGTTGCTTTTTACAAAAACTCTGTATCTGATGAAAATTTAATAGGTACTGTAACTGTACCTTCAATATCGTCTAAAGGCACTGCAACTGCAACTTTAAAATATACACCTGATGTAGCCGGTTCTATAACTATAATAGCTAAAATACTAAATGCTCCTTCAGGTGATAATGATTCGGATAATCAGGCCAGTGTTGTTTTAAAAGTAAACGAACCTCTTGGAATAACAGTTATGATAGACATGGGTCATAACAATGATTATGCTAATGGCAACCTGACAGAGCTTCAGGATCAACTAAGGCAAGCAGGTTTTACAGTGGTACAGAATACTTCCAAATTCACTGTTGATTCTTTGAATAATATAGATGTTCTTATTATGACTCAGCCAATTGATTCTGTTAATTACCTTACCAATGAAGAAATGCAATATGTTTCTGACTTTGTTAAAAATGGTGGAGGTTTATTTTACACTGGTAAAGGGAGTAACAACAATGATCCTACAGTAAGCAATCCTTTACTTGATAATATAGGTGCAAATATCCATATTAACTTCGATGACGTATACGAAAATGATTCATCAAGGCAATATCAAGGAGACAAATCTCCATGGGCGGTTCTGATACAGAACTTCCCGAGAGAGGATAATGAGATAAATATGTGCGTTGACCGTGTCCAGAATCTAAGGTATTTCAGTGGAGCTTCTCTGGTGGATAGAAACAATCAAGAGTTAACAAACGATGATGGCGTTACAATCTTGGCTTATGCAAACCCGACAAGCTATCAGACTGATCAGGTAGGATATACCAGTGATACCACATACAAATATAGCGATCCTTCAAAAATGCCAATATTGGCCGTGCAGGAAATAGGAAATGGCCGCATTGCAGTTACGGGTAGGGGTTTCTTCTCAAATTATGAATATGGTTCTGGCAGTGACAATGAGCTGCTTACACTAAACCTGCTTAACTGGCTGGCTAAGAATGAGATTACACTTACACCTATTGGCGATTTTCGTAATAAGCCTGAAGGAACTTATGGTGTGGTCAGAGGAGTTGTTACAAGTGGTGCTGGAGTATTCTTTGATGCCTTTTATCTACAGGATGAGACAGGTGGAATAATGGCATTTAATGAAGTGCCTGAAAATGCTGAACTTGAACCAGGGGATATTGTAAGGGTATACGGTAGAAGGACAGTATTTGAAAACAATGACGAACTGACATTTGATAAATATAATGTTGATGTTATTAAGGTTGGCCATACAGATCCTCTACTGCCGAAAGAGATTAAGACGGGAGACGCATCTAAACCTGAAAACCAGGGTAAACTTATAAAGACCTCAGGATATTTGAAACAATGGTACAACGATACATCATTCTATATTGATGATGGCAGTGGCCAGGCTCTGGTCTTTGTGGACGGATATATCATAAATCAAAGTGGACCATTACCGGAATTAAAGGTGGGTGACTATTTAACAGCTGTTGGATTCCCTAGTGGATTCAGTGGTGGTCAGAGAATTAGGGTCAGAGATACAAGAGAAATTACAATATCTGCACCAACTACAGTACCGGTAACAGGTGTAACCTTAGACAAAGAGACCTTAGATCTGAAGGTTGGAGAGACATATAAGCTTATAGCAACAGTAGAGCCTGAGAATGCAACAGATAAGAGAGTAAGCTGGTCATCAAGCAATGGAGCTGTAGCAACAGTCGGTGAGGACGGTACAGTAACAGCAGTATCAGAAGGCACAGCAACAATAACTGTTACCACTGTAGATGGCGATAAGACAGATAGCTGCATAGTTACAATCACACGTACATCAAGTGGTGGTGGGAAAAATAGGGACAGAGGTAATGACAATGGTCATAATACACCAATCGCGGATATTGTTGATTCTAGCGTTAGTATTTCTACAGGTAATGAAGTAAATATAAACCTGAGAGATATAATGAACATTAATAATGACACACTATCAATAAAAGGAGAAAATGTTGATATTGAACTTCCTTTAGATGAACTTAAGAACATGGATGAATTTGCAATTTTCCATGTAAAAGTAAGCTCTCAACCGCTTAAAGAAGCTGAAATTAAGGAAGACCTTAAAGGTTATAAAGCTGCTTCGGATGTATATGATATCAACCTGGAGGTCGTAAATAATAATGAGAGCAGCAAAGTCAATTTTAATAATCATCCGGTTACGGTGAAAATAAGATATAATGGCAGTGGTGCAAACAGGGATCTACTTGGAGTATATTATATAGATGATGCGGGTAAGTTCATGTATATTGGTGGTAAAGTGGTTGATGAGGACAGTATTATTTTCAAAACAACCCACTTTAGCAAATACGTGGTTATGGAATACGATAAAACATTTGTTGATACTGTAAATCATTGGGCACAAAATGATATAAAAATGATGGCTGCCAGACACATAGCTATGGGCATAGATGAGGCTAATTTTGCTCCAGACCGGAGTATCACACGAGCTCAGTTTGCATCATTATTGGTTAGGACTTTAAAATTGGACGACGATTCTACACAAGCACATTTTGAGGATGTATCCAGTAACGCATGGTATTACAGTGATATAAGCGCAGCATATAAAGCGGGTATAATAACAGGTATAGACGATAAACACTTTATGCCGGACAAAAACATCACTAGGGAAGAAATGGCGTTAATGATATTTAGGGCATATAAATATGCAACAGGCAAGCAACTTGAAAAGGTCTCAGCAGAGTTTAATGATAAGGATAAGATCAGTGCATGGGCTTTGGAGGCAGTAAATAATGTCTATAATTTAGGTATAGTCAATGGTCTACCGCAGAATATGTTTGGTCCAGATCAAATTGCTACCAGAGCACAGGCGGTTACTATGTTAAAGAGATTGATGGAGGTTGCTGATATATATTAATAAATATTAGCATATAAAATACTAACAAAGATATGGTTATTGGAAATTATCCAGTAGCCATATCTTGCTTTTTAATAAGAACTACATAATATTATGTTTTTGGCATATCGGTTAGAGTAATAATAACCATCTAATAGAACATGTCTGTATAACAATCAGGAAGGGAGCTGTTATGTTTTTCATTAGTTCAACCCTGGGTGCATGGACATTAGTCATGCCTATAGCAATACCTCTGACAGAAATTTCAGGAGTTTACTTCATATGACAATAAAAGTTGTATTTGCCAGTACTTTGGAGATGTATCATCTCCATTCTTTGGTATGAGTACTATGGCTTTTGGATAACTTCACATAAAGTAAAAACATTATCATACATTATAAAAGAGATTTTGTGAGGTATGATGATATTATCTGTTCTTTACAAATAGTATGGTAAATAATTTTTTAATTTCTTTTTGGGTAGTAATTAGGGCAAGTATTTTTGCCAGAATAGCAGTCATGATGGGGATGAGTTAGACAAAAAAGGATAGAGAATTTGACCAAAGCATTATATATGCTAAAATAATCTTGTATAAAGTAACTTTAAAAGATGTTAAGCTGCAACATATTAGTGACTTGAGTTCATACTTGCTGGCCCCTCAAGAGAATTGGACTAAAACGCACAACATGATAAAATAACTCTGTAGACACCGCATTTATATATGCGATACGGGTAGCATATCTTACCGGTGCTGCTATTGACATTGCGTGTGCTGCGGTATCATTTGTAAGACAGGGAAGAGATAATGAAAGGGGGAAGTGATTTTCTTGAAGAGTTTACAAAATCTACATTGGATATTGGTGTATTGTCGGGTCCCCAAATTATCCCCTTAGCCCTGTTTTCAGTCTTATTTTTGGCTTTTCTTTTTATTTGATTACTTAAAGTATCGTCTTTATTCATTGGATTCACCTCCAATAATATTATTAGATTGTTTATATAAATACTTCAAGGGAATAAAAAGATAATATTTTCGTTTATTTTGCCATAACCTGACACACCTCCATGATATTATGAAATTAGATAATATCTTATGGAGGTGTTTTTAAATGTTAAAGAGACTTGCAGTTATCATTTCAATGCTTCTTGTATTTGTCATTGTTGCGGGATGTGGTGAGACTGCCACACCGGAAAAAGTAAGCGATGCGGGTGCGGCTACTAACCAGACAGAAGGTGTAAAGAAGGATGAGGAGAAGGCACCAGCGGTAGAGACATTTAAGATAGGTGATGTTATAAGCATAGGCGACTATGTCCTGACTGTGAATAGTACAAGGACATCTAATGGCAATGATTTTTTAAAGCCTGACGAAGGGAATACATGGTATATAATCGATGCGACTGTTGAGAATAAATCAGACAAGCCTGTAAATGTTAGCTCATTGCTTATGTTTACACTGTCAGATGGCGAAGGGTACAGCTATGACCAGGCATTTGGGGCAGACACAAAGGGTAGTCTGGATGGGGAACTGGCCCCCGGGAGAAAGATGAGGGGAGAGCTAGCGTATGAGATACCAGAGAGTGCCGGCGGCCTTGAACTTATATTTGACGCAGATGTCTGGGGAAGTGGCCAGGCCATAGTAAAGCTGGATAGATAGTAAATAAAGAAGAGGTGAATAATAATGAAAAAAACTGCATATTCCTCCTGAATCCAATGGAAGACACTTAGAGTGCCTTCCATTGGTCAGAATCAGTTAATTCTTCATATTCTCTTGTTGTTATCACCTGGGTATTGGCGGCCAAATCACCCAGTCGCCTACCCTTATCATTGGCCAGGACCATAATAGGTTCAATAAGCCAGCCGATGTAGGGTATCATATTTAAGGCCGTCCAGATTAAGTTCCTTAAAGCAGATTTTCCTTTGCTGCATGGTGTGTTGTCCTTGAGGTCTACCACCATAAGTCCTGCTGCTCTTTTGCCGTAGCTCTGCCCTTTTCCGATACCATCTTTTATAAAGCTATAGGTCAAAGCCCATATGATACCGCCTATTATCAATAATATACCAAAGATATACCACCCATAGGATACTCCATTATGGGGTGTGTAGTCGGAATAATATCCATTGTAAGTATAGGAGTCAAAAACTCCGGCCACAATCAGGATTATAATACCAACCATGAAAGCAGCGCCTGCAATAATGGAGTCTAGTATACTGGCCCATAAACGAGGCCATAAGGGAGCTTTTGGATATTCTACAGCCTGTGTCAAAATTTCAGAGGTGTTAAAACCAAAATTCAATGCCGCACGTGGATCTCCATCGCATCCATAGGTAGTACAGCCATGGTTTTCATTCCAACACTGTACATGATGGGCTATACCGCATTTAGAGCATACAACTATATTATCATCTGCCGTAATTGTCCTGTGACAATATGGGCACTCTTTGTTTACATATCTGTTCATAATGCTATCCCCCTTTATACATAATTATATCATAATTATATGCCGGAATTGTTTATTTTCTATTAATGACATGATTACAGTAAGAACACATATGAAAATGATATGCAACATCAAATACACCCTTAAAGTAAGTCTATGATACTCTTAAATAAGTGGCAAGTATGGCAGGGGCATCTGGCATGGACTTAAGAGGCCGACCTTAAGGCTTGTGACGCCGAATGGAGGCGTACCCGGTGGAGTGCAGCTACGAATCATAAAATATCAAGACAAGCGATCAGGTACATGGATGGTTGCTATTATTCATAATAAAAATATGATGATTAGACAAAGCAAAATATCAGGGAAAACCTGATTGCCGGTTTTCCCTGTGCTGTGTCTATTTCTTTTTCTTATTGTCTTTTTTCTCTACTGCGAATTCTTTTCCAATCTCTACGTTTTCAATAGATGTGGACCTGCTCTCGTCTTTGTTCCTTGTGTTCCTCTTTACCTCATTGGCATCGGGGCGCATTTGCTTATCTTTACTCACATGTTTCACCTCCACTAATATTATCAATAGATTTTTGAAAATAATACATGAATTTGCAATGTAGACATAAATTAGATAGGAATTTTTTTGATGGTTTTTTAAGTATTGAACGGCGGAAATTTATAACATATAATTGAGGTGGGCAGATAATGATAAATATTAATATCTTATGTGTTTTCCATAAACATATTGCAGTGAACTTATTTGCAGGTGAGTAATTGATAATGGACAACAGCTTATGCGGTTTGAGTAGTTTGCATGAGTATATATGAAAGGAGACCACCTTTTTCACATGGATAACTATGTAAAGATAGCGGTTCTGGATAATGAGATAGAGGATAGACTGCTCGAAGAGACCTTGAAGGAACGGGGAATACCCTATGCTATAAGGTCTTATCATGATGCTGTGTATGACGGTATCTTTCAGATTGTTGAGGGGTGGGGATATGTGGCCTCGTTTGAGGATTACAGGGATGAGATTATGCAGATTTTATCAGATATAAGGACTGATGGAAGGGAGTAAATCATGGGTTTCTGGGATAAAAAGGTTGTGCTTATAACCGGGGCTACCAGAGGAATAGGCCTGGCCATAGCAAGAGAACTGATAGGCAAGAATACATATCTGATTTTAACCGCCAGGTCAAAGGACGAGCTATCTAAACTTGAGAATGAGCTATCAGCATATAAGGGCCGGTTTTTTTTATTTCCTGCTGATGTATCCGACGAGGATATGGTAAAAAATCTGGTCGATGAGGGCTATAGACAATTTGGCAGGATCGATGTCCTCATAAACAATGCTGGGATTGGCCTGAGGGCCAGAATCAAAGACATAAAGTCTGAAGACCTTGAGAGAGCGATGAGGGTGAACCTGTTTGGACCTTTATATATGATGCAAAACGTCTTACCTATTTTTGAAAGGCAGAATGGGGGTGTAATAGTAAACATATGCTCCCTGGGTGCTGTAAGACCCGCTCCTAATATCGGTGGTTATTCAGCAACGAAGGCAGCACTCATGTCTCTGGCAGATACAGCTCGATTAGAACTGGCTCCCTATGGGATTAAGGTGATTAATGTCTTTCCGGGGTCTGCTACGACCAGCTTTCGCGAGAATGTTCTGGGAGAGGGCTACCCAGCAAATGAGCCAAGGCTTTCCAGGGTATCTCCGGAGTTTGTGGCTTCACACATTATATCAGGTATAGAAAAGGGCAGGAGGGATATATACATAACGAGGTCAGATTGGGTGCTGGCTTTTATCACAAGGCTCTGGCCTGGCCTGGCCGACTACCTCGTTTCAAAGGCATTTAGTAAAAATTAAATTATGATTATGTTGCAATAAGCCTTAAATACCTGGCATATAACATCCCGGCTTGGTAAATTTGTACTGGATACGATCATTAGAAAAAAGGAGAGATACAGATGATAAAATGGAGAGACGAATTCAAGCTGGGCATTGACACAATAGACGAGCAGCATATCCTCGGGACTGACAAGCAGATAGTATCTTAAATGAATGAATAATTTATTTAAAATATATTTATTAGTAATATTACCCCTCGAGTTAGGGGGATAATATTTTGATAAATTTATTAGACAAATATGTAATCCTTTGTCCAATTTTCGACATAAATTTTTGTGCAAAATATATCAAATCACTTAAAGACCTGCATTTAAAGCAGCTTTAGGTCGATTTTAGTCATTCGAAAAATTGAAGGATAAAAAGGAAAAATGCAATTTTTATAGAATAGATACAATAGAAAATAAAGGAAGACAAAAAATTCAAGAGGAGGAAATGGTATGACCAAAAAAAAGATTGCGAACAATGCAAGGACAATTGAGGAGAGAGGCGAGATAATATCCCTGACCTATTATCTTGTCTCAGGTGAGCTCACCTTGGACTATGAAGGGGAAAAATTGGTCTTGCCCTCCTACGGAATAGAAGTTATGAGCGAAACATACAGAAATGGGAAAAAGGTTGATGAGGAAAGGGAGATGTACGAAAATATTAGTCCGTATGGTGATAAAGTTGTGGAACTTATAAACTACTTTGCAGACATGTTCCTCTCTCCAATACACTTAATTGACATTATGGAGGAACAGATTGAGGGCTATATAGCTGATTTTGACAGGATGGAGCAAAAAATATATAAGATGGCGATATAAAAGTGGGTAAAACCACTTTTATTTTTTTTGAAGGATTTTGGAAAGAAATATAGAAAATAATAATATATGAGTTTTTGGAGGTAAAAATTTTGTTTTATACAGGTGTGGATATTGTAGAGATAAAAAGAGTGAAAAGGACACTGGAGAGGCATCCTGCCTTTGTAGAACGGTTTTTTACAGAAAGGGAAAGGTCATATTTTTTTGAGAAGAAACTCAAGGCTGAACATATTGCGGCAGGTTTTGCAGCTAAAGAGGCAGTATCCAAGTGTATAGGAGGCCTCAGCGATATAAAGCTCAAGGATATAGAAGTTCTCAGGGGAGGGAGGCCTGAGGTGAAATTATGGGGAAATGCCAGGCGTAAGGCTGAGTCATTGGGCATAAAGAGAGTTTCTTTGTCTATAAGCCATTCGGATGATTACGCAGTGGCCTTTGCAGTGGCGGAAGGAGGCGAGTGATATGTATATTCTGACTGCGGAGGAGATGAGGAATGTAGACAGGATAGCTATTGAGGAGATAGGGATACCGGGAGTGGTGCTCATGGAGCATGCTGCCTTATCAGTCTTAGCCGAGATAGAAAAAAGCCTTGGTGATGTAAAGGGAAGGAGGTTTGCAGTATTTTGCGGAAGAGGCAACAATGGGGGTGATGGCCTGGCCCTGTCGCACCTCTTGATACAGAAGGGTGCCGAATGCTATGTGTTTCTGTCAGGTACCATGGAAGAGATAGGTGGCGATGCCGGGATTAACCTGAGTGTCCTCAGGGGTGTAGGAGGCTACATTGCAGAGGTGACACAGAAAGAGAGCATTAAGTTTATAGAAAAGCAGGTAAGGGAGAGCGACGTGATTATTGACGCCATACTGGGGACAGGTATCAAGGGAGAGGTAAGGGGTATTAATAGAGACCTCATTGAATTTATAAATACGATGGACAAACCAGTGGTGTCTGTGGACATACCATCCGGGCTTAATTCTGACACCGGGAGGCCTATGGGGGTTGCAGTTAAATCGGATATCACAGTGACATTTGGCTACCCTAAGGTTGGAGAGGTGATATACCCGGGAGCGGAATATACGGGAAGGCTTGTCGTGGCGGATATAGGGTATCCCGCAAGGACAGTAGAAGAGGTAAATCCTGCCGGGAGACTGCTCACCCGGGAAGAGTTGCCATTTATAAAGGATAGGGAAAAGGACACTCATAAGGGCAATTATGGACATGTCCTTGTTATAGGCGGTTCTAAGGACTTTATAGGTGCCCCTGTGATAAGTTCACTGGCGGCATTAAAGAGTGGGGCAGGGCTTGTCACCATGGCTGTGCCATCCTGTATAGCAGGTATGGTCTCAGGTAGGACATTAGAGGTAATACCCATTGCTCTTTGCG
Organism: Thermoanaerobacteraceae bacterium; assembly: GCA_030016635.1. Classification (GTDB taxonomy): domain Bacteria; phylum Bacillota; class Thermoanaerobacteria; order Thermoanaerobacterales; family UBA4877; genus JASEJQ01. The sequence goes on along the minus strand of JASEJQ010000002.1, from coordinate 89,335 downwards.
ATGAGGATGGGTATCTGGGTAAAGGGGCTTTAGATGAGGTCCTGACGAAGATAGACCGTTTTGATGTGGTGGCTGTAGGGCCTGGCCTGGGCATGGGTGGGTCGGTGAAGGCCTTTATGGATGGCCTTATAAGGAACTGTCCGCTGCCAATGGTGATAGATGCCGACGGCCTTAACAACATAGATCCATCACTTTTACTTAAATCAAAGGCCTCTGTAGTGGTGACACCCCATCCCGGAGAGATGGCCAGGCTTACCAACAGAAAGACAGAGGAGATAAATGATGACAGGATAAGCAGCACAAGGGATTTTACCCGTAGATATAAGGCTGCATGTGTCCTGAAGGGTGCCAGGACGGTTATAGCCGCTGAGAATAGGTACTATATCTCGCCCACAGGCAATCCCGGGATGGCTACCGCCGGGAGCGGCGATGTGCTTACCGGAGTGATTGCAGGGTTTATTGGCCAGGGGTTTAGCATTACTGATGCTGCTATACTGGGAACATATATACACGGCCTGGCCGGTGACATGCTTGTAGAAAAAAGAGGTGAATACGGCATGACAGCTACGGATATAGCCTTATATATCCCTGCTGCAATTAATGCATTAAAAAAAGAGACTATAGTATAGGAGGTAATTTGAATTGGACATAAGGCCGACATATGTAGAAATAGATCTGGATGCCTATCATAGCAATATAAAGAATATCAAAGAATGGGTAAAAGATGCTGAGGTATGTGCGGTAATAAAGGCCAATGCTTACGGTCATGGGTCCTGCGAACTGGCCCCTGTAGCCTTAGAGGCAGGTGCCACAAGGCTAGCTGTAGCTTTCTTAGACGAGGCACTTGAACTTAGAAGTGCAGGTATCAATGCGCCCATACTTATACTGGGATATACACCTTTAGAGCAGATAGAAAAAGCAGTAAAGGACGACATAACCCTTACTGTGTTTGACTATGATACAGCATTAAAACTTAATGAGGTTGCCTCTTCTTTAAACAAAATGGCAAAAATCCATGTAAAGCTTGATACAGGTATGGGCAGACTGGGATATACCAATAGGGATAAGGCAATAAGCGATATAGAAAAGATGTCGCTTCTTAAAAACATAGAGATAGAGGGTCTGTTTACCCATTTTGCCGTTGCTGACATCGAGGACAAGTCCTATACCAATCAGCAGTTTGAAAGATATATGGAGGTGGTAGATGGTCTTAAAAAGAGGGGTATAGAAATACCGGTAAAACACGTATCAAACAGCGCGGCCATACTGGACTTGCCAGACATGAGGCTTGATATGGTAAGAGCAGGGATAATGACATACGGCTATTATCCATCGGATGAAGTAAAGCACACAGTGGACATCATACCAGTAATGAGCCTTAAGACTACTGTATCTTTTGTAAAGAGAGTACCTGCTGGCAGCAGTATCAGCTATGGCAGGACATTTACAACTCAAAGGGAGAGCGTTATAGCCACTATACCTGTTGGATATGCTGACGGTTATGTCAGACTCCGTTCGGGAAAGGCGAAGGTCATTGTAAATGGGGAAATAGCTGATGTTGTAGGCAGGATATGCATGGACCAGTGCATGGTTGATGTCACAGACATAAATGACGTAAGGGTGGGGGATGAGGTCATCCTCATGGGCGCATCCAACGGTAAAAAGATTGATGCTGATGACATAGCCAATGACATAGGAACTATAAGTTATGAAATATTATGTGGAATATCCAGGAGGGTTCCAAGAATATATATTAAGGGAGGAAAAGTAATAAAGGTCACGAATTATTTATTATAACAGATACTGGTATAATATCCTATTCTATTGACATAATTATATACAGTAATATATAATCAAGTATATGGTTCGGGGAGGTTTTAGAGTGGGTGAGACTAAAAGGATACTTGTAAGTCTTCCAGAGAGCCTGCTTGAGGAGGTGGACCTCCTGGCTTCTATGGAGAATAGAAACAGAAGCGAATTCATAAGGGAAGCGATGAAACTGTACATCAGCGAGAAGAAGAAAAAACAGATCAGGGAGAGTATGAAAAAAGGATACATGGAGATGGCGGCCATTAACTTAGAAATGGCTGAGTTGGGATTTACAGCAGAAAACGAGTGCCTCAATTCTTATGAAAATCGATTGGCAAAGTGAACGGTATGAATATTAGGCGCGGCGATGTTTATTACGCTGACCTCAGTCCCGTCATAGGGTCGGAGCAAGGTGGCGTAAGGCCTGTACTTATCATACAAAACGATATAGGCAACAAGTACAGCCCTACCATCATAGTTGCGGCTATCACCTCTCAAATAAATAAAGCCAGACTCCCAACCCATGTGGAAATTGAAGGCACTGAATATGGTCTTGCAAAAGATTCTGTAATACTATTAGAGCAGGTAAGGACAATAGATAAAAAGAGACTGAGGGAAAAGATAGCGCACTTTGAAAACGACATAATGGAAAAGGTTAATAAGGCATTGGAAATAAGCCTGGGTCTTGTTGATTTCTAAGTATTAAGGGGGTATTCTTACGAATACCTGTTATTTTTATATACAAGAGAGGGGATAAAATTGAGAAGAAATGTAATGATAAGGCTTACCGTATTTTTTTTGCTTCTGTCTATAATACCACTTGTAATTCTGGGTGGTGTGGCCTATTACATATCATATAACAGTCTATATCAAGCAAATGTAGATGAGGCCAATGCTACTATAAACGGGATAAAGAATGTCATTGAGACCAACTTTACAAACATAAAAACTATGCTGGCCAATACTGCTGGAAATGCTGAGATTATAAGGTACATAGAGGCCAGCAATTCGGGTGATGAGACCACAAAGGAAAGATACATAGATGATATTAACACCTCTTTCAAACACTTCATTGAGGGTTCGGGCAGCGACATTGTCAGCATATCCATCATAGCAAAAAATGGGCTTGTAGTGGCTGACTCCATTGGTGGGACAAGCGTAGGTATGGACATGTCCAAGGCCAGTTATTTCAAAAACATCATGATGGGTTCCAGCTATGATATCTCTTCTCCAACAGCATATCGAAACGGCGGCCAGACGATACCAATTGTAACCATGTCTGTCCCTGTCAAGGATGATAATGGACTCACCATAGGCGCTACTGTTATTACATACAGGCTTGAATACTTTACAAGACTCTTGGAAGGACAGATGGAAGATGATGGTTTTATTTCCATGGTGGACAAGCTGGGCACCTTATTGTATCATAATGATAAGGCGCAGATCTTAAACCAGATGGACAAGTCCCTTTTTGATAAACTGCAGGACGAGACGGGACATTTTAATGAAAAAATCCTTGGCAAGGACATGGTAGTTTTCTACGATACCATACCCATCACAGGCTGGATTATTGCCCGCGGTCTGTCTCAATCTGATTTTACGGCTGCAGGTTCATATATAATGTATGTAACCTTATATGTCATTATAGCATTTGCCATATTTGCCTTTATAATCGCCTTCTTTATCTCCAGACAGTTCTCCAGTGAGCTCACTAAGGTGATGAAGGCCATGGGCCAGGCCCAGGAGGGAGACCTAACGGTCAGGGTTCAAACGAAAGCTATTGATGAGTTTGGAAACCTGGCAGGGAGCTTTAACAAAATGATGGAGAGGATTGGTGAGCTGGTAAAGAGGATTGTTGAGACGTCAAACAGTGTCTCAGGCATGTCAGAAGGCCTGGCCGCAGCAGTTGAGGAAGTAAGTGCCTCGGTGCAGGAGATATCCAGCCAGGCCGAGAGTATAGCCTCTACATCAACCACCAATGCAGAAAACCTCAACCAGGCCAAGGCTGTTACTGATAATGTGGCATCCAATGCTCAGGCAGTTGTCCTGAGCACACAGCAGGCCTTAGAGGGCGGTGTCCAGGGAGAAGAGAAGGCTAAGGCTGCAATAGGTGTCCTGGAGAATATTATAAACAAGGTCAATACTATAAAGGAGTCAGTGGATAGGACATCGGCATCTATTAAAGAACTTATGGATGTGATGAAAAAGATTACCGGCTTTACAGGAACGATAGCGGATATAGCTGACCAGACCAACCTGCTGTCACTCAATGCTGCCATAGAAGCAGCCAGGGCAGGTGAGGCAGGCAGAGGCTTTGCAGTAGTTGCTGATGAGATAAGAAAGCTAGCTGGAGAGTCCAGAGAGGCTACTGTAAGCATTGACAGGCTTATAAAGGATGTAAGCAGAATAACCAGGGAAGTGGCAGAGAACATGAGCGTCACAGTGGAGACTGTGGACAGCTCGGTGTCGGAAGCTGACTCGGCCAGGAATGGCATAGCAGAGATAATAGGTGCCATAGAGGGTATCGGTGCTGCTATGTATAACATAGATTCTGCTGTCCAGGACCAGACCGCTGCCATAGAGGAGCTTACCGCCAGCATAACCAGTGTAACAGATGATATCAATGATGAGGTGGATAAAATCGCCAATATATCTGCAGCCATTGAGGAACAGTCGGCCACCATGGAGGAGCTGGGTGCAACAGCCGAAGATCTTTCTGATACTGCAGAAAGGCTTAAGGAGATAGTTGAGGGATTTAAAATATAACAATATTGGGGGAGAGGAAATGAAGAAAAGAATACTGGTAGTAGCAGGGGCTGTATTATCCCTATTTTTAGTAATTGGGGTTGCCTTTGCAGATACAAATCCTGTACCTGGGTCTAAGGAAGATCCTGTGGTCACTAAAAGCTATGTGGACCAGGCCCTTGGCCAGATTAAAGGGTATGTGGATGATATGCTTTCCAGAGCAGGCCAGGGTGGCGGCACAGAGTTGGAAGTGGTAAACCTGAACCCTGGAGAGAAGATTATCCTGGAAGCAGGTGCAGAGATTATCTTAAGGGCAGGAGAAGCGACCATATATTCTCCAACCCCTAACGGACTATCCGATGTCACAGGCGGAAAAGACCTGGTAAGTGGTACACCGATCCCGTCGAACCATCTGCTCATAGCCCCCAGGTCAGACGGCAGGGGTGTCGTGGCAAAGACAGCTGCAGTTTTTATGGTGAGGGGTCAATATTCAAAATAGCCGCATTAATTGCGGTTATTTTTTTACTAATTTTTAACGATTTAATCTGCAAAGTAATGGTATAATATACTTAGCTTAAAACAAGGAGATGGACTGATGAGGAACAGGATACTTATAGGAATAATCATCTTATCATGCATTGTTGCACTTTTTGTCGGTTATGGAAGGTATGCTGTGGAAAGTGGCTATAAAAATATTGAGATAACCGGTGACCTGTATGCTCTAAAGGCCATTGCCGGTTATGCTGACATGGACGTAGAAGAGCTCATAGGGGAGTACAAGACTGAAGGGATGAACTCCATAGCCATAAACGAGGTCACCCTGAAGAGGCTTCAGGGTGAAGGGAAGCTCTCATATATAACCCGTCCGGATGCTATGGCCTTAAGCATGACATCGGATAATCCTGCCTTAAAGATGGTTTTAACAGAGACTGAGGGTTTTCTACCTGATTCCACTGTAATACTTGCGGGGGATAGAAGCATTTATGAGTTTCTGTCTGAAACCCTTGCAAAGAGGTATGATAATGTGGTATATAGTGCAGATGGTGAATATTATGTCCTTGCCGTCAATAAACCCGTCAAGGATGTTGAAATTGATGGGCTTGGATTTGACACTGCTGATTTTGAACTGGTAAGGTCTTTCGGCCTTATACCTGTAGCCAGGATTGAGAACTACGAGGGTTTAAGAGATGCTGATATTGATAGATACATTGATATGCTAAAAGACTTTAATATAGACCAGGTGGTGTTTGGCGGGGATGAGGTACTGGGCTATGAGGAGAAGATAAACTATGCCGGCAGGAGGTTTAAGGAGGAAGGGATTGCTTTTGGCATAATTGAGCTGCCTGTGGATAAAGACTATGAGACCCAGGAGGGCATGACTAAGTTTGCCAAGCAGGCCGGTTATAACGCATTCAAGCTTTTCAGCCTATCCGACAGGGAGATGGCAGCCTATGATAAGATTGAAATGGCGGACAAGTGGTACAGGGCAGTCATAGACAGGAACGTGAGGATGATATATGTAAGGCCTGAGATAAGGGCAGAGAAGTCAGGGGAATACAATGTGAAGTTTTACGGCGATACCATAGCTGTTTTTAAGGGATACATGGATGACATAGGAGAGGAAATAGGCAAGATCGTACCGTTTAAGGAGTATCATGTGCCGAGAATTCTGCAGGTTGTTATAGGTCTTGGGGTGGTTGCAGGCAGCGTAATGTTTTTAGATACCCTCATACCACTAAGCAATATGATAGCCTATGGGCTTATGGCATTGGGTGCACTCATAACATTTGGTACACTTTACAGCAGGTTTTTTGACCTGGGGATAAAGGCCCTGGCCTTAGGAGCTTCGGTTATATTTCCTTCCTTAGCTATGGCTTATATAATGAGGGTCTGTGAGAAAAAACAAGGGTCGTTTGTCTCATATACCGTGGTCAATTTTATCAGAGCCTCTTTGATTTCAGCGGTTGGTGCTCTGTATATAGCCTCTATAATGGCGGACAGCAAATATCTCTTAAAGCTGGACTTTTTCAGGGGGGTCAAAGTATCCTTTGTGGCCCCGGTGGTATACTTCTTGGTGCTGTATTTTGTCCGATATTTCAGGAAGGATTTGAGCTTGAAGGATAAGATCGCCTATATATTGAACCTGAATGTGAAGGTCTGGTATGTGGTCCTGGCTGTTATAGCTGCTGCAGTTGCGTTTATTTACATTTCCAGGACCGGCAATAACCCTGCAGTGGGTGTGAGTGATTTAGAGCTGCAGTTCCGTTCTTTACTGGAGCATACACTGGTGGCCAGGCCGAGGGAGAAGGAATTCCTTGTCGGCTATCCTGCGCTTATACTTATGCTTGGGTTTGTCTATCAGGGGTTCAGAAGAGAATGGAGTTTTGTCTGGGGCGTTTTTGCCAGCATAGGGCAGCTATCCCTGGTAAATACATTCAGCCATCTCAGGGCACCCCTTGGTATTTCTATAGAGAGGACAATCTACGGCATGGTCTTTGGTATAGTTATCGGCTTTATCTATTTCGCTGTTGCAAGATATGTCCTTGGGTACCTGAGGGAGAAATGGGGTGTTGAGGCTTGAAGAAGGTGCTGATATCCGGCTACTATGGTTTTGATAACCTGGGGGATGAGGCTGTCCTGCTATCCATAGTAAAGACCCTGAGGTCCTTGGATGGGACTCTGGAGATAACAGTCCTTTCGGCCAGACCGGAGGTGACAGCAGAGAGGTATGGGGTAAGGGCGGTAAACCGCACCGATTTTTTTGCTGTATTGAGGTCGATATTCAAATGTGATATGCTTATAAGCGGTGGAGGCAGCCTTTTTCAGGATGTTACCAGCAGGACAAGCCTCTTGTACTATCTGTCCATAGTGTTCCTGGGCATACTATTCAGGAAAAAAGTAATGGTCTATGGCCAAGGGCTGGGTCCGTTAATAAATAATACGGATAGGAAAATTACATCATTTATACTTAGAAGGGTTGACATGATTACACTAAGGGATAACTCTTCCTTTGAGCTGCTAAAGGAGCTGGGTATAGAGAAAAATGTGCATATTACTGCAGATCCGGTCTTTACTCTGGAACCCTCTCCCGATGTCAGGATAAAAGAACTGCTCAAGAGCGAAGGTGTGTACAGCGACTATATACTGGTTGCTCCAAGAGACTGGTACAACAATGAGCTCTTCAGGGTGGAGATGGCTAAAGCCCTGGACCAGATATATTTAAAGACGGGGGCAGAAATAGTATTCTGCCCTTTCCATGAGTCTGATATTGAAGAAAGCAGGAGTATAGCAGATTTTATGAAGTGCCCGCATTATATCCTGCCCAAGGTCTACAACCCCGAGGACATGCTGGGGATAATTTCTCTTTCACAGATGGTGATAGGTGTCAGGCTGCACTCCCTTATATTTGGTGCGCTGGCCGGGCGTCCCATAGCAGGTATATCCTATGACCCCAAGATAAACGGTTTTCTAAAGGATATCGGTGTTAAACCTGTAGGGGTTATGAAGACTGTTACAGCTGACCAGATAGTGGAATATGTGGAGGCTATATGGGATATAAGGGATAAGGTAGGAAGTGAGATAAAGGATAAGGTGGAAATTTTAAAACAGAAGGCTCATGAAAACGGTGAACTGGCTATATCACTGATTGGCGGAGGAAGGTATGGAAAGAGTTGAGATACTAAGTGTCAGGATAGACAATGTATCCATGGATGAGGCATATAAAACAATAATGGATTTTTTAAAAGAGGAGGGGCGCCATATTGTATATACGCCCAATGCAGAGATAATCATGGCTGCATACAGGGATAGGGAATTAAAGGATATTTTAAACTCTTCAGACCTCAATGTGCCGGATGGCATTGGTGTGGTTATGGCTGCGAGATTATATGGGTTCAGGATAAAAGAAAGGGTGGCCGGGTTTGACCTGATGAACTACATATGCAAAAATGCACCTGGCAAGGGCCACCGTATATATCTATTAGGCGGCAAACCAGGTGTTGCAGAGGAAGCTGCTAAAAACGCTGCATCCACTTACGGTGATATCAATATTGTAGGTACACATGATGGATATTTTGACAGTGAGGAAGAGAAGAGTATGATAGAGGATATAAACAGTAAGGATGTAGACTTTCTGTTTGTAGGACTGGGTGCACCAAAGCAAGAGAAATGGATTTATGGGCATCCTGAAATCAAAGCCAGGGTCATGATGGGTGTGGGCGGCAGTTTCGATGTCTTAGCCGGAGTGGTGAAGCGTGCGCCCGCCATCTATCAGAAGCTCGGGCTGGAATGGCTGTACCGTCTGATACAGGAACCGTGGAGGTACAAGAGGATGTTAAATTTGCCTCTTTTCGTACTGACAGTATTTAAGGAGAGGATTGGAGGATTAATATGGTCAGGAAGGCAGTAACCGATTTTACAGGCATAACAGTCGGGGTACTGCTTATGACTCTATCCCTTAACATGTTTCTTACGCCTAACAACATAGCACCGGGCGGGGTGAGCGGCCTGGCCATAATCATCCACAGTTACACAGGCTGGCCTGTAGGTGCTCTGACCCTGGCATTCAACATTCCTCTATTTATTGTCTCCATATTGCTTCTGGGAGCCCATTTTGGCATAAAGACATTCTATGCTACATTTCTTTTGGGCGCTACCATAGACCTGATGTCATTTTTGCCTGTACTCACCCATGACGACCTGCTGGCCGGCGTATATGGAGGCATACTGATGGGTGTGGGCCTTGGTCTGGTGTTCAAGTACAATGCCACCACAGGAGGGACAGACCTGGCCGCTGCCATACTGAGGAAATTTTTCCCTCAGGTATCTATCGGTATGCTGCTTTTGATTTTAGATGCAATGATTATTGGCCTGGCCGGTTTTGCCTTCTCTGCCGAGCTTGCCCTTTATGCCCTCATTGCTGATGCCATAGCCATAAGGGTTATAGACATCATACAGGAGGGCGCCAATGAAAACAGGGCAGCCTATGTCATATCAGATTTAAGCGACGATATAGAAGCGGAGATTTTGACAAAACTGGGCAGGGGAGTCACCTCCTTTCCAGGCCGTGGTGGGTATACGGGCAAGGAGAGAAAGGTGCTCTTTTGCGTAATATCCAGAAGTGAGATAACCCGGTTCAAGGATATAATAAGGGAGATAGACCCCGATGCCTTTGTGGTTATATTCCAGGCCCATGAAATAATGGGAGAAGGATTTAAGAAAATGTAAATTTACGGTATAATATTATATGGTTTGATATATCAATAACGAAGGAGGTTAAACATGGAAAGGTATGACTGCATAATAATAGGTGGCGGGCCTGCCGGACTTTCAGCCGCACTTTATGCCTCGAGGGGAAAGCTGAATACTTTGGTTATAGAGAAGAAGGAATTTGGCGGCCAGGCCGCTACCACAGAAGAACTGGAAAACTATCCCGGCTCAATGGAAGAACCTACCGGTCCTAAGATTGTAGAGAGGATGAAGGAACAGGCCGCATCCTTTGGGACACAGTTTGTAGTTGATGAAGTCATGGGCATAGATACAGACTCCGACGTAAAAAGAATAAAGACCAGGAAAAGTGAATATGAGGCAAAGACCATAATATTTGCCGGAGGGGCAGAGCCTAAAAAGATAGGATGCCCCGGTGAGGATGAGTTCCGCGGCAAGGGAGTATCATACTGCTCCACATGTGATGCTGACTTCTTCACAGACCTAGAGGTTGTGGTGGTCGGCGGAGGCGATTCCGCCGTTAAGGAGGCCATATACCTCACCAAGTTTGCCGGCAAGGTAACTGTAGTCCATAGAAGAGACCAGCTCAGGGCAGAGAAGCTTCATCAGGAAAAGGCCTTTGCCAATCCAAAGATAAACTTTATATGGGACAGCGTTGTAGATAGGATAGAGGGTGATGGCCTGGTGGAGAGGGTCATACTGAGGAACGTCAAGACCAACCAGCTTACCGAATACAGGACAGATGGAGTATTTGTCTTCATAGGTACGATACCTCAGACTGAGATACTAAGAGATAAAGTCCAGATGGACGAGCAGGGATATATCATTACCAATGAGGATATGGAGACAAACATAGAGGGTATCTTTGCTGCAGGTGACTGCCGCAAAAAGAGATTAAGGCAGGTAATAACAGCAGCAGCCGACGGCGCCATAGCCGCCACGGCAGCCATTGAATATGTAGAGAAAAAGTTTGAATAAAGGAAGGAGGATGTACTTGGATACAAAGGAACTGGAAAGGATAGCCAACCAGATAAGGATAGACATAATAGAAATGACCTACGAAGCCCAGTCCGGCCACCCGGGAGGTTCACTCTCTGCTGCAGATATCCTGACGGTGCTATACTTTAAAGAAATGAATGTAGATCCAGATAATCCCAGGTGGGAAGACAGGGATAGGCTTGTAATGTCCAAGGGCCATGCCACACCGGTATGGTATGCAGCCTTAGCTGAAAAAGGATTTATCCCAAGAGAAGAAATAAAGACATTCAGGAAGATAAACTCCAGGCTCCAGGGCCACCCCAACATGAACGATACACCGGGAGTAGACATGACCACAGGCTCACTGGGCCAGGGCCTCTCTACAGCCAATGGCATGGCCATAGCAGGCAAACTCAATAATAAAGACTACAGGGTGTACGCCGTCTTGGGAGATGGAGAATGCCAGGAAGGACAGATATGGGAGGCTGCCATGTCAGCAGCTCACTACAAACTGGACAACCTAACAGCCATCTTGGACCACAACGGTCTTCAGATAGACGGTCCCAATAAAGATATAATGAATATAGAACCCATAGAAGACAAATGGAGGGCATTTGGCTGGCACACCATAAGGATAGATGGTCACAACATAGAACAAATAATAGATGCCATAGAAGAGGCCAAAACAATAAAGGGTAAACCTACGATAATAATAGCAGACACCATAAAGGGCAAGGGTGTATCATTCATGGAAAACCAGGTAGGCTGGCACGGTACAGCACCTAATAAGGAACAAATGGAAAAAGCCATAGCAGAGCTAAAAGAAAGAGGTGAGAGGATTGGATAAGATAGCCACAAGAGACGCCTACGGCAAAACCCTCTTAGAACTCGGCTCACAAAACAAGGACATAGTAGTATTAGACGCAGATCTATCCAAATCCACCAAGACCAACGAATTTGCCAAGGCATACCCTGATAGGTTCTTTGACATGGGCATATCAGAGCAAGACATGATAGGCACAGCAGCAGGCCTGGCCACATGCGGCAAGATACCCTTTGCCAGCAGCTTTGCAGTATTTGCCACAGGCAGGGCCTATGACCAGGTAAGAGACTCCATATGCTATCCCAACCTCAACGTAAAGATAGCAGCTACCCATGCCGGATTAACTGTAGGAGAGGATGGAGCCACCCACCAGGCCTTAGAGGACATATCCCTCATGAGGGGCCTGCCCAACATGACCGTTATAGTACCAGCAGACGCCACCTCAGCCACAAAACTCATAAAACTTGCAGCAGAATACAAAGGCCCTGTATATATAAGGCTGGGTAGACCATCAGTACCCGTAATATATCAAGACACACAGGAATTTCAGATAGGCAAGGGCATAAGGCTAAAAGAAGGAAGAGACATAAGCATAATAGCCACAGGAATAATGGTATCAAAGGCAATAGAAGCAGCAGACATGCTACAAAAAGAAGGTATAACAGCCGAAGTCATAGACATACACACCATAAAACCCATAGACAAAGAACTCATAATAGACACTGCCAGGAGGACAGGCAGGGTCATTACATGCGAAGAACACAACATATATGGAGGACTGGGCTCAGCAGTATGTGAGGTCCTATCAGAAAATTACCCGGCAAGGGTAAAGAGGATAGGGGTTAAGGACACATTTGGCGAGTCAGGTACACCCGATGAGCTCTTAAAGAAGTACGGCCTCACATCAGAGGAGATAGTAAAGGCAGCAAGAGAAATGCTGTAACGTCAATCCCCATTTGAGTTTTTACTTAAATGGGGATTCATTTTGTTTATGAGGAAATTAGAATATGGGAAATCCAGAAAGGCACGTAGAAAATCTTAAAAAGGCCATAGAGATGGAGAAAAGGAACCTGGAACTCTATAAGGAGTATGCCAAGGATGCACCTGTAGAAGGGTGCGAGATTATGTATCACGACATCATCGTGGAAAGGGAGAAAGAGATTGAGAGGATGACAAAAGCAAAAGAGTATTGGGAAGCTGAAATTGTCAAGAAATAGTTTATTTGCTGCCTTAATGGCAGCTTTTTTATTTTGCCGGTAATACCTTCAAAAAATTTTTTGATATTCCGTAAAAGTATATCTTCACTTGCGATTATATATGTTTTAATTAATAAAGAATAAATTTCCCAATTAAATTGTTATTAATTATATGTTAATTAATTATAATTAAAAGAAGGTGTATTACCGGTGAACCTTCCAACCTTTTCGGATAAATGAATGTAAAAAACAGCTAAGAAATAACGTTTATGTTTATTTCAGAACCGATTACTGGCATATAATGCAAATTAATGAAAACGACTATGCATGAAGGGTAAGTTACACAAAGACTACCATAGGAGTCGGAATTAGTTACAAAGGAACCCATACTTATTTTACATCAGTAAATAGAGGAGGATTTGCATGGAAGAAAGATTAATACTTTTAAGTGGAATTCCTTTTGATGTTGACAATGTTGAATATGATGATGGACTGGTTATTTATCAGTCAACTCCAACAGAGGAGAAACAAAAAAATGTCGTTCGGATATATAATAAATTGAAGGCTGGAGAAGAAGTAATAATATCTATCGGCAACTACCAAAAAAAGCAAAAATAAAATCTGTTGTCTGTAGCGGCAATAGTGAAATTTGATTAGATCTAAAAAACTATCACGCTATTGTCCGTTGCAAGATTGTTGTTGATCTTGACTATCAGGATTATCAACATCTAATTTAGGTATCGGGAAGTATGTCGCTGGATACTTCAAGATATAAATAAAATTAAAGAAATAAGGTATACAACATGAGATAGTTCAAAACGTTTATTCCTATTCTTCTTTCAGTGATTATGGTCATGTCTTTTGGCATTATTACCTTTCCTGCCGAGCCTAGTCCAATAGCGCAGGTCGAAACATCGATTTTATCCACTATCAATGATAATGGCGGTATTACTGTCAACAATGAGGAAACTACCGTTGCCATGATTTATAAAAAAGTTTATCAGTCCGGCTACCAACCAAATACAACCATTGTCGGTAATGCAGGTTCTGCTACTATCCATTGGATTAATAGTGGACAAATCTATTGGAGGATAAGCCCTGACTCTGACGATTACTGCACCTTTGCTGGGACCATCACTATTAAAGATATAAGCACAAATAAGACTGTAAAAACTCTTTGGGTAAGTGGCGCCGGCACAGGCACTATCTCAGACAATGAGTATTTCAGTGGCCTTACAAGGGGAAAGACATATTTGGCCACTCTTTCGGGAAGCGGAACTCTTGGCGTTTTCCCGTGGCTTGTTGGTCCGAATTGCCACGAAACCTACTATGTTCACTAATAGCAATCATTTTAGATTAACTAGACTAGCCAGCGATATGTTTAGTTGACTAAAAAATAGTGTTGTATAATAAAGAACATACTCCAGTCAAGTCGACAACTGAAGAAATAGAGTAGATAGAGTCTTGTTTTTGACTTTTGCAGTTGCAACACAGTAAAAGCTCCCTAAGATGTTGATATATAAACGTTTTAGGGAGCTTAACAATTATTTAGAGGTATATATACTATGCATGTATCTCTTTTAGTTTTCCATATCGAGGGATATCTGGGAGTCCCGGTGCTTTTCTTATCATTTTGTAGTCTTCATTTGACTTGCTCTTAAAATAGTATTGTTTATTACTATCCGGCTTTGTAATTATGGTGAGGTGCACTTTTCAATGCCTCTTGAATTCTCTCTGTAGATATCTTTAAATTCTTTTGCTGCAATATATATTCTAAGTACCTTTGTATTACTAATGCCAGGTAGCAAAGAACGAAGTGCCCTTCAATATTTGATTTTGTCCATACAAATATAGGTTTTGCTTCAAAGTTGGATTTTAATATCCTGAAGCTTTCTTCTATCTTCCATAGTCCATTGTAGATTTCAATTACTCTTTCAGGAGATAGGGTCTTATCTGAGGTTCCAGGAAAAAGTTCATAACTTATGGGGATACCATTACCATCTGTGAGAAGGCCCATAACGACCTGTAACTGATTTACCTTGTTGCTTTTGGAGTAGCCGAAGTTTTTTATTTGATCTGCTATAAAGGATTCGAAATAATATGCAGTCACAAAAATTTTTTGATATCCCTTTAAAATATAACATTACTCAGAGTTTTATATGTTATAATTAATAAAGAATAAATGTTCCAATTCAGTTGTTGTTAATTATACGTTAATTAATTATAACTAAAAGGATGTGTTGCCGGTGAACCTCAGTTTAATAAGAAATCGTTCATTTGATTTTCTATGGTGTGCCAGGACCATATCCCTTCTGGGCGACGCAATTTTTGAGATAGGGCTTACATTACTCATCTATGATAAGACAGGATCAACTATAGCCATGGGCATGAACCTTATAATGTTTTTTCTGCCATCGTGGATATTTGGCTTCATAGGTGGGATTGCGGCAGACAGATATGACAGGAAAACGATTATGGTCTTAAGTGATATGACACGCGGCGGTATTCTATTAATCCTTCCGGCATTTATAAATAATGCCAATTGGTCACTAATAGGAATTTATATAATTACGTTTTTACTTTCCACAATAGGCCAGTTTTATCGACCCGCTTCCGGATCAATACTCCCTCAGATAGTGGACGGAGATTCACTTGTACTGGCCAATTCTGCCTTGAATACTACAACGCAGATTATTGGCATTGTGGGCCCTGCTTTAACAGGAATAATTGTGCGTTTATTTGGGACTATTGCAACGATATATGCTGATTCCCTTTCTTTTTTCATAGGAGCCCTGCTTACGCTTTTTATACATACTGAGTTGAGGGTTGATAAAACAACGGAAGCAAAGGGATTTAAGTTATTTTTTACCGACCTCTCGAGGGGGATAACATATGTGGCCGGGAAAAAGGATTTAAAACTCATGCTGATCTTGATGTTTATTTTGAATGGCCTTTTGGGGCCACTCAATGTAGTACTTCCGGTTTACTCCAACCATGCATTGAAAATGGAGGTTACGGGATACAGCATGATGCTCTCAGGTTTTTCTGTCGGGTCATTGATAGGTGCTGCTGTAGTTAATATCATTGTGAAATATCTGGGCTTTGGTATGCTGATAGGTGCTGGCATTGTTGCAATAGGTGTCGGCCTGGCCACAATGGGTATTTTTGAAAACCTTTACTATGCTGTATTTACAATGGCTGTGGTGGGGGTAGGTGCAGGAATACTTAATGTGATTATATCTGTACTTATACAAAAGACTACGCCCGGGGATTTTTTGGGGAGGGTGTTAAGCACACTGGGGGTTATAGGGACCACAACCGTACCACTCAGCATTGCTGTTGCCAGCGTGCTTTTAAGCTACATGACCGCCAATATATATTTTATCTTTGGCGGACTGATCGCCTTGATGTTTTCCGTCTGGTACTTTATCTACGGCCGTTCTTATATAACTTATACGGGAAAAAGCAGATGAGATACTATCATTTACGGTTACCACGAATGCCTTTTAGGTTATTATTTAGGCATATTTAAGTAGAGAGCAGATGGCATTATGAAAAAGTATCTGTTGCATGCTATAATCATACTTATAGTATTAGTGCAGCAGTGTTGATACGTCAGCGAAATAAAAAATAATTTAATAGAATCCGCAAAATAAAATCATAGAGGGGCTAATTCCCCTCTATGATTTTAAGCAGGTTATTAATCATCGCAGCTGTCTCTGCTCTTGTCGCATAGCTATATGGTTTAAACCTGCCGTCTGAATAGCCTTTAATAAGTCCAGCCTCATAGGCTGCATTTATGTATCCCTCTGCCCATGATTTACCGGTATCCTTGAATATATGGCTGTTTTTCGGCTTTAAGTTTAATGACTTGGCAACGATTGTGGCCATCTCTTCCCTGGTGATTTTACTGTCAGGCCTAAAGCTCCTGTCTGGATATCCGGTTATGATGCCCCTGCTTTGTAGTGCTCCAATGTATCCCCTGGCCCAGTGGGATGATGTGTCTCTAAAAGACGTATCCTGATTATTGAGATTTAAGGCAGTACTCAGCATTTTTGAAAACTCGGCCCTGGTCACGGTATAGTTCGGATGAAAACCCCCATCCTCATATCCATTAATAATATCTTTCGATTTGAGACTGATGATTTCATCCTCGGCCCAGTGGCCTATGACATCGTTAAATGCTATATAGTTGTATTTCTCATCGCCCATGAGTACATCCCAGAATTTGCTGTCCTCATTACCAAGTTTCCATATTCCTACACCGGCCAGGCCGTATTTTTTAACCAGGTCTATCTTATGCCCTATGCTGTGCTCATCCTCCAGCCAGACTACATGTTTGTACCCATCCTTGTAGTATTCTACGTTAACCTCTTTTGCCCTGCTGTCAAATTTGACCTTAGCCCCGGGCAGGTTTGTAAGTCTGTCGGCATCTTTTTGGTTGATGACACTGGTTCCTACCTCAGACCAGTCATAACCGTATGCGGCCAGGCCAAGTAAAATCTTGTCCGGGTCCATGTTATCCACTGCATATTCTACCACACCCTCCACCCAGCCTATGGATGCTATTGGTCCAGGTAGTCCTCCAGGCCAGTGCTCGTCATATGCCATTATCATAGCATAATCCACTATTTTGCCTATTTTGCTGTAGTCAAAACCGCCTGACCATCCATCTCTGTTATCAAAGGTCTTGGCCGGTATTGCTGCTGTAAGGATATATTCACCATCAAACCTATCTTTTAGTTCTTCTAAGAAAGTATTGTATTCATCACGCAGGCTGTAGGGAATACCCTCTATATCTATATTTACACCCTCAAAACCCAGTTTCATCTTGTCCATAATCGCATCGATGAGCTGCTTGCGGCTTTCAGGTGAGGAGAGAACATCCTCGGCCAGTTTGGAGCTAAATCCGTGGCTGTAGTTGTGTATCACCATGAGCGGTTTAGCTCTGTTATTCAATGATGCCTTTATAATCTCTGAATGGTCGTTGCCCTTAAGGCCGTCTTTTGATATGAGATAAGAAAAAGAGGAGACCATGTCAAACTTTCCCTTATTGGTGTTTATAGATTGTATCGATGCGTAGTCTGTGGGATAATCCTTTGTTGCGTATCCCATTACAGTAATCCGATCAGCGCTTTTTACTGTGGCTGTATGTATAGAAAGTGAAAGTATCAAAGACATAATGAGTGTAAAATATACTGCTCTGATGTATTTCTTCAAGTGTATCCCCCCATGAAAATACTAAGACAATTTTATATGACTTAGAAATATATCACAAGTATATATAATTTCCATGTGAGTAATATATTAGATGAATTTATAAAGATGCCCTGTATTCTTTATAACTCTCACTAAGTTTACCTTCCTCTACACTGTAGCCTCTGAATATAATAAGGCCTATTATTACACATATACCGGCTGTTATTATGGAAAGGGATATGCCATGAGAGCTGCCCACATTGTAACCGAAGTATTTAAAGAGTATGCCGGTAGTAAAGAATGAAGAGAGGCCGATGACTGATTTTACCAGGAAGCCCTGCACACCGAAGAACATGGCTTCCCTGCGCTGGCCGCAGGACATCTCATCTATATCCGTAATGTCCGCTATAATGGCGTTGGGGATTATAAATACCGATGATAGGGGGAAACCGGCCAGGCCGACCACAAGAAACCCAAACCACTTCTCATTAAAAAAGAGATATGGTTTTCCAACGAAATACATTACAAACAGGCATACGGCAAATACCACCATGGATATGTTGTAAACAGGCTTTTTCCCGTACCTTTTAATCCACAAGAGTATTAATGGAGAGATAATAATGGCGTCAATAAACAGCAGGCCCTGCAGAAGGGCTGTTTCAAAGCCTTTAAGCCCCATGACCACAGAGGCCACATAGGGCAGGGCTATGGTCACCATGTTTATCCCAAACCAGTAAAACAGGTTGGATGCTTCATATATCAGAAACTCTCTGTTCTTCAGGGTCATTATGAAACTTTCCTTTATACTGAACTTATTTTCATACCTTGTCGTTTTTTCTTCTTTTAAATGTATAGGCATCAAAAGTGTCATAAAGGACAGAAGCCCGAGTATTATCCCCATAGCCTGCACTCCGAACTGGGCTATCAGTATGGGACAGGCGACACCCTGAAATAACAGCCCTATGGTGTTGAAGACAGACTGGTATGTAGAAACAGTGGCCCTTTCATCAGGGTCTTTTGCAATCTCTGGCAGTAAGGCAAGGTAAGGGGCCACATATATGGTAAAGAAGGTAAAGTACAATGCAAGCATAACAGATAAATATATGAAATTCAGGATGCTCTCATATCCTACCATAGGATGCCAGACCAGTATATATGAAAGAACAAAGGGGACAACTCCGAATATGAGGAAAGGCCTTCGGCGTCCCATCCCGCTTTTAAGGTTATCACTCCAGTAGGCAACCAGAGGATCTGTTACAGCATCGACAATACGCCCAATAATCATTGCTATACCAACAAGTCCTATGGGTACGAGCGGCACTAGACCATAGGGATTGTCTTTGGGCGGTGCATAGAAGTAGGCATACCATGAGACCAGCGACTGCATCAATACGCTTATGCCAAAATAGGCTATAGGATACATAAGATACTTTTTGATTCTCATATTTTTCACCTCAATCCCTGTATAATATACTGAAATATTTACGGTATAGTCCCTCGTTTCTGTCTTTCAGGAGGGCATCATTTTCTCTATATCTTCTGAGAGCGTCTATGTCAATTTCTCCAACGACCACATCATCTCCGAGATAATTTGGGGAAACATTTATAACCCCGTTCCCGTCTGGAGTTAAATCTATGGGGGCAAATATGCCCGCCCTGCCGGTGAAGTTGAATATGGCTACCTTTCCGGCCAGGGCGCTTTTTATCCCTATTATCCGGCTCTCCTGTACGCGCGGCCATATCCCGCGCAAGGCCCGATAAAATTCATAATCCTCAAGATTGGATATAGGTAGCAGCACTATATCTACCCCTTTCATCCTGGCTATCTCAAATGTCTCATAGTATGTGGCATCCATGCATACAGGCAGGGCAACCCTGCCGAAAGGAAGCTCAAATACATTGAGGGTATCACCGGCCTTTACTCCTATGTTTTCTTCTTCCGGTGTAAGGTGGAGCTTTCTCTGGGTGCCTATTAGGCTGCCGTCGGGGCCGAACAGATAGGCGATGTTGTAAAGTTCGCCATCCTCAGGGACTGTGATGCTGCCGCCCATCACATACATGCCGTAGAGCTTTGCTATGGAACTGAATACCTCGAGGTATATGTTTTTGACGTAGGGGCCTAAAAGCATCAATGATGCTCTTTCGTCATTGCCTGTATCCGGTGATTCCTCTGCAAACTGCTTTTCAATACCGGGGATAAGGCCAAAGAGGGGCAGGTGTATATTCTCAGGGTAGGCCATAATGGAGGCGCCCTGTATAGCTGCTTTTTCGGCCAGGCCCCTCATATGTTCAAAATACTCTACAGGACTTTTATGCAGTTTGAACTCTACCTGGGCAGCGGCAGCTATGAGGCGGCCATGGCGATCAAACCCGGTTATGCCAAGCCTTTCTATGTACCTTTTTAGAGGTGCCGAACGAAACCTGAATGATAAAAATGCCTTTGCTGCTATGTCGTAAAGCCCCATCAGTATCCCATCTCCTTCCTGTATAGCTCTTTGTTGAGGTATCTATAGAGAGGGTAGTTTTTAATCAACTGCTTCAGCTTTTCAAAGTCAAGATTGCATGTAATGAGCCCCTCCATATTCTCAGGCATTTCCTCCAAGAACCCATCCGAACCATCCCATATTGGGTTGTGCATAATGCCCCTTCCGGAGTACCATTTGCCGTTTATATATCCATTGGCAGAGCACTCCACCGCAAAAAACTGGTTTTGCTGTACCTGCTGCCAAATACCGGAAATCTGCAACCACCTGTTGTATATGCCTTCCGCTGTATAAAGGCCGATAACAATATCGGCACCCTGAAGGCCGAGTATCCGTCCTGTCTGAGGATGGTAGCAGTCGTTGCCCATGAGTATGCCCAATCGCCCTATAGAGGACTCGCATATATCCAGAGAATCACCTCTTTTAAGATAACCCTCCTCCGGGCCGGATAGATGAGTCTGGCACTGCTGATGTATAACCCTCCCCTCAAGCATTATAACGGCCTTGTGGTAGCCATCTTCATAGAAACTGCCTGGCACAATAAGGTACTTTCTATCTCTGGAAAAACCTTTAAAAAAGTTCATGTATTCCCCTGCATCCTGAAAGACTGAACCGATAAAGGGCGGAAGGACAAGCAGGTCTGTTTCTAAACTGTCTGTATACCTGAATAAATCCTCTTTCAATCTGCCAGCATCCTTAAAGTGGACCTGAAGCATGGAGACCCTCACCATATTCACAATACCTCCACCAGTGACTTATATAGAGCAAAGGCCAGATAGCCGGCTCCTGTGGCAAATCCCATACCTGTCCTTGCCTCTCCGGTGTTTTTATCAAAACTCTCTGAGAGTATACCATTGTCGAAGGGTGCATTTAACACTATATCCAGAGCCTCGTCTCTTTTGATCGGGTTTAATAGGCTGCCGCAGAGGCCCAATCCAGATGGGGTGTTGGGATGGTGGTCGCAGGCCAGCTCCTTAAACCGTGCATCGCCATCGTAATACTGGTAACGGCTTGAATAATAATACTCCACGGTATTGATAAACACATCGTCCATAGGCATACCATAAAATACAAGGGTGCCCAGGTTGGCTGGCGGGTCGTTATACAGCCTGCAGCTTCCATCTTTATCAATGGACCATGCATATATCCTTTTGCCATCCACATTCCTTATGAATTTATGCAGGTTTTCTTTTACTGTCTCGATACGTTCTGTTAAAAGTGCAGTATCTCTGCCAAGTCTTGTATATAGTTCTTTGAGGTTTTGATACCCCTTGAGCAGTATTACATTATCTATGAGGACGAAATCATGGTCTGCCGGGTCATCAGATGGCAATAGGAATGTCCTGTAAAGCCCCATCTCGCTGTCGTATTCCTTCTCTATCCTCTCCACAATGCGGCCGAAAGCTTTTAATACGTCATTGTCAAAGAAGGAGTCCTCAAAATCAAGGTCAATGAAATAGGAGGCTGCCTCATCCAGTTCAAACCCGGGGTACAGCACGCTTCCATCTATATAATGGGCATGGTCGCCTGCATTTCTGCTGTGGGTCAGCAGAAGTTCCCGATACAGCTTCTTATGCAGACCCCTGTCGCAGAGCTTTATTGCCCTTAAAGACCAGAGGAAGCTGTCCCTTTCCCAGAATGCACCGGATACATAGTATCGTTTGCTCCTGGATGTCATGGCAGTCAGCCTGTCTGTATAGAAGTCTCGGGATACACTGAAAAAATAATTGAATAAAAGATTCTGGTTGATCAGCTTTTTTATGTTGATGTTATCATGGTCAATTATCAGTCTATTTAAGGACGAAATAAGTTCACTGTATATCCTTTCAAAGCCCTTACGTCTGAAGTGGATAAGGGTGGTGCTGGCACCGTCGGCGTCGGCATTGAGACATACATATAGAGCGTTTTTGACACCTGTTTTAAGGCTAATAAAGGCTCCAATAGACATACTGGCTTTTATATCCATAGTTTTTTCTTCAAATTCACAGTGAAAATCATTATCCCCGCCAACGGCCATAGCCAGGGATAAATTGTAGCCATCTAAGGATATGCATGGATTCTTAAGCCATTTATCGGCAAAAACCTCCTTGATACCGTAGCATCGATGGGTATTAAATCTTAAGAGGTTTACCTCATCAGGGCACAGATCAAACCATACATCCAGATCTATGCTGCTTTTAAGTTCATAGACGAAACCTTTCTCATGAATATCACAGTATATCTTTGCTGATACATCAAAACCATCAAATATGAACTTGAACACGGGTATGTAGTATAGCTCCAGCTCTACTGATACCTCGATGGGTTTTACTTCTTTTCCCTTGATGTAAAAGGTGGGCTTTAAAAGATAATTGTTACCTCTGATTTCAATAAGGCCCTTGTTATAAATCGATGTTGCATTAATGCTTTTTATAGCGCCGCTGGTGTCGATTTCAGGTAGGGCTATGTAGTGGTTAGCCGCATAATATACAGTCTCATTGGCAAAGCTCTCTTCCGGTCTTGTTATTATTTTCAATATGGATGCCCCCTTCTTTTTACTTATCTTAATTGTAGCTTATTGCCATGGGTTTTTAAAGAAAAATTGAGTACCTAACATTTGTGTACTTTTTACAAATTATTGATTTTAAATAAAGGAAATCCATCATGAGTATCGAATTAATATTAAAAATATACAATCTGGAGGGAATCAGATGAAGATTGTTTCAGTGGAAGAGGCGGTGGGAATGGTGCTTTCCCATGACCTCACCAGGATAGTGCCGGGCGAGATAAAGAGGGTAGAGTTTAAGAAGGGACATGTTATAACTGCCGATGATATTGAGGTACTAAAGAGCATGGGCAAAGACCACATTTATGTGATGGAACTCAAGGAGGGTTATCTCCATGAAAATGCTGCAGCCTCAAGGCTGGCTATGGCCATTGGAGGGGAAAGTCTTTCCATGAATGAACCTAAGGAGGGAAAGGTGGAGTTTCGGGCGAAAAGTGACGGGCTCTTCAGGGTGGATCTGGAAAAATTGTATGATATTTCGGATATAGACGGGCTTACCATATCCACCATACACGACTATACCCCTGTAAAAGCCGGGAAGCATGTGGCAAGCTGCAAGATTACACCTCTGGTAATAGAGGCTGATAGGATAGATGAGGCAGAGAGAATAGCCGGAGGAAAAGGGATATTCTATGTCCTTCCCTTCATGAATAAAAAGGTTGGTTTTGTGATAACGGGCAATGAGGTCTACTATGGGAGGATAAAGGACGGTTTTTTGCCTGTATTCAAGGAGAAGCTTGCAGAATACGGTGGTGAATTCTTGGATGTCATATACTGCCCCGATGATGCGGATAAGATTACATCAGCCATATTAAGTCTCGTAGATAGAGGGGCGGAGATAATATGCACCGGTGGGGGTATGGCTGTGGATGCCGATGATGCTACACCGGATGGGATAAGGAATACAGGAGCGGAGATAGTGAAATATGGTACTGGCGTACTGCCGGGCGGGGTATTCATGATGGCCTATCTGGGGGATGTGCCCATACTGGGTGTACCTGCATGCGGGATTTTTGATAAGAGGACAATCTTTGACATATTATATCCCAGGGCATTGGCCGGCTTGAGGATTACTCGAAGGGATATAGTGAGACTATCCCATGGGGGGCTCTGTCAGAAGTGCGAGGTCTGCCATTATCCTGTATGCCCCTTTGGCAAGCCGTAAGGGGACGGCATCATGGATATAGCGGGGATAATACTGGCTGCGGGGTTTTCTACGCGAATGGGCCAGGATAAGCTCATGCTGCCTTTTGGAAGCAGCAGGATTATTGAGAGGGTTATAGACGCTTCGGTGTGTTCAAACCTTGCAGAGGTTATCATGGTCTACAGAAGGGAATATGTGGCGGAAATAGGGAAGGCACGGGGCATAAAGACGGTTTTCAATGATAGGTCTAAGGACGGAATGGCCTCATCCATAGTTAAAGGCGTGTCGGAGATGGGTATTTTTGACGGCTATATGGTCATCCTTGGAGATATGCCATTTATAACGCAAGATATAATAGATGGGCTCATTAGCTGCTTTAAGGACAGGGGAGATATAGTAGTCCCGGTATATGGTGGGAAAAAAGGACACCCCGTATTGATTGGCGGCGAGTACTATAATGAGCTTTTAAGCCTTGGCGATGATATGGGGGCCAGGCCGATTATCGCTTCACACCCTGAAAGAGTTATAAAAGTGGAGTTTGACAGTTCTGTATTGATAGATATTGACACACCGGAGGATTATATAAGGATAGGAGATGAACTCAATGGGCATATATGAGGAGATTGCAAAGGCTGTAGAGGAAAGGAAGAATCTATGTGTAGCCACTATTATATCCACAAAGGGGTCTACACCAAGACATAATGCCAAGATGATAGTCTACGATGATGGTAGTACCATCGGTACCATAGGAGGTGGTGGACTGGAGCAGCGGGTGATAAGTGATGCCCTGGAAGCCATAAATAAGGGGGAGTCCTTTAAAAAGGAATACATCCTGGCTAAAGAGGTGCCGAGCGGTCTGGATTCTGAGTGCGGTGGTACAACGGAGATATTCTTTGAGGTAATAAAGAGCAGATTGACTGCAGTGCTTGTGGGGGGCGGGCATGTAGGGTATGCAGTATCGCGCTTTCTGGATTTCCTGGGCTATGACTATATCGTGGTGGATGATAGGGAGGAAATTGCAAGCCGGGAGAGGTATCCAGGAGCTGCAGAACTGATATGTGCTGCCTACACTGAGGGTATAAAGAGGGTGAGGATAACGCCATCTCATGCCGTTATCATAGCCACGGAAGGCCACAGGTATGACAGGGAGGTCCTGACAGAGGTGCTGGATTTGTCTGCATTTTATATAGGCATGATAGGAAGCAGGAGAAAGGTGAGGAACACCATGAACTCTTTACTGGAGGCAGGCTATGATATTGAAAAACTCAAAAGGGTAAGTGCACCGGTGGGGCTGGACCTGGGAGCAGAGACGCCGGAGGAGATAGCAGTGAGCATTGTGTCGGAAATGATGGCGGCGTATAAGGGGGCAACAGCCAGGCCACTAAAAGAAATAATGGGGTGGTCATATGCTGAGGGAGAGAGGAATAACAGTTAAAGAGGCCCTTGAGCTGGATGTTTTTAAGAGCAGCAGGGTGGTAGCCGGAGAAAAGGGGCTTGACAGGGTTATAACCAGCGTCAATGTGATGGAGGTACCGGATATCATAGACTGGGTAAAACCGGGGGAGTTTTTGGTGACGGCCTTCTATTCCCTCAGGGATAATATACAGGCGCAGAGGGAGCTCATACCACACCTTGATGATAAGGGCCTGGCCGCCATAGGTATAAAACCAAGGAGATACTTGGAATCCATTGATGCAGAGATGCTGGCTATGGCTGATAGGCTGAATTTCCCCATCATCGAAATTTCTTATGAGGTATCCTTCAGCGATGTCATAGGCTCCATACTCTCTGAAATAGTCAACAGACAGGCCATGATACTGGAAAAGCAGGACGTTATACATGAAAATCTTATGCAACTTGTCTTAAACGGCGGCGGGCTGAAGGATATTGTGACAAGGCTTTATGAAATGACAGGCAAACCAGTCCTCCTGAGGGATATGGTCTACAGCAGGACATTTTCCGCTGGCCTTGATGAAGAGGAGTTGAAATTAACTGCAGGATATATAAAGGGACTGGAGGAAAACAACATTATAGACCGTGGGATGCGGCAATATGAATACGGTACCATAAAAATAGGGAAAAGGGAATTTAAGAGGCTTACGGTACCTGTGAGGGCAGGAGACCAGTTCTTTGGCTTTCTTTATGTGCTTGAAAAAGACAGAGGGATAAGTCCTCTGGATATACGGGCTGCGGAGATATCGTCCACTGTAGCCGCATTTGAGTTTACCCGTGAGAGTGCCGTATCGGGGGTAATTAAACGCTACAAAAACGAGTTTTTAGATGACCTCCTGTCCAGCGATGAGGTATTGAGGAGGATGGCTCTGGAAAGGGCGGAATCTTTCGGATTTGATGTAAACAGGGTATACAGGGCATATATAGTCCATCTGCAGGAAACGGATGCAATGAATAAGACATATAACAACTACAGCTATATACAGGACATATTCGGGCGTATTATGGCCATTATTTCCAGGGAGCTCTCCGTAAGAAAGCTCAGCTTTTTCATTGGCACCAGGGGAGGAAATGTGGCTGTCTTGATGGAAGAGAGAGAAAATCCTGCAGAAACGGTGGATGCCGTCTACAGGGCAGTAAAGGCGGCTCTGCCCTGTGTGGATTTGGTCATAACTGCAGGCAGGGTATACAGCGGCATTAATGAGTTATGGAGAAGCTACATGGACGCCACAGTAGTACTGTCTATAGCCAGGGTCTTTAAGGATAAGAAGGTTATTTTTTACGAAGACCTTGGTATATACAGGCTCCTTGCCTCTAACGATAGGGATGAGCTGAACAGGTTTTATAACGAGACCATAAAGCCCATAAAAGATTATGACAGCAAACACGATACAGAACTTATAAAGACCCTGCAGGCTTTTTTTGAGGCCAACGGCAATCTTAAAAAGATGTCCGATATTCTTTATACCCACTATAATACTGTACTTTACAGGCTGCAGAGGATAAAAGAGATATCGGGCAGAGACCTGGAAGACCCCGTAGACAGGATGAACATGAGCATAGCCTTAAAGATTATGGAGCTTTTGGAGAATGATTTTTAGAGTAATTCTACAAAGGGAATCCGTCCTCAAAATAGAATAGGATAATTGAGGATAGGTGAAAAATCTTGATTAGATCATCAAGTATATCAGTAAGAATTGCAAGAGATAGGGACCTCACGGGTACGATTCATTCTGTATTTGAAAGGGCCGCCAATATAGATTTTGGTGAAATGATGATATCCCTGCTTAACCCTGTAATTGGAAACAATCCCTATGGGATAGTCCTGGACGTACCAAGGGATTTTTCATTGCTTGGACTTGGCCTATATCCGGGACAGAGGGTATGGTATTCTGACTTGAGGATTAGCATTGCAGGGGTACCAGAGGAGATAGACACCGGCAGTGCTGCCCTCTGGGACGGCAGCTTAAAGACTGGGGCTATGAATATAGAGACAGGCTTTATACAAAAAAATACAGCCGTTTTAAAAGATGGTTTAAAGGAATATGCAGCATACGGCCTGGCCTCCATTCCATTTCCTGCCGGGGCTTCAGACAACCTTTATGTTGCCTATATGAGGCCGAGGCTCAATACATTTCTTTGCAGGCTGAAAGCCCTTGACGAATATGGTCTTAAAGATGTCCTTGGCGAAATGGTGGGATTCGGGCCTGGCCTTACCCCATCTGCCGATGATTTTCTTACCGGGTTTATTGGCGCCATTCACCTGCTTTCCAGCGAGAAATATCTTGACCTGCTGAAAAGCGCTGTAATGCACAACATTAAGAGGACTACAAGGATAAGCTCAATAATGCTTGCATCCGCTGCTGAGGGAGAGTTCCCAGAGTTTTTGAAAGACCTGATGATAGGCCTGGCCTCAAATGGAGACAGGGAATGCCTCTCGGAACTTCTCGAAAGGGAACTCAATACCGGGGCAACCTCCGGGGCAGATACAGCAGCGGGCCTTATCTCCGGGCTTGAATTCTTTATAAAGGAGGTATTGGATGAAGAAGGTAATAGTTAAAAAGAATACCTATTATGATTCTGTGACACTCATGACTGTTTCAAAGGAGGCTAAGAAGATAGAGGGTGTAAAAGAGGTCCTGGTGGGAATGGCCACAGAGCTAAACAAGGGCCTGGCAAGGAATATCGGACTTTATACAGAGGAAATGGACACCCTTACACCCAACGACCTCTTTATCGCCGTTGACACTGATGGCGACCCGGCTATAGTAGAAAACTCTGTGGAGGATTTGCTGACAAAGAAAAAGGAGGCCGTATCATCAGACTTTAAACCCCATACCCTGGATTCGGCCTTAAAAATGATGCCTGAGGCCAATCTCGCCCTGATATCTGTCCCAGGTGCATATGCTGCTGACGAGGCAAGGAAAGCCATGGAAAACAATCTTCACGTCATGCTTTTTTCCGATAACGTGTCTATAAAAGATGAGGTTGAGCTAAAGAGGATGGCTGTAGAAAAGGGTCTCTTGATGATGGGGCCGGACTGCGGTACAGCTATTATAAACGGGATACCTCTGGCCTTTGCCAATAAGGTATGCCGCGGGGATATAGGGGTCGTTGGAGCCTCGGGTACAGGGACCCAGGAGGTCACCAGCATAATCAGCAGGCTGGGGGGTGGGCTCTCACAGGTGATAGGTACAGGGGGGCGTGACCTTAAGAGTGAGGTGGGAGGTCTTATGATGATACAGGGGATAGATGGCCTGGCCGCAGACCCCGATACCCGGGTCATAGTCCTTATATCCAAACCACCGTCAGGTGATGTGGTGGGAAAGGTCCTGTCTGCGCTAAAGGATGCAGGCAAACCTGCTGTCGTTGACTTCATAGGAGGAGACCCGAAAATTATAGAGGATTATGGCTTTACACCGGCAAAATCCTTAGAAGATGCTGCATATAAGGCTGTGCTGCTCTCCTGTGGTGAAAAGATATGCGATGCTCCTCAATTCACAATGCCTTCCGGGGAGATAGATAAGCTGGCAGCCGGTGAGGCAGAAAAGATGCTGCCATCCCAGCGGCACATCAAGGCATTCTATACAGGGGGTACGCTCTGCGACGAGGCCATCCACATACTGCAGGAGTATATAGGGCCATTGTACTCAAATGTACCGCTTGATGCCTCCTATGCCCTGAATGACCCCAATGCAAGCCTGGGGAATACTGCCATAGACTTTGGTGATGATATCTTTACTGCAGGTAGGGCTCACCCCATGATAGATCCATCTATGAGGGCAGAAAGACTTGCCAGGGAATCAGAGGATGAGTCGATAGCGGTAGTCCTCCTGGATTTTGTCCTCGGCCATGGAAGCAACATGGACCCTGTGGGAGAAATGCTGGATTCCATAAGACTTGTTAAGGAGAGGGCAAATCAAAGGGGAGGATATGTGAGCATAATAGCCTCGGTCTGCGGTACACCGGAGGACCCCCAGGGTATGGATAACCAGATAAACAAGCTCAGGGAGGCCGGTGTGGTGGTAATGCCTACCAATGCCCAGGCGGCCAGGCTGGCAGGGCTCATTATGAGGAGGAAATATGATGAACAGGTTAAATGAGCTTTTTGACTCCAAACTAAAGGTGATAAATATAGGCCTTCATGGTTTTGCCGATGACCTGAAATCCCTGGACGTGGATGTGATAGACGTAGACTGGAGGCCGCCGGCTGGCGGCAGCAAGCGTATGGCAGACCTCCTTAAGAAATTAAAATGAAGGGAGTGGAAAGATGATAGAAGAACTTATAGAAAATGCCAACAGAGAGGCTATAGAGAGGGTACAAAACTCCCAGCCCACATTAGTAGGCATTGGTATTGCCTGCGATGTTATACCAGACATGGATGAAAACCTGATACTGCATGCTGGCCCTCCAGTGAGATGGGAAGATATGTGCGGTCCGATGAAAGGAGCCGTTATCGGTGCTCTCATATACGAGGGAAGGGCCAGGGATGAGGATGAAGCAGCGGTACTGGCTTCCTCAGGGGAAATCCGCTTTGAGCCGGCCCACCATCACGCCAGCGTGGGCCCAATGGCCGGGATAATATCCTCTTCAATGCCTGTTTGGATAATGGAGAACAAATCCTATGGCAATAGGGCCTACTGCACGTTGAATGAGGGACTTGGGAAGGTTTTAAGGTACGGTGCATACAGCAGTGAGGTAATAGGCAGGCTTAAATGGATGGAGAAAATTCTGGCACCGGTTTTAAAGGAGGCGATGGAAATCCATGGTCCTGTTGACATGAAGACGATGATTGCCCAGGCTGTCCAGATGGGCGACGAGTGCCATAACAGGAACAAAGCCGGTACATCTCTGTTTATACGGGAGATGGCAACATCCATATTGAAGACCTCATTTTCCAATGAGGATAAGATATCCGCACTGGAGTTTTTAAATGAGAATGACCACTTCTTTTTAAACCTCTCCATGCCGGCCTGCAAATGCACCATGGATGCAGCAGCGGGCATAAAGTATTCCACACTGGTCGTAACCCAGGCCAGGAATGGTGTGGAGTTTGGTATAAGGGTAAGCGGCCTGGGAGATAGATGGTTTACGGGACCGGCAGCCATAATAGATGGGCTGTATTTCCCAGGATTTTCCATAGATGATGCCAACCCGGATATAGGTGACAGCTGCATAACTGAAACCACCGGCCTTGGAGGGTTTGCCATGGCTGCGGCACCTGCCATAGTCCAGTTTGTGGGTGGTACACCGAAGGATGCAATCAACTTTACTCAGACTATGTATGAGATTACCCTGGCAGAAAGCAGCACATACAGGATACCGTTCTTAGACTTCAAGGGGACGCCTACGGGGATAGACATACGCAAGGTGGTGGAGACAGGTATACCACCTGTGATAAATACCGGCATAGCACACAAGAAACCTGGAATAGGTCAGGTGGGAGCGGGTATAGTCAGGCCGCCAATGAAGTGCTATGAGGATGCCTTAGAGGCATTTGTGAACTCTCTTGTAGAAGAGGGACTGATAGAAAAATAAATTATTATATTTTAAGGGGGTTTTAAAGATGTCCTGGTTTGAGCATGTAAAGATGTATGACCTTACCCAGCCCATAGGGGTACTCACACCACCCTGGCCCACATATGAACCGCTCCAGATAAAATTCTTCAAGAGGCTCTCGTCAAATGGCGCCAACGGCCAGCTCCTCACCCATTCCAATCATGTGGGCACACACTTAGATGGCTCCCTGCACTTCTGCACTCACGGCAGGGATATAGCCAGCATACCGCTGACTGACCTTGTCGGGCCAGCAGTAATAGTAGACATAAGCGACATCGCAGAGGACTACGGCATATATACCTCTAAGGACCTGATGGATAGGGCTGACATAAGGGAGGGCGATATACTCATCATCAATACCGGATATCACCGCTATGCATACGACCAGCCCGAGGCCGATGAGGTGAGATATATGGTCAAGCATCCCGGCCCTACCATGGAATTTGCGGACTGGTGCAAGAAGATGAAGTTCAAATGGATAGGTGTGGACTGCGGCTCTGCCGACCACCCCATGAACACCAAGATAAGGGAGTGGTGTCCGGTACAGGCCAAAGAGGCCGATGAGTTCTTAAAGAGCAAATACGGCAAGGGCCTGGATGAGATATTCCCTGCACCGCACTATCAGCTGATGCATACACAGCTTTTCCCATTGGACATTATCCATGCGGAGAATGTGGGCGGAGATATAGACAAACTATTAAACAAGAGGACTACAGTAGGCTGCTTCCCGTGGAGGTTTGTCGAGGGTGAGTCCTGCATCTGCCGTATAGTGGCCTTTGATGAGGAATAGGCATGAGGGAATTTATTGCAGCCGGGGTGCAGATAGCATCCCGACCTATGGACATAAGCTATAACCTGAATAAGGTTATAGCTTATATAAAAAGTGCCGTGAGAGAATACGAGGCAGAGCTTATTGTCCTGCCGGAGAGTGTTACCACCGGATTTACCCCGGATGTACCTCCGGAGGAATTTTACGAGTTTTTAAGTCCCATACCAGGGCCGGAAACCGATGAGATATGTAAATTAGCAAAAGACCTGGGAGTTCACGTGATTTTCCCTGTATATGAAAAGGGGCAAGAAATGGGAGTAATATATAACTCTTCAGTCCTGATTGATGATGAGGGTCAAATACTGGGCATATACAGGAAGACCCACCCTTTTCCAACAGAAAGGCTGGAGGGCGGAGGCTGGACCACACCTGGAGACAGGGTGGTAGTAGTAGAGACAAAGCTTGCCGCCATAGGCATGATAATATGCTATGACGGGGATTTTCCTGAGCTTGCCCGCTGCAATGCGCTAAAAGGGGCTGAAGTTATCACCAGGCCATCGGCGTTTTTGAGGAGCTTTGAGCTGTGGGACCTTACCAACAGGGCCAGAGCTTACGACAATCATGTGTATGTTGTGGCAGTAAACGCAGTAGGCCCTGATGCCAAAGAGAATTATTACTTTGGCGGTTCTATGATAGTTGACCCTATCGCAAACAAGCTCGGCCAGGCCAGGGGGGCAGAGGAAATCATAGCTGCAAAACTGAACCCCGACCCAATAAAATATGTCACCTATGGTTCTAAGTCGCCCATGATATTTGACCACATAGAGGATAGAAATACAGGGGTCTATGCAGACATATTGAAAGAAGGTAAAAGCCCCTTTGAACCGTATAGAAGAATACCCTATAAAAGATAGGTATAATTTTACACCCCAACCTCATAAAATACTATATGGAGGGGGTGTTTTTTATGGATGAAAAGAAGGCGGGCGTAGGACAGAACATAACACTGGAGGATAGGAAAAAGATATCAGCCACAGGAGTACAGGATGTACAAAATTTCAGCGATGACAGCATCACCCTTTCGACTACAATGGGTACCCTTGTGATAAAAGGTAAGAATATGCATATAACCAGGTACAGTCTGGAGGACGGGAAATTGACAATTGACGGTGAGATAGACAGCCTCACATATTCCCAGGGGCAGAGACCAAAGGAAAAGGATGGTGGAGTTATAAAGAGGATATTTAAATAGGCTACGCTGTGGCCTATTTTTATGTATAGGGGTGTATATATGGATATTAAAGCAGAGGTATATGCTTTCCTTACCATGGTATACTGCGGTCTGATAATGGGGATTTTATTCGATATATACAGGGAAAAGAAACATTACTTCAAAAAAAGGCCAGTTCTTGATGCCATAGAGGATATACTGTTTTGGATTGTACAGGCAGGTGTGCTTTTTTTATTTCTCTACTGGAGCAATTATGGAGAAATCAGGATGTTCTCTACACTGGGAGTGATTGCCGGCGGCGCTGCCTATTACTATACCCTCAGCTCCCTGGTGGTAAAAATACTGGATATAATATTTAAAACCATTATAAAGGTATTCAGCATTATATCAATAACACGCAGAAAAATACTGCATATTATAAATGTAGCAGTGAAAAGAGTTATTTCTATAAAATTTTTTCACAGGAATAAAAGGAATTGATTAACATTTGTCGAATATATATAACCAAAGGAGATGTCCACATGAAGAAATTATTTAAAAAAGTCCTTATTATTGCTATTGTTATCTATGCATCTATTACACTAATAAATCAACAGTTAACTATAATGCATATGGAAGCAAAAAAGGCTGAGCTCAATGACCAGATACAGGAGGCTAAGGATGAAACCAAAAGGCTTAATGAAAAGCTGAAGAATGCTTCATCTGACGCCTATATAGAACAGATTGCAAGAGAGAAGCTTGGCCTTGTCAAAGACGGGGACATCATCTACGTGGATGTGGGTAAGTCTGGGGACCCATCAAAGGGGGCTGGAAAGTAGAAGATATTGAATTTTATTTTTATCTATAGTATATTATATTCATATTGAAAAATTTAAAGGAGGAATTGTAATTTTTATGCCAATTGAGGTTGGAGCTGTTATTGAAGGCACAGTTAAAAACATTACAAACTTTGGTGCCTTTGTCCAACTCCCGGATGGGAAAACAGGATTAGTACACATATCAGAGGTGGCAGACATCTATGTAAAGGATATACATGAGCACCTGAAAGAAAATGATAGGGTCAAGGTAAAAGTATTGTCAGTTGATAAAGGCGGCAAAATAAGCCTGTCAATTAAAAAGGCTGTAGAAAAAAGGAAGAGTGGGCCTATGGAGTATGACAGGGGGAGAAGGCAGGAAAACGTTCAATCCTTTGAGGATAGGCTTGCAAAATTTCTTAAAGACAGCGAGGAGAAACAGCAGCAGCTTAAAAAACACCACGAGGCCAGGGGCGGTAGAGGAAATTCAAGAGTTAAGACTTTTGAATACTGAGAGATACAGGGCATTTCACTGGTAGTGAGATGCCTTTTTAATGAGGTGGAATATGATAAAGGCAGCTATAGATATAGGAACCAACTCTACAAGACTCCTTATTATGGATACTGTTAGTAGAAAAAGAATATTAAAGAGGGTGGCCATAACAAGGATTGGAGAAGGTGTGGACAGGGGTTTTTTAAAGGATGAGGCCATGGAAAGGACACTGAAAGTAATAAAAGAATATGCAGATGAGGCGAAAGGATATGGATGCGACCCGAGGGCTTTTGGCACCAGCGCGGTCAGGGATGCAAAAAATAAAGAAGAATTTTTGAGGCTGGTAAAGGACGCAACAGGGGTAGGGATAGACGTTATAGATGGTGATACAGAGGCCGAGCTGGGTTTTATCGGTGCCTCAGCCTTGTTTCCTCAGGATGAAATAAAGCTGGTAGTGGATATAGGCGGTGGCAGTACAGAATTCATAAAGGGCAGAGGAGATATACTGAATAAGTTCAGCCTGGGTATGGGTTCTGTCAGGTTTACCGAGAGATTTATTATAAATGACAATATGTATGGGCTCTATAAAGAAGTGGAAAATCTCTTAAAACCCCATCTGGGTGACATTAAGGATGCAGTAAGGATTATAGGCATAGGCGGCACTATCACCAGCCTGGCCGCAGTCAGCATGGAACTGGATGAATATGATGAATCTAAGGTACAGGGCTATTATTTAAAAACAGTCGATATAAAAAAGATAAGGCATAAGTTTTATGAGATGTCTCCGGATGAGATGCGGAGAGTGAAAGGTCTTCAGAGAGGAAGGGAGGATATAATACTGGCCGGCACTGCTATCCTTGAAAAGTGCCTGGACCTATTAAAAGCTGACGGTATATATGTAAGTGACTGGGACAATCTTGAGGGATACCTCTTAAGGGAGGAGAAATGATTGTATTTAGACAGGTGGGCTGTGAGATACATAAGAAACCACGGTGGGATTTTGACCATAAGGATTGAAGAATTTTCAACCTGATGAAGCAT
This sequence comes from Thermoanaerobacteraceae bacterium, assembly GCA_030016635.1. Taxonomy (GTDB): domain Bacteria; phylum Bacillota; class Thermoanaerobacteria; order Thermoanaerobacterales; family UBA4877; genus JASEJQ01. The sequence continues at coordinate 53,847 of JASEJQ010000002.1, read as the reverse complement.
CAAGAGAGCCCCATCTGGATGGATGGGCAAGCCGGAAGATATAGAAAACTACATAAAATATCAGATGGATGATGTTGAGGTTTATATCTCTAAGGATATAGATATAGGCCAGGGTGAGGTAAAATTCATGATGGATGGCCTGGCCTGGTTCAAGATAACATTATAAAATTTAATATAAGGTATTGACAAAACAGCATCCAGGCAATATAATAGAATTTGTCAGTTGCCGGAGTGGCGGAACTGGCAGACGCACGGGACTTAAAATCCCGGGGGCCTTCAAAGCCCGTACCGGTTCGATTCCGGTCTCCGGCACCACGGCGTAGCTGAATAAATATCGCGGGGTGGAGCAGCTGGCAGCTCGTCGGGCTCATAACCCGGAGGTCGTAGGTTCAAATCCTACCCCCGCAACCAATTATGGCGGCGTAGCTCAGGTGGCCAGAGCATTCGGTTCATACCCGAAGTGTCAGTGGTTCGAATCCACTCGCCGCTACCATAGATATGTAAATGATATCGTCTACCATGAGTTTAAAGTTGGCTTCAACTCTACTGGTAAGACGATTTTTTATTTTTGCATTGATTTTTCGATGGTGACCAATTTAACACCTCTTTATTCCTTATACAAATAAAGCAAAAGAGCAGACTTTAACCCTGCTCTTTTTAATATCTACGACGGATTTGACTGCACTAATCCATAATGCAAGTCAATGACCTTCCGGTATCTGACAAAAGCTTCTTTAGATCTTATATGCCATGCCTGGTAAGTTGTTAGCAGTAAATTCAATATATTTGATTAAATCAATTATCCTGTTTACGTATCCATACTCATTATCATACCATGCCAGTATCTTCACCATATTCCCGTCGGTTACTATAGTAGAGAGGGAGTCAATTATTGCAGAATGTGAGTCACCCTTAAAATCTATAGATACTGATGGCTTTAGAGAGTAGGATAAAATCCCCTTTAGGGTGTTATTGGCCATTTCCTTCAGGTATTCATTTATCTCCACCACATTGGTCTGTTTGCATACAATTACATTTAGTTCCACAAGCGAGACTGCGGGTGTAGGTACCTTCAAAGAACTTACATTTAATTTACCCTGAAGCTCAGGAAGTATCATACCAATAGACTTTGCAGTGCTTGTAGCATCATATATTATGGATATGCTGTTATCATTCAGCATGGTTAAATCATTGCCCAACTTATCAGGTGTTTCACTGTTTGAATGTATATCCGTGATATTAGCCTTCATAATATGGAATCTCTTATGGACAGCTTTAAGTATGGGGGCCACGCAATTAACTGTACTGGGCAATGTAGATATTATTTTATGTTTTTCAGGGTTGTACATCATCTCATTGACTCCCATAACTATTGCAGTATAAGCATCATTCGACGGATATGTTAAAATGACATGCTTTGTACCTGCCTCTATGTGCCTGTATGGTCCTCCCATCTTTGATGAATCAACCACAATATCTATACCCAGATCCATCCAGGGAAGGTTTATTAAATCCTTTTCCTGAAAATAGTGGATCTCCTTGCCATCTACTACTATGGACTTATCAGTATAGCTAACCTCACCCTCATATACGCCATAGACAGAATCATATTTTATCTGATGTGCACACACCTCCGGACTTACATCGCTGTTTACTGCTGTTATCTCTATATACTCATTATCTTTAATGACACTACGTAAAATACCTATTCCTATGCTGCCCATACCATTTATAGCAATCTTTACAGTCAATTTTATCCCTCCAATTCTATTTAATTACAGCAATTAGATATACTATTGAATAAAATATGATATTAGTATATCATAAATAAAGCTTAATACCTGAATTACACAATATATATATTCAATATAAAATCAAAAATTCCTCTAAGAGAAGAAAAATTAACTCATATATTTTATAAATGACATACTCATATTGTTGAAATTGACAATCTATAATCTTTCATGTAACATTGAATGTAAGATAAACATAGATATTTTGATTTTTATGAAGATATTTCTTGTAGAGGTGATATATTAATGAACTGCGCTATAGGCATAGACCTTGGTGGTACAAAGACTGCCATTGGATTGGTAAATGAAAATGGAGAGATAATTTCCAGGGAAATGTTTGCAACCGAGGGTCCGGAAAAGACCATAGAAGAAATGGGGAAATCTATAGACAGGATGATAGAGAAGGTGGGCATAATAGAGGGTATAGGCATAGGTTCGCCAGGTCCCATAGACTCTAAAAAGGGTATAGTGGTATGCCCTCCCAATCTTCCCGAATGGAGGAATATACCTCTCGCTGATATATTAAGTCACAAGTATAAAGTAAAGGTCATGCTGAATAATGATGCCAATGTAGCGGCACTAGGGGAGTGGCTCTTTGGGGCAGGGAGAGGGGTTCAAAACTTTATATACATTACAGTGAGCACCGGGATAGGTGGAGGTGCTGTATTAAACGGAAGGTTCTATGAAGGTGAAAACGCCAATGCACTGGAGGTTGGACATGCCACTATAGACTATAAAGGGCCAAGATGTGGGTGTGGAAACTATGGTTGCTTTGAGGCTATGGCCTCCGGGACAGCACTGGCGAGGTTTGCAAGGGAGGCAATAAAGGAACGCAGGGATTCAATTCTTGCAGGATATGAGAGAATCAGGGCTGAGGATGTGTTTGAGGCTGCTAAAATGGGCGATGCACTTGCTGTAAAACTGGTGGATGATGAGGCATTATACCTTGGCGTTGGGCTTACAAATGTAATAAATTCATTTAATCCAGGGATGATAGCCATAGGCGGGGGTGTCTCAAAGGCATGGGACATGTACTATGAGAAGATGATGCAGGTGATTAAGGAAAGGGCACTCCCGACCAACTATGAGGTTGTTCAAGTTGTAAGGGCTAAACTGGGTGAGGACATAGGGATAGTAGGCGCTGCATCACTGGTGTATAATCTTTCCATGGAATAGTATCTCATATCATGATATACTTTATCATGAGGTGTAACAATTGAACATTTTAAGCATAATAATTTCATCGGCAGTAGGCTTTGTAATAGGATGGTTTACCAACTATCTCGCTATAATGATGCTTTTCAGGCCGTACAATCCAATAATGATACCTGTGCTTAATATTGAGATACAGGGTTTGATTCCCAAAAGGCGTGGGGATATTGCAGGTAGCCTTGGTGAGATAGTGGAGAGAGAGCTTATTTCTATAAATGATATCATAAACAACCTTATTGGTGATGCCGATAGGGAAAAGATACTATCTTCAGTGGAGGATAGGCTTGATCTTATAGTAAAGAAAAAGATTCCCTCATACATACCGGCTATGTTCAAAGGAATGATAGCAGACTATGTAAAAAAGGCTGTCATGGAGGAGGTCACCAACTTTATAGAAAATGACTCTGGACGGGTGATAGAGCAGCTTACGGAGAGGGTAAATATAAAGAAGATTGTAGAGGATAAGATAAACGGATTTGAGCTTTCCAAGGTGGAGGAGCTGGCTCTCTATGCTGCAGGCAAGGAGCTTAGAGGGATAGAGATAATAGGCGGTATCCTTGGGCTTGTCATTGGATTGGTTGAGGGGATACTGGTGCAGGTAATTTGATTTGGATTACTGGAACATTGGTTCAAAAAATTTAAAACAATTTTTTGATGACTTCCACAACATAATAATTGCCTTGATGTTAAGTGTTATTAAGCGAGGTATGCCACGATGAATCCAAAATCCTATGGGCTTATCTTGTGTGCATGCCGGCTGCCTTCATCCCCCTGACATTTATAAAGATTGCCATAGGTTTTTAAGGGTTGCGTATATTATTATGACACGCTCAATTATTTTAAGGTACAACCAATATTTCATTTATATATTCAACCCCTCTACTTTCAAGGGATTTTTTTATATCCTCAAACTCTCTTAGCATCTTTTCGTTTTGATCCTCATTTATCCTATCCTTGAATTCCTCATACTCGTCCATATCAAGGATTTCATATCTGCCGTCGGGTGATATGCATATGTCTATGGCATAGTCAGTAAACTCCAGTTCACCCAGGTATTCACGGACTGGGCTGGACATGTTTATATAGTACCCAACCACCGAACCATTCCGCATGATTCTGAAAAGGTTAAACATCCTATCTTTAAAGTATATCTCTAATCCCTCATCTTTCTTCTGGACTTTAAACAAGCCGAGGTCATAATCGTCTACCCATGTGGTCTGGACGGCTATGGTTTTTTTATCTCTGTATATGAGATTTCCCAACCATCTCATAGGTTCTCTATCCGTAATAAATACCTTTGTTATACAGATCTTATACCCAACAGTGCATATCTGATCCTCTTTCGGAGGCATCCAGATGATGTCAGCAATCTCATCCTCTTTTGCAGTGACGAAAATGCCGTCCTCTATCTCTATTTCATATGCTTTCGGTTTCGAAAGTAGGCCATATACATAAACTATTGTTCCTTCTCTGCCATCTTTTAGCTTTACAACTGCATGTTCTGGCAAAACCATATATATACACCTCCATATCATTTTAACATTGTATCAACATTTCTGCCATGGTATAATTCTATATAATATCCCGGGAGGTGGTATGATGTTTAAGGGTGAGAGGGTAGAGCTTGTACCTTTTACTGAGGAATACTATGAGAAGTTTGTAGAGATAAGGAACAGTGAGGATGCCAGGGATTATAAGATACCGGGAGTACCATATCCGGTTACTGTTGAATCTGTAAGGGAAAGGGCTCAAAGGGATAAGGACAGGAAACAGTCAGGTGAGTTTGCAATCATACTCAATGAAAGCAGAGAGTATATTGGCAATATTTCCTATCATGATGTGGACTGGAAAAACAGGAACTGTGAGATTGGTATAGGTATAGACGGAGAAGAGAATAGAAACCGCGGGCTCGGGACAGAAGCCATAAGACTCTTGCTTGATTTTCTTTTCAATGAGATAAACATGCACAGGGTGTATCTACATGTGTATGACTTCAATGAGAGGGCTGTAAGGTGTTATGAGAAGTGTGGCTTTAAAAAGGAAGGGCTTATAAGAGAGGCCGTATATAAGCACGGTAAATATGTAAATGAATATATTATGGGTATTCTGGAGGAAGAGTTCAGGAGAGGATGACATATATGGATTTGCTGAAAGAGTGCAGGCTGTGTCCATGGGACTGCAGGGTGGATAGGACAAAGGGAGAGATAGGCGTTTGCAGGGCAGATGATAAGATAAGAGTTGCCAAGGCATACCTTCACCAGTGGGAGGAGCCCTGTATAAGCGGGACAAAAGGCTCCGGTACAGTGTTCTTTTCTGGCTGCAACTTGAGGTGTAAGTTCTGTCAGAATTACAGGATAAGCCAGGAGGATTTCGGCGAAGAGGTGGGCATCAGGGAACTTGCCACTGTGTTTTTAAGGCTGCAGGATAAAGGCGCCCACAACATAAACCTTGTGACTCCTACTATATATATACCTCAGGTAGCAGAGGCTATAAGACTGGCAAAGGAAAGCGGCCTGGCCATACCGGTGGTCTATAACACCAATGCTTATGAAAATGTCGAGGCATTAAAGATGTTAACCGGACTGGTGGATGTATATCTTCCAGACCTGAAGTATAATGACGATATGTTGGCTTTCCGCCTCTCGTCGGCTCCGCACTACTTTGATGTAGCCACTAAGGCTATCTTAGAGATGTATCATCAGGTTGGCGAAGTGGCCTTGGATGATGAGGGCATCATCAAAAAGGGCCTCATTATAAGGCATTTAATGATACCGGGGCAACTGGAGGACTCCAAACGGGTACTGGACTGGATAAGGGGTAATCTGCCAGCAGGGGCATACGTGAGCATAATGTCACAATACGTGCCTCTCTACAGGGCAAAGGACATTCCTGAGTTAAATAAGAGGGTTACAGAGAAGGAGTATGACTCTATAATAGACTATTTCTTTAACATTGGCCTTGAAAACGGTTATATCCAGGAGATGGATTCAGCTTCTGACGAATATGTGCCTGACTTTGACCTTGAGGGCATTATATAATCTTGCGCCATTTGAATAGTCATGTAGTTGAGATAATACTTATATAGTCTCTATTTTTTAACATGGTACCTCCCCCTTTTTATACCTCAATTATACAATAAAGCTATTTGTTAGGAAGAGTTTTCTATAATAAATGTGATATAATGGTAAGAGAGGTGATAAAAATGAAGAGGATTATATCTTTTATCATTATAATTTTCGTGCTTTTGACTGCTTTGCCAGCCTATGCAGCAGAGGTCGGCGTTTATATAAATGGTAAGAGCTATTCATTTGACCCCGCCCCTATTATAGAGGACGGCAGTACTCTTGTGCCCATGCGTGCATTTTTTGAGGCCATGGGGGCAAAGGTGTACTGGAATGATGAGACAAGGACAGTGACCGGGGTAAAAGGTGATAGGGTTGTTCAGCTTACCATAGGCAGCCGTAAGGGGTATGTGGACGGCCAGGCCAGGCCGCTTTCTGCGGCAGCAAAGATTATTGACGGCCACACCTTTATCCCGCTGAGGTTTGTGGGGGAGGCTTTAGACGGCATTGTCAACTATAACGATAAAACCTCTACAATCACAATCAATTATAAAGAGACCAGACCTGAAAATATATCCACTGTGGAGATAGCAAGAAACCAGAAGGCTGTAGGAAGTATCCTTGGATATAATAAAAATGGCGAGGAGATATCTCAGGGGAGTGGTTTTTTGATAGATTCGTCAGGTTCCGTGGTGACTAACTACCATGTTATAAACGGAATTGATTCTGCAGAGTTTGTACTGGGAGAAAAGAAGTACCGGATAGGTGGTATAAGGTATTATGACTCCGAAAGGGATATTGCTGTTTTAAATGCGGAAGGTGATAATTTTCCCTTTGTGACATTGGGTGATTCAAGCAGTGTAGAGGTTGGCGAAAAGGTGGTAGCCATAGGCAGCCCCCTTGGATTTAATAACATTGTATCGGAGGGTATAATAAGTGCTGTCAGGGATGGAGAGGTGCAGTTTACTGCACCAATTTCTCCAGGGAGCAGCGGTGGGGCGTTGTTTAATGACAGGGGAGAGGTCATCGGCATAACATTTGCCACATATATGTCCGGCCAAAATCTTAACCTTGCCATACCTATCAATGAGGTTAAAGATCTGATGAAAGGCCAGGCCGGAGATACAACGTTTATAGACCTTAAGAGGCAGATGAGCAATGAGGATTTTGCTCAGTATCTTGCCGACAATTACTCACATGCAAATGTCAATAATCTGGATATCTGGCTTGACTGGTTCTCCGTATCCGAATCTGATGATGGAGATATCATTGTCCTGGCTGCCTTTAAGGGGGCAGAGAGCAGCTACAGCGATTGGCTTTCTGTCTTGATTGATGGCAAGAAAAAGGATATAACAGTATGGATGGAAGAAATATTGGGTGAGGTGGAGACCCAGTACCCTGAAAGGACCATTGGAGGTGCAGTGTATTATATAGATACATTTAGCGATTATCCATATGCCTTTGATGCAAAGGAAATAGAAAAGAATGAGGACGGCACCTATGATGTAACCCATATGGCTGCATTCTTTACCAATGCAGGAGGAAAACATGAGGTGATAATATATTAAGCTGCTCAAAGAGCAGCTTAACTTCTCCTGTCAAAATATATGCTTTTACCTGTGGCAGAGATAGGTATGCCTACCACAATATCTCCTTCGATGAGTCCCATCTTCCTTGCAACAACCCCTACACGATACATAATGCGGTTATCTGCATTCAGTATGCTGGCTGTCTTTACGGCAGAACCCAGGGCTATACCCAGGTCTAAGAGCCTCCATGCGCATATTGGCCCTTTGAACTCAGGGCCTTCTTTTTTGCCGGCATCACGATAGTGGGCACAGTCCTCATATCCACATGCACCACAATTCAAGCCTGCATCCTTTGGCTCTTTTAATGACAGCAAAAGCACAGCGGCAGAGTTTCTGACGTTGTTGCCATCTCTGTCAAAATTGACCTTTTTTGCTTCCTGGCCGTATTTTGTCATTTCATCGGCCAGTTGGTTTAATATATCGCCAGTGAGTATTTTTGACTCTATGTAATCTTGGCCAGAAGCTTTGGGGGCTGTCCTCGCAGAAAGTTCCATGAGACCAGCTACAATTTCCATGATATCCATTTACATCCCTCCCTGTATTTAGTTTAATTCAAAATTTTATTGCTGTAAAGTGTATAAATGATATAATAAAGTTATGAAGAAATATTTACTAATATTTTTGATAATAATAGCAGTCCTTTTATCCGGCTGTAGTACGACAGCAGTAGAAAATACTATAGCTAACGAAACAGATGATGAGGGTGAAACTGAAGAACTTGCAGTAGCGGTACACCATGCCGAGATAACTGCAGTTGGAGACATCATGCTTGGCAGGGGCGTTGGCACCAGACTTAAAAATCAGGAGTACACAGAACCATTCAGCCGCATAAAGCCGTATATCCAGTCAGATATTGCCCTTGGAAACCTGGAATGTGTTATATCTGACAGAGGTGAAAAAATGGAGGGGAAGGGCATATACCTCAGGGCCAGGCCGGAAGCGGTGGAATCATTAAAATACTTAGGGTTTGATGTACTATCCCTGGCCAACAACCACATCATGGACTACGGTGAAGATGCTTTCAAGGATACCATTGACATACTGCATAGTAATGACATATTGCCTGTGGGTGCTGGAAACAACATAATGGAGGCCAGGACACCATATATTAAAGATGTTGATGGGATAAAAGCCGCTGTCTTGGCTTACAATCAGTTTTACAATGTTAAGTGGAGCAGAAATGGCAGGACTATGGAGGCTTTAGAAGATAGGTGCGGTACAGCCCCTTTAGATATAGAAATTATAAAAGAGGATATAAAGAGGGCAAAAGAGATTGCAGATATAGTTATAGTGATGCCTCACTGGGGTATAGAGGAGAGTACCGTCGTGCCGGAAGACCAGAGACAGATGGCCTATGATATGATAGATGCCGGAGCCAGTGCGGTCATAGGCAGCCATCCACACATACTGCAGGGGATTGAGGTGTATAACGGCAGCCTCATAGCCTACAGTCTGGGGAACTTCGTGTTTGACCAGAATGACAGCGAAAATAAGGAAAGCATCATACTCCGGCTTAAGTTTACTGATGGGAGAATAAGTGATGCTGTCATTATACCTTTTGTCATTGAGGATAAGGTAAGACCGGCCCCTGTTTCAGGGGAAAGGGCTGAAGCAATCCTTGACAGATTAAAGTCCCTCTCAGAAGACATGGGTACGTTTATCGAAATAGACGGAGACACAGGATATATAAGGGTGGAGGAGCAGGATTAACCCTGTTCCTCTTTTTCGCTCATCATTGAAGCTATCAGTGCCTCAATATAGTTTAGAAGTCTTTCGTTTCGAATGGAGTCTATGCTCATATGTATATATTCATGTACCTGGTCAATGTCGTTAAAACCCACAGGCAGCAGGTTCATGATATACTTCATCTTCTCCCTGCGGAAGAAGGCAGGAAAATGGTTTAATTCATCCTCCACCATTGCGAGTATATCCTTTATAACCTTATCCGTTAATTCTTCTTCTGAAGGCTCATCGTCCATATTGTATTCAAAAAGATTGAATAGCTCTGAAAACAGGTTATCCTTTCTGATGTCGTATATGGTAAAGCCCATACCCCTGTATATGGTCTTGATCAGGACAGACTGTTCAACACCGGCCTCAATGAATGTACTGTTTTTGTCTGTTAAAAGGGATAGAATATTCATCTGCCGTGTTACCATGCCGGGGTCAGCAATGTCTTCAGAGTTTAACTTAATAGTATGGCCATTAAAATATGAATCAATCATTTCAGTGGCATATAAATATTTATTGATATCTACGTAGTTTTTAGTCTCGCTGTCCGTTATGAGATTACAGAGCATAAGGCTGGAGGTTAAAATCATGTTTAAGAAATTCATCAAATTCATGAAGAAATCTATCCTGCGGATTCCTCTCTGAATTTCATGGTCTGTGAGGCTTCCAGGTTTTTTATCCAATCCAAACCTTGAAGCATTTTCAGAAAGCTCCATATAGTAGGTGTTGGATGTATGATAAATAAGGTCAGATAGGTTTTTATATATCTGTTTTATGCTGGAGGATGACATATCTGCCATTGCCTCTCTAAGGGTGCTTTCAGTGTATGCAAGGAATTCGTTCTTGACAAAGCCCATGGGCAGGAGCATTATAAGGCTTTTTATTTTTTTATTAACCTCAGCATTATCTTTATTTTGCTCGATGATATTATAAAGATAATCAACTATATCCTCGACAAACTCATGATCAGAAGGATAAAGAGGACGGAGCTCAGTGGAATTTCTTATTATCATCTCCTGCTCGTATAGGGAAAGGAGGTCTCTGAGGTCATCACTGGCATGACTGACCGCATCCAGCATTTTTGACAGGCTTTCCATTGTAGGGGTGAAGGTTTTTACCTCATCCTCAGGAATCTCACTGCAGCTGTGCAAATTTTCCTTAATAAAGTGAAGTGCATCTACCAGCGATGAGGTAAACTCCGATGGATAGACCTTTATAAATCTTTTGTACCGTACAGATTTAAAAAAGGAAAGCATCCCCATGACAGATATATCTGCAGTCAGTTTGTAATTATTTGAGATTGCTTCATCAGATATTCTCTCAAAGATATTTTTTATTTTTTCACGGTCTTTTTTTGCATCCTTGAGTAGTTTAGAGTAATCTTCAAAATCCATTTATTTTCCTCCTCGGTAATTAAAGTAACTTCATATGGATTGGGCTATATTTATTCCATAATTTAACAAATATAGTTATAATGTTATTGACAAATCAAAACCATTATATTAAAATATAAACAATAATTCAATATGTTGTTGCTGAATCCATTAAGGAACGGGGGAACCATGTATCAGGGGTGAATCCGCAAGGAAGGGCAACTCTTTCAGCCCTAACCCGTCAGCTAACCTCGTAAGCATTGAAAGAGGAGAGTGGCTATTTAAAGCTATGGTTTCTCCATAGCTTTTATTTTACCAGGTTTTATCCAGAATATGTAAATTTATCAGATTAAGTTATTTTTTTAGTCAAATGTAATAATATAACATTGCCCAAAATATAAATTAAATAATATAATATTATAACGCTGAATCCTTTAAAAGGAGCGGGGGAACCAATTGTCAGGGGTGAATCCGTAAGGAGGGGCCATCTCTTTCAGCCCTAACCCGTCAGCTAACCTCGTAAGCGTAGAAAGGGGAGTTGTTTTATGAAGTTTGCGGTAATTGGTGCTGGAAACGGCGGCCAGGCCATGGCTGCCCATCTCTCTATCATGGGTTTCGATGTGATCCTATATAACAGGTCACCGGAAAAGATAGAGAAGATAAGGCAAAAAGGCGGTATAACCTTAGAAGGAGAGGTAGAGGGTTTTGGCACACCGAACCTTACCACCAGTATAAAAGAGGCGGTAAGTGGAGCAGACATCATAATGGTTACGGTGCCTGCTTCAGGCCACAGGGACATTGCCTTTGCCATAGCCCCCTATCTGGAGGACGGACAGGTGATTGTCTTAAACCCGGGCAGGACCGGAGGAGCACTGGAGTTTAACAATATATTCAGACAGCTTGACATAACAAGAGATGTCGTGATAGGAGAGGCAGAGACGCTCATATATGCCTGCAGGGAGAAAGAGCCGGGTGTTGTAAAGATAAACAGTGTGAAAAACGTAGTATTTTTTGCAACTATTCCATCGTTTATGGTCTGGTCTACAGTGAAAATGATCAATAAGGCATATCCGCAGTTTGTGGCTGCGAAAAACGTGCTGGAGACGAGTCTTAACAATATAGGCGCGGTATTTCATCCGACTCCAACCCTGCTTAATGCAGGAAGGATAGAGACCGATGATGATGGTTTTGAATATTATCTTGAGGGTATATCCCCTTCAGTAGCGACTGTCTTGGAGAGGATAGACATGGAGAGGCTGCGTGTGGCCAGGGCGTTTGGCATAAAGGTGCCGTCAGCGAAGAAATGGATGGAAGAGACATACGGAGCAAAGGGTAAAAACCTGTATGAGGCCATTCAGAATGCAAAGGGATATAAAGGTATAAAAGCACCGACCACCTTAAACACAAGGTATATATTCGAGGATGTACCAAACAGCCTGGTACCCATTGCCTCGCTGGGTGAGGAGGTAGGTGTAGATACACCTACTATAAAGTCAGTGATACAGCTGGCTTCCTGCATGCACGGGATAGATTACTGGGATAATGGAAGAAATGCCAGAAGATTGGGGCTGGATGGGCTTACTAAGGATGAAATCCTGGCATATGCTGAAGGCAGCTTTGTCGAAGAAAGGAGGGCTCTGTTATGAAAAAACTTATAATAGCAGCTGCTCTTGGAAATGACGTCCATGTGGCAGGAATTATGAACTTCCTGAAGCTGGCGGAGGATCAGGGCTACGACACCCTATTCATGGGGCCGGCTGTGGCGCCGGAGAGGATAATTGAGGCAGCTATTGAGCACAGTCCCTATATGGTAGGTATAAGCTACAGGCTCACGCCTTCCGCCTTAAAACCGCTACTGGATAAAATCCATTCGGGTATAGAAAGATATAGGCTCAAAGGAATTAAATGGGTCTTTGGAGGTACAGAACCCACAGCAGATATTGCCAGGAGTTATGACACTTTTGACAGGGTATTTGATGGTTCGGAGGACATGGATGATACAATAATGTATCTTAAGGGTATTACAGGGAATAAACATGGTGATGATATTTATCCTCAAAATCTTATAGAGAGGATAGAAAGTAAGTATCCGTTCCCAATAATAAGGCATCATTTTGGGCTTCCGGACCTTGCGGCAACCATAGAAGGGGTACGAAGGATAGCTGAGTCGAAGACAGTGGATGTCATATCTATTGCCCCGGACCAGAATGCTCAGGAGCACTTTTTTGAGCCGGAAAAGATGGACCATGCTCTGGATGGTGCAGGAGGAGCACCGCTGCGCACTGAAGATGATTTTAAGGCTCTCTATGAGAATTCAAGGACAGGCAATTATCCGCTTCTACGCTGCTACAGCGGCACCAATGATGTCTTTGAGATGGCAGAGATGCTTTTAAATACCATACACAATGCCTGGGCTGCTATACCGCTTTGCTGGTATAATCGGCTGGACGGGAGAGGTCCGAGAGACCTTATAACATCAATAAAGGAAAATCAGCAGCTTATGAAATGGCATGGAGAGAGAGGCATTCCTGTAGAGGCAAATGAGGCACACCACTGGGGATTGAGGGATGCCCACGACGCCATATATGTAACAGCCTCCTATCTGGCGGCATATAATGCGAAAAAAATGGGTGTGAAACAATACGTGGCTCAGTATATGTTCAACCTGCCACCCAATGAATCACCTGGGATGGATATAGCCAAGATGCTGGCGGCTATTGAACTGGTAGAGTCTCTGCATGATGAGAATTTCACAAGCTACAGGCAGGCAAGGGCCGGCCTGGCCAGCTTCCCCACCGACCTGGCTATGGCTAAAGGCCAGCTTGCTGCATCCTGCTATACAGCAATGGCTATCAGGCCGCATATTTATCACGTGGTAGGATTCTGTGAAGCCCACCATGCCGCAACCCCGGAAGATGTAATAGAGAGTGCAAGGATTGCAAGGGGAGTAATAAAGAACTTCCTCCAGGGAGCACCCAATGTAACCTATGACAGCGACATTATGAGACGCAAGGATGAACTGATATCCGAGGCGCAGACCATACTGGATGCCATAAAAGCCATAGGCAGAAATTCAGATGACCCGCTTTCTGACCCGGCAGTGATTGCTAAGGCCATAAAGATGGGAATCCTTGATGCACCCCATCTGAAGGGCAATAAACTGGCAAAGGGTACACTTACCACCAGACTAATAAACGGGGCCTTGTATGCATATGATGAGGAAAAAGGAAAGATACTCACGGAAAAAGAGAGGCTTGGCAGGATAATAAGCTTTGCCTCTGCTGTATAGACACACCAAAATGGTGTGTCTTTTTTTGTCATAAATTATATGGTTATGAATACCAAATATTTACAAATTATCCCTCCATATACTGGTATAATTTTCCTGTGGAGGGATTGATATGTACGCTGGTAATGTTGAAAGACAAACTACAGGCCCCGTAAAGAGTGCATTTAAATTGAAAGACTTCTTTGATGGATTTGTACTGTTTGTCGTCATGGGGTTTTTCGTGGGTAGAGCAGGTGTATTTTATGGCAGTTTTCCATTTGGCCTGGCCTATATAGGCAGTGTGGCAGGAAAGAACAGGAGGAATGTCATACTTTCTTTATTCTGTATCCTGGGCCTTTTAAGTGCAGGCAGCTATCCAAATACCATGAGGTATCTGGTTACATATGCTATGCTGTCAGGTGCATTTTATTCATTAAAGTCCATGACAAAAACGAGCGGACGAGCCTTTTTAACAGCGGGCGTGATCCTCATTGTGGGTATGGCATTTTATCTTTTAACCGGACGCATACTTTATGACCTTATACTTGTTGTCTTGGAGTCAGTCATAGTTTTTTCCATGGTCTTTGTTTTTGACTATACCCTGGATGTTATGAAGGGTTCTACATCACGCCGTTACCTTGGTAAAGAGGAGATTATATCCATTGGAATAACTTACGGCCTGGTGATAGCCAGCCTTAAGGATATAGAGATATATGGACTTTCTCTCTGGATGATTGCTGCAATATCAGGGCTTATCATAGCGGCCTATGCTGGCGGCCTGGGGGCTGGTGCAGCGATGGGTGTACTTCTGGCTGTGGTTACCCAGTTTACCGGTTCTGTTACCTCATCAACGGGTCTGATGTTTTCCCTTACCGGACTTCTGGCAGGGGCCTTCAGCAGTCTTGGGATGATAGGATCTGTCAGCGGGTCATTTATTTCCTATTTTGTACTGGATAGATTAGCAGGGTACACTATGTCTGCATATATTAAGGAACTGTTGCTTTCCAGCCTTATATGCTTTTTGATACCCTCCAGCATTATAAAGGCATTAAGCTTTTATATCAGCAGAAATCTGGAGAGATTTAAATCCAGCAGGAAATTTATGTATAATACAAAAGAGATAATTTTTACCAGACTTAAGGATATGTCAGGGGTTATGAGTGAACTGGCAACAGTGTTTGATGGGGCTAAAAATTCAATAATGGTAAGGCATGACGTTTCAAAAGTTATTGAAAGGACTGCTGAAGAGGTATGCAGCAACTGCATCAAACGCGACCAGTGCTGGGGAAAGGATTTTTATTATACTTACCAGTTCATATTTGATATGATAACCCTGCTGGAGCTAAAGGGGGAGGTCACTCAAGACAATGTACCCAGGAATAGGTGCATAAACTTGAATACTATGATAAAGGAAATTAATAACCTTTATGATTTTTATATGCTAAACTCCATGTGGCAAAAGCGCCTTGACGAGAGCCAGAGGATTGTATCAGACCAGCTGAAGGGTCTGAGCAGAATAGTAAGCGACCTTGCTGAGACAATAAAATCGAAAGACCATTTCTGCGAAGACATAGAGGAACAGATATTTGTTGAACTGGATAAAAACAGCATAACTCCCGATGAGGTTATAGTGCTGGAAACCGAAGAAGGGAAACATGAGATTTTTATAAAAAGAGAGGCCTGTTTTGGCAAAGCGGAATGTTCTAAAAAAATAGAACCCATAGTATCAAAGGTCATGGAAAAAGAGTACAGGAGAAAAGAAGACGTATGCAGACTGGATGGCAGGGAAAACTCCTGCATGATTACACTGGTGGAAAAAGAAATATATAATGTGACCACAGGTGTTTCCCATATAGCTATGGAACACAGTGGCAGTGGAGATAACTTTATCTTTTCGGAACTTTCGGGAGGCAGGTATCTGGTGGCTATAAGCGATGGTATGGGCACAGGAAAAGAGGCAGGCATCATAAGCAGTACTGCAGTGGGGCTCTTAGAAAAATTTATGAATTCTGGTTTTACCGAGGATATTACGATAAGGTCCATAAACTCTATACTTAACCTAAAATTGCAGGATGACATGTTTACAACCATGGATATATCAATAATTGACAGGTATACAGGTACGATAGAGGCGTTTAAAATGGTTGCACCGTCAAGCTATATAAAAAGGAAAAATTCTGTAGATATTGTGAAAAAGGAAAACCTCCCTGCAGGTGCCTTAGAAGACATCTCTGTACTGTCAGTAAGAAAAAGTGCTGGGGATGGCGACATGTTAATAATGATAACGGATGGTGTGGTTGACAGCATAGAGAGCGAAAATAGGGATACCGTGATACAGGACATCATAAGGTCTATAGATACCAATAATCCCCAGGAGATGGCAGAAAAAATGATGAAAGAGGTATTAAAAAAAGGCAGGCAGAAGGATGATATGACCATAGTTGTTTCCAAAATATGGGATTAATGAATATAACCTCCTTATTCTGGCAATAATTTATATAAAATCCAGATAAGGAGGAGTTTTTATGTCTGCAGATATTACAATGAGGTTAATAAATGTAGTAACCGATGGGTGCTCCAACATAGGGCTTGACCCATGCACTGCAGCAGGCAGGGTGCACAAGGACGGCATCATAGTCAATGCCATCGGAATTTTAGACGGCAATGGGTATAAGGATAAGGCAGTGAACGAGATAGAAGGGATAGCCAGGTCAGGTGGAGGTGTATCCGATATAGTGAAAATGAATGAACTCGGGAAAACCCTTACATCTGCTACCATGGGATCCGTGGCGAACACCCTGACCGAGGTGGTAGACAAAGAACTAAGAGAGGTATTGAGAAAGGGACTGGATGGTATACACCCTGAACTGCGCTTTCAGGTTGTGGATTTTATAGAGAAGCTCACGGACGAGGTGAACCTGAGGGTTGTCGTGGTAATCGACGCCAGCGGAAGCATGGCCAATAAGATGAACGAGGCTAAGCGAGGCGTTATAGAACTTTTAAAGTCATTAAAGGGGAGGAAAGGGGACAGCAACATAGCTTTGGTATGCTATCCGTCAGAAAGAAACGAGCCATATCTTTTAAGGGACTTTACCAGCGACATTGATGAGCTGGAGAGACTTATAGTAAAGATTGCACCGGGCGGAGGCACACCGACTGCTGCGGCGATTGAGTTTGCAGCAAGGCTTCTGGAGGAAAAGCCGCTGGCCTATGAATATATGGTGTAGATAACTATGGAAGTTATTTTGCCAGGTCAAAGAGTAAAAGGGTTATGGAGCGGCAGCACATATACCGTGATAAGGCAGTTGGGTCAAGGCGGTGTGGGTGCTGCCTATCTTGTCTCAAAGGATGATAGGCTATACTGTTTAAAGGTCAGCGACGATATGATAAGTCTCACCTGGGAATACAGGTTTATAAAGAGCAAAGGCAAATTTTTTTTACCTGAAGTGTATGAAATCGATGATTTTGTATTGAATAATAAGAGTAAACACTATATAATATTAGAATATATAGAGGGAAAGAATCTATCTGAAGTAATAAAGGCCAGGCCGGTGGACTTAAATACGGCAATAAGTATTGTACTGCTTGTAACAGAGATATTCATAGAGTTTTTTAAAATGGGGTATATCTATACCGACCTGAAGCCTGAAAACCTCATGCTGGACCTTAAGAATAGCGCTCTGCGGCTTATAGACCTGGGAAGCCTTGTAAAGATTGGCGGTATGGTAAGGGAATATACGCCGGTATATGATAGGGCATTCTGGAACTGCGGTTTGAGAAGGGCCGATGAGGGATATGCTGCATTTGAAATTATGATGTTTACAGCAAATCTTCTTACTTCCATTGATTCTGATATATTATATAAACAGGATGTAGAGATTCTTTTAAAGAGGCTTTCAG
Source organism: Thermoanaerobacteraceae bacterium (assembly GCA_030016635.1). Taxonomy (GTDB): domain Bacteria; phylum Bacillota; class Thermoanaerobacteria; order Thermoanaerobacterales; family UBA4877; genus JASEJQ01. Next base: position 35,919 of record JASEJQ010000002.1, on the reverse strand, counting down.
GATGTACGTCTCAAGGGCTTTATGGCCTAATGGAGAGGGCTTTTAAAGGCCAGGCCGACCTTTCTGATATTCGAGACGGACTCATAAGTATTCACAGGTTTCAATATATTCCATATGCAGGTAAAATTGATTTCTGCATTAATGTTTCTCTAATCATGAGTATAATTTTCCTCATAAGTGTTATTATATATGGATTATGAGGGTTGTTTTATGGATGATAAGGTTATTGCTACAGTTAAAAAATATAACATGCTGAATAAGGGCGACGGTGTAGTGGTGGGTGTATCTGGAGGCCCGGATTCCCTGTGTCTGTTATATGTCCTTTATAATCTCAGGGAAACGTTTGACTTAAATCTTTATGTTGCCCATGTAAATCACGGTATAAGGGGTAATGAGGCAGATGAGGATGCAAGGTTTGTGGAAAAAACTGCCAGCATCCTTGGTCTGCCGTTTTTCATCCTGGTGGTTAATGTGCCCGAGATTGTAAAAAATACTGGTCTTTCTTCGGAACTGGTGGGAAGGAATATAAGATATGAGTTTTTTAACGAGATAGCTCTTAAAGAGGGAGCACGCAGGATCGCTGTGGCTCATAACAAAAACGACCTCGCCGAGACATTTCTTTTACACCTCATAAGGGGGAGTGGTCCTACCGGGCTTGTAGGGATAAGGCCGGTAAACGGCAGGATTATAAGGCCGCTTATTGAAGTGAGCAGGAGGGAAATTGAAGAATATCTTAAAGCCAACAATATAGAGCCAAGAATAGATGCTACAAACTATGAGGAGATATATGATAGGAACAGGGTGAGGCTCAAGATCTTGCCGTATATGGAGGAATTGAACCCCGGGGTTGTGGATTCCATAGCAAGGACAGCAGCCCTTCTCCGTGAGGATGAGGACTTTTTTGAGGATATAGTTCTTAAGCTTTCAGGCGATTGCATCTCTTCTGAAGATGGCAGGGTATCAGTGGAAATGCAGAGTTTATTGAGAATGCAGCCTTCGGTGAGGAATAGGGTCATCCGACATGCTGTTAAACTGGCAAAAGGTGATTATCTAAATATAGAGCTTAAAAACATTGAAGATGTGGTAGAGTTAGCCTCTAAAGGTCAGACAGGCAGTCGAATAAACCTTCCGGATGGCTTGGTTGTTGAGGTAAGCTATGGTAGAATAATATTTAGAAATAATGAAGCAGAAAAAGTAGGAATTTTTTATTACGAGATAGAGCCAGGACATGAGGTGTTAATCCCGGAGGTTGGTGCAACAGTCATGACTGAGCTTCTGGTAAGGGACGAGATTGAGTTTGAACATAACCGTCTCACCGCTTATATTGACTTCGATAAGGTTAAAAATGGCCTGGCTGTACGCAACAGAAGACCAGGCGATAGAATAGCCCCTCTGGGTATGAGTGGGACAAAAAAATTAAAAGAGTTGTTCATCGATGAGAAAATACCCAGGGAAAAGAGAGACTCTATACCAATTATCGTTGATGGAGATGAGGTGGTATGGGTGGTAGGTGTAAGACTCAGTGAAAGGTATAAGGTGGATAGGTATACAAAAAATGTTCTCCGGATAGTATTCTATTCCAGTGCAAGAACTAATGGAGCATAACATGCAACATCAAATGCAACCTTAAAGCAAGTCCAAAATACTCTTACAAATCGTATTTAAGAAAGGTGTGAGACTGAATGCATGGGGATATTGAAACCATACTTGTAACAGAAGAAGAAATAAAGGCAAAGGTAAAAGAACTGGGACAAAAGATCACAGAGGATTATAAGGATAAAAACCTTATGCTGCTATGTATCTTAAAGGGTGCAATGATGTTCCTTGCTGATCTTTCCAGAGCTATAGATATCCCGCTTTCCATCGACTTTATGGCAGTTTCGAGCTACGGACTGTCTACCACGTCATCAGGTGTAGTCAGGATAATCAAGGACCTTGACTACAGCATAGAGGGAAAAGATATATTGATTGTTGAGGATGTTGTTGATAGCGGCCTTACCTTGAGCTATTTGCGGAAAGTCCTTATCGACAGGAATCCGGCCAGTCTGGCGATATGCAGCCTGCTGGATAAGCCTAAAAAGCGTAGGGTAGAGGTGCCTATAGATTATACCGGTTTTGTTATAGATGACCTCTTTGTGGTTGGCTATGGCCTGGACTTTGCTGAAAAATACAGGAATTTACCCTATATCGGTATACTGAAACCTGAAATCTATAAATTTTAGCTTTATTGTATTTTATCATTGGATATGTTAAAATTAATTATTGTGCGATAAGTTTGTGGTTAAAGGAGGCCTGGTTTTGAATAAGGTATTGAGAAATGCAAGCTTTTATATATTAATTATTATTGCCATATATGCCATAGTTACCATGTATGGTATGCAAACAACAGAGATGCAGAGTTTTGACTATGCGAGACTCATAAGGGAGATAAACAGCAACAATGTCAGCAGCATTACCATAGCTGGCAATGTAGTTAGCGGCGAGCTCAAAAATGGTACTGCCTTTCAGGCAAGTATAATAAATGAAGAGAGCTTTGACGCGTTTATACAGCCGTATATAATAAACGGTCAGATAAAATATGTAGAACCTAAAAATACCAATCCACCCTGGTGGCTTCAGATGCTGCCTACTATTTTCATGATTGTCATATTCATAGTATTCTGGTTCCTGATCATGCAGCAGTCACAAGGCGGCGGCAGCAGGGTGATGTCCTTCGGCAAGAGCAGGGCTAGGATGCAGAACGACCAGTCGAAGAAGGTTACCTTTGATGATGTGGCCGGTGCAGATGAGGAAAAGACTGAGCTGCAAGAGGTTGTAGAGTTTTTAAAACAGCCGCGCCGATTTATGGAACTTGGTGCCAGAATACCTAAGGGTGTCCTGCTTGTAGGCCCTCCAGGTACCGGTAAGACATTACTGGCTAAGGCTGTTGCCGGTGAAGCCGGAGTGCCGTTCTTCAGCATTAGTGGTTCGGATTTTGTAGAGATGTTTGTAGGTGTTGGTGCGGCGAGGGTAAGAGACCTCTTTGACCAGGCTAAAAAGAATTCCCCATGCATAGTCTTTATAGATGAAATAGATGCTGTCGGTAGACACAGGGGTGCCGGCTTGGGCGGCGGCCATGATGAGAGAGAACAGACATTAAACCAGTTACTGGTGGAGATGGACGGTTTTACAACCAATGAGGGGATTATTGTTATAGCGGCTACCAATAGGCCGGATATACTCGATCCGGCACTTTTGAGGCCAGGCCGTTTTGACAGGCAGATTGTTGTGGGACTGCCTGATATAAAGGGTAGAGAGCAGATACTGAAGGTACATTCGAGAGGCAAACCACTCTCCCCTGAGGTGGACTTTGGTACACTGGCCAGGATGACACCAGGATTTACCGGTGCTGACCTGGAGAATATGATGAATGAAGGTGCACTGCTGGCGGCCAGGCGCGGTAAGAAGGTCATCGGCATGGATGAGCTGGAAGAGGCTATGACCAGGGTCATTGCCGGGCCGGAGAAGAAGAGCAGGGTAATGAGTGAAAAAGACAAGAGACTGGTGGCATATCATGAAGCCGGTCATGCTGTCCTTGCAAAACTGCTTCCCAATACAGCTCCCGTGCATGAGGTATCAATTATACCAAGGGGTAGGGCAGGCGGATATACCATGATACTCCCTGAGGAGGATAAGTACTTCATGCCTAGGTCCGAGATGGTAGACGAGGTGATACACCTTCTGGGCGGCAGGGTTGCCGAGAATATAGTCCTCCATGATATTTCCACAGGGGCAGAGAATGACTTGGAGAGGGCTACCAGCCTTGTAAGGAAAATGGTCACCGAATATGGGATGAGTGAAAACTTAGGTCCAATGGTGTACGGTTCAGAGAAGGAAGAGGTATTTATAGGCAAGGACTTTGGCAGGCAGCGCAACTACAGCGAAGAGGTTGCAGCATCTATAGATAAGGAAATGAGAAGAATAATAGAGGAATGCTATAAAAAAGCAGAAATGCTTCTAAAGGAAAATATAAATAGGCTCCATTCCGTAGCAAGAGCTTTGATAGAGAAGGAAAAGCTCAGCAAGGATGAGTTTGAACAGGTATTCGCCAGCGTATAACAGGGTTTTATACCCTGTTTTTTCTTAATATATGATTCTACAATATTTGTATATACTGCTAATAAATTTTGTTATATAATATAAGTATGCGAGGAGGTATAAAATGGAGATAAATAATCTAAAAACCGGTCTTGAAGGTACAATTGAAACTTTGGTTACAGACAAGGATACAGCAGACAACTACGGAAGCGGGTCTGTAAAGGTCCTTGCTACGCCCCATGTTGTTGCTCTTATGGAAAAGTCAGCTATGGCTGCCGTGGACATGCATCTTCCTGTCGGGTACGTTACGGTGGGCACCAGGGTGAATATTGAACACCTGAAGGCTACACCTATAGGCATGAAGGTCAGGATAAATGCCATACTGGAACAGATTGATGGCCGAAGACTTGTATTTAAGGTTGAAGCCTATGATGAAAGAGAGCTGATTGCAAAAGGGTACCATGAGCGTTATATAGTTGAATTGAAACCATTTCTGGAGAAGTGCGAGTCTAAATTGTTATAGCATCTATTAGAATGGTGGTGTAGCTTTGGACAAAAATATAGAGGACCTTATGTATGTATCTCAATTTTACAATAATATAGGGTATGTTATATATAATCCGGATAATAAATGTGTATATTTATCATATAATACATACGGTCTGCTGGACTTATGCCCTATTGAAAGGGATTCGAAGAACAGGGTTATAGAACTTTTATTATCAGATGCTGACTTGCTTAAAGATAATTTTTATTTCAAATACAAGGTATATAATGATAAAAAATTTATTATAACTCGTGTAACGCTTAACAACTCAAGTGGAGGAGTATATCTATTTATTTTTATAAGTCCAGATTTCATTGACCTGTCTCTGGAAAAGATGCAGGAGTTTGAGGAGTTAAACATTGTAGGTACACATGCGCGTACTGCTGCTCATGAGATTAAGAACTCTCTTACAGTAATCAAAGGCTTTCTTCAACTTCTCAAGTCCAGGTATACGGAGGATATCGATTTTTTTAATCTAATGCTTGATGAAGTGGAAAGAGCTAATGACTTAGTTGTTGGTCTTATGCACATGAATATGTTATCCGAAAGTGATTTGGATGCTACAGTTGTAAACGATGTACTCAAGGACCTTATTAAAAAAATGAGCATTGTGCTCAGAGGCAAACATATTATAAAAACCCATTTTGAGGATATGCCTCAAGCCAGAATTACTACTAAGGCTCTGGAACAGGTCTGTTTGAATCTCATTCAAAATGCTATAGAGGCTATGGATAAAAGTGGAATAGTATATATTTATACAGATAGGCTGAGGAATGGGATGATACGAATAAGGATTGCAGATAATGGATGTGGAATTCCAGATGAAATAAAAGATAAAATATTCTTATCTAACTTTACTACAAAAAAGGATGGCACCGGGTACGGCCTGGCCATAACACTTGCCATGCTCAAAAAATATGATTCACAAATTCGCATGACAAGCAGGATAGGCAAAGGTAGTATATTTACCATACTTTTACCTGTAGCACAGGAGGGGATAACAGGCTGATGGCAAAGGGCAGCATAATAATGGTACAGATTTAAAACAGATCATATAGAATCCATTGTAAAAAATAATAACAGTCTGTGTATTGTTCTTGATTTCGGAGATAATAAAAATGTGGTCAAGGATGTAAAAATATATTAGGTATGTTTTCTTTTTTTATTACGAATGAAAAAATAAAGAAGGAATTTTTATGAGATTGTCGAATATATGTCATAATGGAAAATATGCTTTTGCCATTTATCTGCTGGGATAAAACGTCCTTTTATCCCATGGAGTGGATAAATATACGGCTTTCTTAGGGGGGACCCTGGATAAGCCGTTTTTTTATTTTAGAAAGGAGGATAATAATATGTATGAAGATAGGATAAGGCGAAAAGACCTGATGGGTAAAATCATGAGTGCAGAAGAGGCTGCAGCAATGATTAAGGATGGAATGATTATAGGTACAAGTGGATTTACGCCTTCAGGATATCCGAAGGCCATTCCACTGGCGTTAGCTAAAAGGGTGGCGGAAGGGGAAAAGATAAAGATTTCCCTGTATACCGGGGCATCAGTAGGGGATGAACTGGATGGGGCACTGGCCAGAGCTCATGCCGTATCCAGGAGACTTCCATATCAGACTAATGAAAGTATGAGGAAAGCGATTAACTCAGGAGAAGTGGAATATATTGACGTACATTTAAGTCATGTACCACAAATGTTAAGATATGGCTTTCTTGGTAAGATGGATTTTGCTATAATAGAAGCAGTGGCTATAACAGAGGAAGGTAATATAGTCCCTTCCACATCATTGGGCAACTCTCCAACCTTTGTAAAGGCTGCTGAAAGGGTTATGATAGAGGTTAATTTAAGTCAGCCTCTCTCTCTGGAGGGAATGCATGATGTGTATATACCCGAGGACCCTCCATACAGAAAACCCATACCACTGGTCAGTGTCGATGACAGAATTGGCACACCCTATATTGAATGCGACCCGGATAAGGTAGCTGCCATTGTGATAACGGACATAAAGGACAATGTAAGACCCTTAGCACCAATAGATGATATCAGCAGAAAGATTTCTCAAAACCTAATAGACTTTTTATCCAATGAAGTTAAACAGGGCAGGCTTCCCGAAAACCTTTTGCCTCTTCAGTCAGGTGTAGGCAGTGTGGCCAATGCTGTACTGGGCGGGCTGGTGGAATCGCCATTTGAAAACTTAAGTTTTTATTCTGAGGTTATTCAGGATTCTGTATTTGATTTGATTGATGCAGGAAAGATGACGAGAGTATCAGGTACATCAATAACTCCATCGGAAGAGGGGCTTAAGAGGTTCTACAAAAATCTGGATGAATATAGAAAATATATTGTCTTAAGGCCGCAGGAGATTTCCAATAATCCGGAAGTGGCCAGAAGGCTTGGCTCAATAGCTATGAATACAGCTATTGAGGTAGACATAACAGGCAATGTAAACTCCACAAATATATCAGGCAGAAGAATGATGAATGGTATAGGGGGATCGGGGGATTTTACCCGTAATGCCTATCTATCAATCTATACCACTCCTTCTGTGGCGAAAAATGGAGATATTTCCTGCATAGTGCCCTATGTATCCCATGTGGACCATACAGAACATGATGTTATGGTGATAATTACAGAGTTTGGAGTGGCAGACCTCCGAAACTTAAGCCCAAGAGAAAGGGCTAAAGTAATTATAAATAATTGTGCTCACCATGATTATAGGCCTATGCTTATGGATTATTATGAGAGGGCATTGAAGCAGGGTGGAGATGTCCACACACCTATGTTGCTAAATGAGGCCCTATCCTGGCATATAAGGCTCCAGGAGACAGGTTCCATGAAAATAAAGTAAAGGGAGGTATGTATATGTTAAGTAAGGACGAGATAGATAAAATAAAGAGGGCACGGGAGGAGTGGGAAGAAAAATCTGTTAGTAAGACTATATCCCGCTTTCCGGAGAGAAAACCGAAATTTGCTACAGATTCTGGTATTGTAGTTAAGAGAGTATATACTCCGGAGGATTTACAGGGCCAGGACTACTTGAATGACATAGGTTTTCCAGGGGAGTACCCCTATACCCGCGGAGTCCAACCTACTATGTACAGAGGCAGATTCTGGACTATGAGACAGTATGCAGGTTTTGGAGATGCAGAGGAATCCAATGTCAGGTATAAATATTTGCTCTCCCAGGGCCAGACTGGCCTCAGTATAGCCTTTGATCTGCCAACCCAGATAGGTTATGACTCAGACCACCCCCTGGCAGAAGGAGAAGTAGGTAAGGTGGGGGTCGCCATATCCTCCCTTGCTGATATGGAGGTTCTCTTTGATGGTATACCTCTTGATAAGGTAAGTACATCTATGACAATAAACGCTCCTGCAGCGATACTGCTAGCCATGTATATTGCTGTGGCGGAAAAACAGGGCGTTCCCATGGACAAACTGGATGGTACCATACAGAATGACATATTAAAGGAGTATGTAGCAAGAGGGACATATATATTTCCACCAGCACCATCCATGAGGCTTATAACGGATATATTTGAGTTTTGTTCAAAGAATGTGCCTAATTGGAACACCATAAGTATAAGTGGATATCATATAAGGGAAGCTGGAGCAACGGCAGTCCAGGAGGTTGCCTTTACATTGGCTGATGGTATAGCCTATGTAGATGCTGCAATAAAAGCAGGTCTGGATGTGGATGAGTTTGCACCAAGACTGTCGTTCTTCTTCAATGCCCACAACAACCTGTTCCAGGAGGTGGCTAAGTTCAGAGCAGCCAGAAGACTGTGGGCGAAGATAATGAAAGAGAGATTTAATGCGAAAAATCCAAAGTCCTGGCAGCTCAGGTTCCATACACAGACAGGAGGTTCTACATTAACTGCACAGCAGCCGGATAACAATATCGTCAGGGTGACACTGCAGGCTTTGGAAGCGGTGCTGGGTGGGACGCAATCGCTGCATACCAATTCCAGGGATGAGGCGTTGTCACTACCTACGGAGGATTCAGTGAGGATAGCCTTAAGGACACAGCAGATTATAGCCTATGAAAGCGGAGCCGCTGATACCGTTGACCCGCTGGCAGGTTCATATTATGTAGAGGCGCTCACTGATGAGATTGAGAAGAGGGCCATGGAGTATATAAAGAAGATAGATGACCTGGGTGGAGCACCTAAGGCCATTGAAAAGGGATATATACAAAAAGAGATACAGGATGCGGCCTATGAGTATCAAAAGGCTGTAGAATCAGGCGAAATAGTGGTTGTCGGGATGAATAAGTTCCAGATTGAGGAGGAGCCACCTAAGAATCTCTTGAAGGTTGACCCGGCCGTAGCAGAAAAACAGAAGGCCAGGCTTGCCAGACTCAAGAGCGAGAGAGATAACAATAGGGTGAAAGAGGCTCTGTCAGGTGTGGAAAAAGCGGCTAAAGGTGAGGAAAATCTGATGCCATATATAATAGAAGCAGTAAAGGCATATGCCACACTGGGTGAAGTATGTGATGTATTGAGAAGCGTTTTTGGTGTATACCAGGAATCAGTAATTTTATAAGGAGGGGAATAATATGGATAGACCCATAAGGGTATTGGTAGCCAAGCCAGGCTTGGATGGTCATGATAGGGGTGCCAAGGTCATAGCAAGGGCATTCAGGGATGCAGGCATGGAGGTTATTTATACCGGCCTCAGGCAGACACCGGAGCAGATTGTAGAGGCAGCAATTCAGGAGGATGTCGATGTGGTTGCATTGAGCATACTTTCCGGTGCGCATAACACCCTTCTCCCGAAAGTTGTCCAGCTTTTGAAAGAAAAGGGTGCTGGAGATAAACTGGTTGTAGGTGGGGGTGTAATACCACCCGATGATATACCCTATCTCAAATCCCAGGGCATAGCGGAGATATTCACCCCTGGTACACCTACATCAGAGTCCATAGAGTTTATAAAATCTCATGTCAGGGTTGAGGCATAATGGATATAAAAAAAGGTATAATTGATGGTGACAGGATAGCACTGGCTAAGCTCATCACCATGGCTGAGGATGGTAAAAAAGAAGCTATGGATATTATTAAAGAACTATACCATAGAACCGGTAATGCTTATTTAATTGGCATTACCGGTCCACCAGGTGTGGGGAAAAGTACACTGACAGCAAAACTGGCCAGAGCCTATAGCGGTTTGGGCAAAAAGATTGGGATAATAGCCTGTGACCCGACGAGTCCTTATACTGGCGGTGCCATATTGGGAGACCGTATAAGGATGCAGGAGCTCTTCACAGACCCCAACATATTCATACGCAGCATGGGCTCAAGGGGGCATCTGGGCGGCCTTTCAAGGGGGACGAGGGTTGCAGTACGAATAATGGATATATTTGGCATGGACTATATATTCATAGAGACAGTAGGTGTGGGGCAGTCTGAAGTAGAGATAGCTGATACGGCTGATACAACTATTATGGTTTTAGCTCCGGGCCTGGGCGATGATATACAGGCCATGAAGGCAGGCATAATGGAAATAGGCGATATTTTTGTTGTAAACAAGGCTGATAGGGAAGGCGCAGAAAAAACAGCACGAGAAATAGACACTATGCTGGATTTTAATGAAAAATCCACATGGAGGCCAAAAGTCATCATGACAGTCGCTCAGGATAACAAGGGTATAAATGATGTACTGCATGCGATAGAGGAACATATGAAATACATCAAAGATTCCGGTATTTTTGCGAGCAAAAGGAAAGAGCATATTAAAGAGGAAATCCTGGAGCTTGCCACACAAAATATAATGTCAGAGATTATGACCGGGTTATCAAAAGAGGAGCTTTTGGGTATTGTGGATAAGGTGGCAAAGAGAGAAATAGACCCCTACAGTGCCTCTATTGATATAATAAAACCAATCAAAGGAGGGATACAAAAATGATTCAGAAAATCGACCATATAGGGATAGCAGTAAAGAGTCTTGATGATGTGCTTAGATTTTATGAGGATGCCCTGGGCATAAAATGCAAGGGTACAGAAGTGGTAGATGAACAGCATGTAAAGACTGCATTTCTTCCACTGGGAGATTCAGAGATTGAGCTTTTAGAATCAACCTCAGAGGATGGCCCGATTGCAAAGTTTATAGAGAAAAATGGAGAAGGGATACAGCATATTGCATTACGGGTTGATGATATTGAAGGCGCATTGGAAGAGATGAAAGGAAAGGAAATAAGACTTATTGATGAAAAGCCCCGAATGGGAGCTGGCGGGGCCAGGATAGCCTTCCTGCATCCAAAAAGTACCCATGGTGTTTTACTTGAACTTTGCGAAAGAAAATAGACTGGAGGTATGGTGATGAAGGTAAGTGAGTTAATTGATGACCTCAAGAGAAGGAGAGAAAAGGTACATCTTGGGGGCGGCCCAAAGAGGATAGAATCCCAGCATAAAAAAGGCAAAATGACAGCCAGAGAGAGGATAGAGTATTTCTTGGACAAGGATAGTTTTGTTGAGACAGATACTTTTGTGGAACACAGGAGTACCGAGTTTGATATGGACAAGACTGAGGTTCCAGGAGAGGGTGTGGTTACCGGTTACGGTACTGTTGACGGAAGGCTTGTTTATGTCTTTGCACAGGACTTTACAGCCATGGGAGGCTCATTGGGAGAATACCATGCCCAGAAAATCTGCAAGGTAATGGATATGGCCCTTAAAATGGGAGCTCCACTTATTGGTTTAAACGACTCAGGCGGTGCAAGGATACAGGAGGGCGTGGATGCCCTTTCTGGATACGGCAGTATATTCTACAGGAATACAATAGCCTCAGGGGTAATCCCTCAGATATCTGCCATCATGGGACCATGTGCAGGCGGTGCAGTATATTCTCCTGCTCTGACAGATTTTGTGTTTATGGTGAACGGTACCAGCCAGATATTCATAACAGGTCCACAGGTGGTAAAGGCCGTGACAGGCGAGGATGTGACTCAGGAAGAACTGGGTGGTGCCATGACCCACAGCTCAAAGAGCGGAGTTGCCCATTTTGTGGCCTCTGATGATAAAGAATGTTTAGACCAGATAAGGATGCTTTTGAGCTATCTGCCTTCCAACAACCTGGAAGAAGCACCATTGATCGACACAGGGGATGATGTCAACAGGATTGCAGCAGAACTGGACAGCATAATTCCTGATAACCCCAATAAGGCATATGATATGAAAGATGTAATAAGGGCAGTGGTTGATAATGGAGAGTTCATGGAGGTTATGGCTGGTTATGCCAGAAATATAATCACCTGCTATGCAAGGATAGGCGGCAGGAGTGTGGGGATAATAGCCAATCAGCCAAACTTTCTTGCCGGAAGCCTTGATATAGATGCCTCAGATAAGGCAGCCAGATTTGTAAGGACATGCGATGCCTTCAATATTCCTTTAGTCAATTTTGTGGATGTACCAGGTTACCTGCCAGGGACAAACCAGGAATATGGCGGAATAGAAAGACATGGTGCAAAGCTGCTGTATGCCTATTCAGAGGCGACTGTGCCAAAGATTACAGTGATAACCAGAAAGGCATATGGAGGAGCCTATATTGCCATGTGCTCAAGACACTTAGGAGCTGATGCCGTATTTGCCTGGCCAACCGCCGAAATAGCGGTTATGGGACCGGATGGTGCTGCTAACATAGTATTTAAAAAAGAGATAGAGGAGTCTGAAAACCCTGCAGAAACAAGACAGCAGAAGATTGAAGAATACAGGGAGAAGTTTGCAAATCCGTATAAGGCTGCAGCCAGAGGATATATAGACGACGTAATTGAACCCAGGTATACCAGGCAGTATATTGCCCAAAGCCTTGAGATGTTAAGGAGCAAAAGAGAGACAAGGCCAGCCAAAAAGCACGGCAATATGCCTGTGTAAAGGAGTGATATTATGGCCAACACATCAGAGCTGATAATGGTTACTATCGTAGGTATGGGTGTGGTCTTTGCTGTATTAATTCTTCTTGCACTGATAATATCAGGGTTTAAATATGTATTTTATAAGGAACCTGAAAAAGAGACGGTGAAGGAAGCACAGGAAGTGCCAGAAGTAAATAAAGGCGAAGCCAAGAAAATGAATGATGAAGAACTGGTTGCGGTTATTGCAGCAGCAATAGCCAGTGCAAATCCAGACATGAGGTTTGTAGTTAGAAATATAGTAAGGATACCTGATACTTCTCCTGCATGGGGAAGGATAGCAAGACAAGAGCAGATTAATAGATTGTCAGGGAGGTAATAATGATGAAAAAATACAGAATAACTGTTAATGGAAATACCTATGAAGTGGAGGTTGAAGAACTGACAGGCGAGGTAGAGAGACCATCCTATGCCCCAACCCCGCAGCCGTTAGCAACGCCGTCAGCACCTACCGCTCCAAGACCTGCGACAACCGCACCTCAACCCAAGTCACAGGCAGCAAAACCCGCAGAAGCACCAGGAGCAGTAACATCTCCAATGCCTGGTACAATATTGGATGTAAAGGTTAAAGAAGGGGATGAGGTAAAGAAGGGACAGGTGCTGATGATACTGGAAGCCATGAAGATGGAAAATGAGATTATGGCTCCATCAGATGGAAGAGTCAAAACTATATATGTCCAAAAGGGAGCTTCAGTTAATACCGGTGATCCGCTCGTTGAGCTCTCGTAGGAGGGATTGCATATGTCATTAGCTCAAATTTTCTCAGACCTGTATGAAAGCACGGGCTTCAAGGCACTGACATCCGGGGAGATAATAATGATTGGAATAGCATGTCTGCTGATATATCTTGCAGTAGTCAAAAAATATGAACCATTACTGCTATTACCAATAGCTTTTGGTATGCTGCTTGCCAATCTACCTCTGGCAGGACTGATGAGCCCTCCTGTATATGAAACTGCTGCTAATGGTACACAGGTTATGACGCAGCCGGGTGGACTCCTTTATTACCTTTATCAGGGAGATGCTCTGGGGATATTCCCTCCGCTTATATTTTTAGGCGTGGGGGCCATGACTGACTTTGGACCCATGATAGCCAATCCTCTCTCGGTCTTGATGGGAGCTGCTGCCCAGCTGGGTGTTTTTATAACCTATAATGTTGCTGCGGGCCTTTTGGGTTTCACTCCAAAACAGGCAGCCGTAATTGGCATAATAGGTGGTGCTGATGGACCTACAACCATTTACTTAGCCACCAAACTGGCTCCCGAACTTCTTGGAACAGTGGCGGTTGCTGCATATTCATATATGGCACTGGTGCCTATTATTCAGCCGCCCATCATGCGAGCACTTACAACCAAAAAGGAAAGACAGATAATGATGGAACAGCTCAGGCCCGTTTCGAAGACAGAAAGGATAATTTTCCCTATTGTAGTGACAATAGTTGTTTCATTGATTCTTCCTCCTGCTGCTCCGCTGATAGGAATGCTCATGCTTGGAAACCTCTTTAGAGAGAGCGGAGTTGTAGAGAGACTATCCAAAACTGCACAAAACGAACTTAACAATATTATAGTAATATTCCTTGGCACATCTGTAGGAGCTACAACCAATGCCCATACATTCTTAAACGCGCAGACACTGTATATTGTGGTTCTGGGTTTGGTCGCTTTCGGGGTAGCAACCGCCGGTGGTGTTATACTGGGCAAAATTATGAACTATATTTCAGGAGGCAAGATTAATCCGCTGATAGGCTCAGCAGGGGTTTCTGCAGTGCCTATGGCAGCCAGGGTATCACAGGTAGTGGCTCAGCAGGAAATGCCGGGCAACTTCATACTCATGCACGCCATGGGGCCCAATGTTGCCGGTGTTATTGGGACAGCAGTGGCAGCAGGGGTGTTCTTGTCAATATATGGAGGTTAATATATAATAATAGGGTATCCGGAGGGATACCCTATTATTGTGTTTGAAGGTGATGCAATGGATAAGGTTTTTGAGTTTCTTATGAGAAAGCAGGGGAAATATATTTCCGGTGAAGAACTGAGCTCAATAATTGGGATAAGCAGAACAGCTATATGGAAGCGTATAAAAGCCCTTAGAGATATGGGTTTTGATATAAAGGCAGAGACAAAAAAAGGCTATATGCTGGTAGAAGTACCGGACCTATTGCTGCCCGATTTGATAGAATATCGTCTTTCTACAGATTTTATTGGAAGAAAGATTATATATTATGACTCCATAGGTTCTACCAATGAGGTGGCCAAGGGCCTGGCCATGGATAACTGCGAGGAAGGGACCATAGTGGTGTCTGAAGAGCAGGTGTCTGGTAAGGGAAGGATATCCAGGGGATGGTATTCGCCGAGGGCAGATGGAATATACTGTAGTATAATTTTAAAACCGGCTGTACCTATAAGTGAGGCATCAAAACTCACCCAGCTTATTGGACTTGGCATAGCAAGGGCTTTACAAAAAGAAGGTTTAAATCCCCTCATAAAATGGCCCAATGATATAGTGATAAACGGTAAAAAGATATGCGGCATACTTACCGAAATGGCCGCAGAGATGGATGCCATTCACCATGTGGTGGCCGGCTTTGGCATAAATGTTAATAACCAGCATTTTCCCGAAGAGTTAGGCAATATAGCTACATCTTTATATTTGGAGAGCGGGAAAAAGTTCAATAGGACTGAGCTTCTGGCATCTATCTTGAAGGAAATAGAGACAGGATACAATATATACATAAGTGGGGAATACAGCGGATTTATTGAGGAAGTAAAAGGGATATCTGCAACACTGGGAAAAAGGGTAAGAATAATAAAAAATAACCAGGAATATACTGGCACAGCACTGGATATACTGCCATCGGGAGCACTGCTGGTGAAGCAGGACGATGGGGAACTTACAGAGATACAGGCAGGAGATGTCAGTGTAAGAGGAGTTATGGGATATGCATGATGACGGATTGACAATAGGAGATGTTAAACTGAAGGGAAGGGTTTTTCTTGCACCCATGGCTGGTGTGACCGACCAGGCCTATAGAATAATAGTAAATCAGATGGGCTGTGCCCTTAAATATACAGAGATGGTCTCATCCAAAGCACTCACACATGGCCACCAGAACACAAAAAATCTACTTGACTATAACATAAATGAGGGCATGGTGGCGGTACAGATATTTGGCCATGAGCCGGAAATAATGGCCAGGAGTGTCGAAATCCTCAATGATTATCCATTCTGCATAATAGATATTAATATGGGATGTCCTGTTAAAAAGATAGCTGGCAATGGGGATGGCTCGGCATTAATGAAGGACCCGCTGCTGATTAAGGAAATACTTCATGCGGTTGTAGAGGCATCTAAAAAGCCTGTGACAATCAAGATAAGAAAGGGATGGGATGAAGAACACGCAAATGCAGAAGAGATATCATGCATTGCCGAGGAATATGGTGTAAAAGCTGTGACTGTCCACGGCAGGACAAGGGACCAGTTCTATTCAGGGAAAGCTGACTGGGAAATAATAAAGAGAGTCAAAGAGGCTGTAAAAATCCCTGTGATAGGAAATGGAGATATATATGAACCGGAAGATGCTTTGAGGATGATGGAATACACAGGATGCGATGCTGTGATGATTGGAAGAGGTGCTATAGGGAATCCATGGATTTTCAAAAGGGTAAATACATTTTTAAAGACAGGGGTGATTTCTCCTCCACCCACGCCTGAAGCGAGAATAGACATGGCTATCCACCACCTCGAGATAGAGGTATCCCTCAAAGGGGAGAAAAGAGCTGTAAGGGAAATGCGTAAAATAATAAGCGAATACATTAAAGGGCTAAATGGGGCGAGAATGATGAGGGATGAGATAAACAGGATTGAGTCCATGGATGAGATAATGGAGAGACTATCAGATTATAAAGCAGAGATATTGTCTAACACCTAAATCACCCTTGATTTCACTGTAAGAACCATGTTGAGAATGATATGTAACATCAAATGCAACCTTAAAGCGAGTCTGTGATACTCTTGATAAGTGGCAAGTGCAGCCGGGGCATCTGGCATGGACGCCAGATGAGCCGACGGGAAGGCTGTGACGCCGAATGGAGGTGCACCCGGCGGAACGCAGCCGCGAATTATTAGAGTATCAAGACGAGCGATCAGGTGCATGGATGTTGCTATCATTCGTAGAATACTACTTTGTACACTAAAATCCCCCTTGAGTTAAGTGTAGTAAGGCACCTAAATTATCCTTGATTTTCTACGAAGAAAGATTTAAAATATATCCATGCAAGTATAATGAGCACAAAATGTGCACAGAAGGTGGTTTCTATGAGGCCGGTTCATATTGGTGATAAAACCATTGATGCCGATAAGGTACACAGGCTTATTGACGAGATGCTGGACATGAGGGTGAGGGGTCTTTCACAGCAGGAGGTTGCAGAGCACTTCCGCATTGACAGGACTTTCATATCCCGCCTGGAAAATCTTGGAGAGATTAAAAAAGGCGGCAGTCTGGCCCTTATTGGTTTTCCCGTAAAGAATAAGGAAGAGCTGGAGTCAATAGCAAAGGAAAACGGAGTAGAATTCATATTCCTTCTTTCAGAAAAAGAAAGATGGGATTTTGTAACCAGTATGGATGGCGTACAGCTCTTTAACCGGGTATTGGATATTATAGCCCAATTAAGAAATTTCGACAAGGTTATTTTTCTTGGGTCAGACAAGCGTACAAAACTTGTGGAGGCAATACTGGGCAATGAAGTGATCACCATTGATATTGGTGAGTCTCCTATTACACATGATGTATATGTAGACTCAGGCATGTTCACATCGGTGATTAAGACACTAAAAGGATAGGAGGCGTTATGTTGAAGAGGGTCGTAAGTATCAGCATTGGTTCATCTACAAGAAACCATAAGGTAGAGACAGAGTTTCTTGGACAAAGGTTTGAGATAGAACGTATTGGTACTGATGGGGATATAAAAAAAGCGGTAGAGATGATAAAAGAACTGGATGGTAAGGTTGATGCCTTTGGTATGGGCGGGATAGACATTTACCTGAAAGCAGGTGAAAAAAAGTACATAATAAGGGATGCTCTTCCGCTGAAAAATGCGGCTAAGATAACACCTATAGTAGATGGTTCAGGACTTAAGGATACCCTTGAGAGAAGGGTTGTGGAATACGTAGACAGAGAGGTAATGCCACTTAAAGGTAGGAAGGTGCTCTTAGTCAGCGGGCTGGATAGATTTGGAATGGCACAGACCTTTGAAAAACTGGGGTGTGATCTCATTTTGGGTGATGCCATATTTGCCCTGGGCATACCACTTCCTGTAAGGTCTTTGAGAATGCTTTATTTCCTTGCCTCAATACTGATGCCAATACTTACCAGGATGCCTTTCGAGGTATTGTATCCTACTGGTGAAAAACAGGAGTCATCAAAATCTAAACACAAAAGGTATTATGACTGGGCGGATGTAATAGCTGGCGACTTTCTGTTTATAAAGAGATATATGCCTGAAAATCTAAATGACAAGGTGATCATTACTAACACCGTCACGGCGAAAGATGTGGAGGAACTGAAAAAAAGAGGCATAAAGATGCTGGTGACCACTACTCCAGAGCTCAATGGAAGGTCTTTTGGCACCAATGTAATGGAGGGTGTACTTATAACACTGGCTGGTAAAAAGCCTGAGGAAATGAAACCGGAGGACTATATGGACCTTCTAGATAAGATTGGTTTTGTTCCAAGGGTTGAACTGATAAAGACTGTATAAGAAGGGAATGATTAACATGCATAGATTTGCTTTTATAATTCATCCTATAGAAACGAGGGATGTCACCAAAAAGTATGGTTTTATGGATGTGATTCCCGAGGGTATAATAAAGCAGATAACTAAGATAATGCCCCCTCAAAAGGTATCGAAAATAACTGGAGTAAAAAGTCCATATGGAGAGACTGAGGGTTGGTTTGTGGCTGTTCCACTGGTATCAGACCAGATGCTGTCACTTCCAGCTGACCTTGTTACAAGGAAGATAATCAAAGCGGGAAAGATTGCTGAAGAGCTGGGTGCGGAAATAGTCGGGCTTGGGGCTATGACCTCTGTAGTGGGAGACGCTGGTTATACTATAGCCAACAATTTAAATATTGCCGTGACCACTGGAAACAGCTATACAGTAGCCACAGCCATGGAGGGCACTAAAAAAGCTGCAGAAATCATGGGTAAAGACCTGAGGGAATGCAATGCGGTGGTAATAGGTGCTACAGGATCTATAGGTAGGGTGTGTGCAGAGCTGATGGCAAATCAGGTGAATAGCCTCACACTTGTATCCAGAAGCATAGAAAAGCTAAAGGATTTCGCAGGGGATCTCTATGAAAAGACGGGAGTAAGAGCGGCACTGACCAATGACGTCCATGAGGCCTTAAGGGATGCTGATGTGGTAATTACTGTTACCAGTGCCGTGGATACTGTGATAGAACCCATGGATTTAAAACCCGGTGCAGTGGTCTGCGATGTGGCCAGGCCGAGGGATGTTTCCAAAGAGGTGGTTGAGGTAAGGGACGATGTCCTGGTCATAGAAGGCGGAGTTGTTGAGGTACCTGGAGATGTGAACTTCAACTTTAACTTCGGATTCCCGCCCAAAACCTCCTATGCATGTATGGCTGAGACCATGGCCTTAGCGATGGAGGGCAGAATAGAGAATTTCTCTATGGGCAGAGAGCTCTCTGCAGATAAGGTAAGAGAAATTTATGAGATATGTAAAAAACATGGTTTTAAATTAGCAGGATTTAGAAGTTTTGAAAAAGAGGTTACACAGGAACAGATAGAGAGAATAAAGGAAAATGCGGTTAAAAAAATAAAGAATTATCACGCTTGACATGTCAAGTCCCCTGTTTTATAATAAACACATTAAAAGAAACACACAAGCACTGCATGAGGCAGTGCTTGTGTGTTAATCTACTGCATATGAATATAATTAAGTATTGCATTATATGAAGAGGGGAGAGCATATGAGCGCTAACAAAACGGTTGTACTTACTTATGAGGGTCTAAAGAAATATGAGGAAGAATTGGAATACTTAAAGTCGGTAAAACGTTTGGAAGTAGCCGAAAAAATTAAAGTAGCCAGGTCATACGGGGACTTAAGCGAGAATTCAGAATACGATGAGGCAAAGAATGAACAGGCCTTTATTGAGGGAAGAATCGCTCAGATTGAGCAGATGCTCAGGAATGCAAAAGTAATAGATGAAGATGATGTATCAATCGAGTCTGCTAATATAGGCACCACTGTAAGGATTCTTGATATGGAGTCTAATGAAGAAGATGAATATACCCTTGTAAGTTCCGCTGAAGCTGACCCCATGCACAACAAGATATCGGATGAGTCACCTATAGGTAAAGCACTATTTGGCAAGAAAGTTGGGGACGAGGTAGAGGTGGCTATACCTGATGGTACTGTGAGGTTAAGGATACTTGAGATAAAAAAATAGAAGAATGGAGGTTACTTATGGAGACATCCCTGCCAGCAGATTTTAATGAACTTATGAAAGTAAGGCTTGAGAAACTGGATAAACTCAAGCAAGAAAATCGAAACCCTTTTGAAATTACAAGGTTTGAGCGTACTAACTATACCAATGAAATCAAAGACAACTTTGAAACTTACGAAGGCAAGACCGTAACTATAGCAGGAAGGCTGATGGCCAAAAGGGGTCATGGGAAAGCCAGCTTTGCTGATTTAAGCGACAGATATGGTAGGATACAGATATATGTGAAGCAGGATGAGGTGGGTGAAGATTCCTATGAACTCTTTAAAACCGTAGATATTGGAGACATACTTGGTATAACAGGTGAAGTCTTTAAGACCCATATGGGTGAGGTTTCTATAAAGGTTACTGAGTTTAAACTCCTGACCAAGTCTATAAGACCTCTTCCGGAGAAATGGCATGGCCTTAAAGATGTGGAGCTCAGATACAGGGAAAGATATACTGACCTCATCATGAATCCTGAAGTAAAGAAGACATTTGAAATAAGAAGCAACATAATAAGGCAGATGCGCAGGTACTTAGATGACAACGGGTTTATAGAGGTAGAGACACCAATACTGGAGACCATACCAGGCGGTGCAAACGCCAGGCCTTTTATTACCCATCATAATGCACTGGACATTGATATGTATCTAAGAATAGCCACTGAACTCAGGCTCAAGAGGCTTATAGTAGGTGGTTTTGAAAGGGTATACGAGATAGGCAAGCAGTTCCGGAACGAGGGCATAGACATAAGGCATAACCCGGAGTTTACAACCATAGAGCTATACCAGGCCTATGCCAATTATGAGGACATGATGGACCTGACGGAAAACATGATAAAGTATATTGCACAGAATGTGCTCGGTACCCTGAATATAACCTATCAGGGTAAGGAGATAGACCTTGGGAAGCCATGGGGAAGACTTACCATGATAGATGCTGTAAAGAGGTATGCCGGTGTTGACTTTAATGAGATAAACACCGACGAAGAAGCCCAGAGGGTAGCAAAAGAGCATAACCTGGAGTTGGAGCCAGGTAAGACTACCAGGGGCCATATTATCAATTCATTCTTTGAGGAATATGCTGAACACGAACTTATAGAGCCAACCTTTATTATTAACTATCCTGTAGAGGTATCACCACTGGCAAAAAGGATACCCGAAGACCCGAGGCTTACCTATAGATTTGAACTCTTTATAAATGCCATGGAGATGGCCAATGCCTTTTCAGAACTCAATGATCCGTTGGACCAGAGGGAAAGGTTTTTAGAACAGGTAAAGGCCAGGGAGGCCGGCGATGAGGAGGCCAACATGATGGATGAGGATTTCCTGAAGGCCCTGGAGTATGGGATGCCTCCTACAGGTGGTCTTGGGATAGGTATAGACAGGCTTGTGATGATACTTACTGATTCATATTCCATAAGAGATGTGATACTTTTCCCCACGATGAAGGTAAAAGAATAGGTATGTATGAGCTGCTGAGATTATATTTCAGCAGCTTTTTTGATAAAAATAACACCTTATATTAGTTTTGTCTCATTGTGATAATTTAAATGCAGGGATATAATAAATACGGATGTTATTGCCATGTATTAGGGATAGTTGCATTGGAATTAATTAAAATATTTTGAGGTGAAGGGAATGAATTTTACTTATAAAGATGCCGTTTATCCATACGACAGTTGGAAGGTCAGGGAGAACAGCTATGATGTATCCAAAAACTTTCAAGATGAGACAATATTTTCTACAGGGAATGGCTACATGGGTATGAGGGGAAGCTTTGAGGAAGGGTATTTTGGCCCTGATGACAGCTCTTTCAATGCTACATATATAAATGGATTCTATGATGAGTATAAGATATCATATCCGGAGGATGGCTACGGATTTGCCAGAGTAGGCCAGGCCATGTTGAATGTGCCTGACGCAAAGATAATAATACCTGTCATAAATGGTTATGAGTTTAGCATGTTTGCCGGGAGAATTCAATCATATGAAAGGCTTCTGGATATGCGGGGTGGGTTTCTTGAGAGAAGGGTTTTGTGGGAGTCCCCGATAGGCGATCTGGTAGAAATACATATAAAGAGGCTGGTATCATTCAAAAGGCCCCATATTGCAGTAGTGGCGTGTACGGTAACGCCTTTAAACAATGATGTGGATTTGGAGTTTATAGTCAGGATAAATGGGGCAGTGCAGAATACCAGTACAGCAGATGATATGAGGGTGGGCTCAGGGCTCAAGGGGCGGACTATGAGTACTGTGCGCTATGGCATATGGAAAGATGGCGGCTGGATAGAACAAAGGACCTTAAACAGCAGCCTTTCACTTCTATGCGCAGTGAGGAACGATATGAACTTTGAGGCAGATATGGAGGGATGCTTTTACGAAGATATCCTGGAGAACAGGGTCTCTATCAGGACTGAAAAAGGTAAGGGATATATGCTTACAAAATACATCACATACTACACCTCACTGGATGAAAAGAGGGATAGTTTAAAGGGCCTGGCCGAATCAGAATTAAGACAGGCCATGGAGGATGGTTTATCCGTTATAGAAAGGGAACAGAAGGAGTTACTCGATGAATTCTGGTATAGTGCAGATATTATAATAGAAGGCGATGAAGCCATACAGCAGGGCATAAGATTCAGCATGTTTTCCCTTCTACAGTCCGCCGGCAGGGATGACAGGACAAATATAGCTGCCAAGGGACTTACCGGCGAGGGATATGGAGGCCATTATTTCTGGGATTCAGATATTTACATCTTTCCGTTTTTCCTTTACACCAATCCCGCTCAAGCAAAGCTCTTTTTAAAATTCAGATACAACCTTCTTGACGCAGCAAGGGAAAGGGCTGCAGATCTTGGCCATAAGGGTGCGCTGTATCCATGGCGTACAATTAATGGACCGGAGTGTTCAGCATATTTCCCTGCAGGGACTGCTCAGTATCACATCGACGCAGATGTAGCCTATACGGTTAAATCCTATGTAGATGCCACTGATGACAAGCAGTTCCTCTGTGATATGGGGGCTGAAATTATCTTTGAGACAGCCAGATTCTGGGTAAGCCTTGGAGATTTTATCCCGACTAAGGGAAACAAGTTTTGCATAAACTGCGTTACCGGCCCTGATGAGTATACAGCGCTGGTCGATAATAATGCCTATACCAACTATATGGCAAGGATGAACCTCGCATATGCTGTATCTGCAGCTGCATGGATGAGAGAGGAGAGACCCGACGAATATAAGGCTTTGAAAGGTAAGATAGGACTCAAGGAGGAAGAGGTTGACCTGTGGCAAAAAGCGGCAGAGGAGATGTATCTGCCATCTGATGAGTCAGGCATTATACCGCAGGATGATAGCTTTTTATATAAAAAGAGGATTGAAGCAGATGAGATAAAAAATGAACTCCCTCTTCTCCTTCACAGGCATTATCTGGATATCTACAGATATCAGCTTTGCAAACAACCTGATGTGCTTTTGATGATGTTCATGCTGAATGAATACTTTACAGAATCAGAGGTAAGGAAGAACTATGATTATTATGCGCCGATAACAACCCATGATTCCTCGCTTTCACCCTCTATATTCAGCATTATGGCTAAGGAGTCTGGATATATGGATGAAGCCTATGATTTTCTCAAGTATTCAGTAAGGATGGACCTTGATGACGTCAACGGAAACACAAAGGATGGCATCCATGCCGCCAACATGGGTGGTGCATGGATGGCTCTGGTAATGGGTGCCGGTGGTTTAAGGATATACAATGATGGGCCTCATTTTGCACCGGTCATGTATAAAGACTGGCACAGGCTCTGCTTCAAGGTCAGATATCGTGGAAGGTTGATAATGGTCGATGTATACCGGGACTGCACGAAATATACACTTGTAGAGGGTATGCCTCTGGAGGTCTATCATCATGGAGAAAAATTCATGCTGGATCTGGACATCGATGTGATAAAGAAGGGATTTGGATGCTAAAATATGAAGGTATGATATTTGACTTAGATGGTGTATTGACCGATACAGCAAGGTTTCATTATATGGCATGGAAGAGACTATGTGATGAGATGGGGATGCGATTTGACCAGACATTAAATGAGAGGCTCAAAGGAATCGGCAGGATGGACTCCCTGAATATTATCCTCAGTGAGAATAAAAGCGATCTGACAGATGAGGAAAAACTGATTTTAACTGAGAGAAAGAACAGATACTATCAGGAAATGATATCAAGGATTACACCAGATGACCTTATGCCAGGAGCATTTGAACTCATACAAAAATTAAAAGAGCTTGGGGTAAAGAAAGCCGTGGCATCAGCCAGCAGGAATGCTGCCACAGTACTCAAGAGACTGGGAATTATAGACCGCTTTGACTATATAGTAGATGCCTCTGCAATAAAAAATGGGAAGCCAGATCCTGAAATATTCCTCAATGCCTCACAAAACCTTTGGATTCCTCCAGAGAGGTGCATAGGCGTGGAGGATTCCGAAGCTGGTATCGAGGCCATTAAAAGGGCGGGGATGTATGCCATCGGCATTGGTGCCCCTGCTGTACTTTGCAAGGCAGATTTGGTTTTAAAGGATTTGACAGATACAGATAGGATAATTTCACTTTTGCTGCGATAGGCAGCAAATTTTTGTTATATATATTAAAATTAATATATGGTATAAAGATGCATTTGATTCTAATTTAGTAAAACCTAAAATCAATTATGGCAGGGGGGATATAATGAAGGGCTCCAGACTTGCACGCAAGGTGTTTATATATTTTCTTGTGCTGATTGTTCCATCCTTAACGGCCGTTGGTTTTTTATCAGCATGGTTGGTCTCAAGAATAATAGATGAAGGATCTATAAATGCCATAACACAGACACTGGATCAGGCCAATAAGAATATGACCAGCATTATTAATGAGGTAAATGATATGCTTTTCTCTATCTCCATAAATAGAAAACTGCAGCAGAGTCTGGACAGCAGTTTGGCCGCTACAGAGCTGGAGCAGGCACAGGAGGCTGTAGATATTAACAGGTCTATAAGCTATCCCGGGGGACTTAATATGAGGTACAGGAGTTTTGAGATATATGCTATCAATAAGAGCTTTTATCCAGACATCAGTGGTGGGGGCTACATATTCAATAATAGTTCGGTGAAAGACAGCCAGTGGTATAATGAGGCTATAAAACAGGACGGTGGTATTTACTGGAGGGGACCTCATAGGGATTCTTATGTGTATGAGCCTGTAATTTCAGCGGTCAAGCTGATAAAGTCGGTGAAAAATTATAAAAAGCCGATAGCCGTTGCCTCTGTTGACATAGGTATATCAACCTTAGATAGTATTTTTGGCGATATCGTGCTCGGCAAGACAGGATATGTATTCCTGATTGATGAAAACGGTAATATTTTGTTTCACAACGACCCTAACATGCTATATAAAAATGTAAAGGGCTATGACTATGCAGAAAAGGTTTTCAGTGCTGATAATGGCAACTTCATCATAACAGAGGGTGAGGTTCCAAACATGGTGTTGTTTAATACAGTTGAGTCTACAGGATGGAAGATAATAGGTATTGTGCCCTATAGCGAGGTGGGCGGCAGAGCACAGGTTATACGTAATTATACTGTATTTGTTGGTTTATTATGTATTCTGCTGGCTGCTATATTTGCATATCTAATATCAACAGGGGTTACAAGGCCTATGAATGTGTTGACTGGTGCCATGAAACAGGTGGAGAGCGGCAACATGGATGTAAGGGTGAATCTGAAGTCCAATGACGAGATAAGCACACTGGGGCATGGGTTTAACTCCATGATTGAGAGGATAAATTCCCTGATAAAAGAGGTTTATGAAATGAGTTACCGGAGAAAAGAGGCTGAATTAAAGGCCCTTCAGGCGCAGATAAATCCTCATTTTTTATATAATGTTTTGGACTCTATAAACTGGATGGCCATGAGCTACGGGGCAGGGGATATAAGCCTTATGGTCACATCTCTGGCAAAGGTTATGCGATATTCTTTGAGCGGGGCAGAAGATGTCCTCTTAAAGGAAGAAGTGCAGTGTATTGAGAGCTATCTTAAGATACAGAAGATAAGGTATGCGGACACGTTCAGCTACTCTCTGGAGTTTCAGGATGAAATAATGGAGAGAAAGGTACCTAAGTTTGTACTGCAGCCTCTGGTTGAAAATGCTATAATCCATGGCATAGAGCCGAAAAGTGGGCCTGGCCGTATAACTATAAGTGGTGAAGATGACGGTGAATTTACAAAGATAATAATAGAAGATGATGGCGTCGGCATGGATATAGCAGAAATAAGAGATGGCCACATCGGCATATCCAATGTACAGGAGAGGATAAGGTTAAAATATGGTGACTCTTATGGGCTGTTCTTCGATAGCATGCCAGGAAAGGGTACAAGGGTTACAGTGTTGCTTCCTGGAGCACAACTTTAAATATCAGTTCTGTTCTGAGGGGTGATGATAATGAAACTATTGATAGCGGATGATGAACCCATAGTAAGGAATGGGATAGCTAACAGCATTCAATGGAGGTCAAAGGGATTTACCGAAGTCTACACGGCAGAGGATGGGCTTGTCGCTTACGAAAAGACCAAAGAACTAAAGATTGATGTATTGATTGCTGATATCAGGATGCCAGGCATGGACGGGCTTGAGCTCATAAAGAAAGTAAGGGAACTGGATGATGGTATAAAGGTGGTAATTCTCACAGCCTATGATGATTTTAACTACGCCAGGGAGGCTGTAAACCTTGGGGCCTTTGACTATTTATTGAAACCGGTTGACTCCAATCTCCTGATGGAAACCGTTTTAAAGGCAAGAGATGCCAGAGAGAGGGAGCTTAATGAAAAGGACGAGAATGACCGGATAAGAGAAATTTTAAAGGACTCTATGCCTGAACTACAGGAAAGGTTCTTTAACTCACTCCTGAAGGGAGAATGGGGACAGCATATGATAAAAAGGGCTGAATACCTTAACATTCATATAGATGATATATATAGCTTCTGCATCGCTGCGCTGCCTGAAAATATTGATGACATGAGTGAGGAAGAGACACAGATAGAGGTATTCAAGCTTAGACGGTCTATAGAGGATTATATAGATGATTTAAGTCTTAAAGGGTATGTGACAGAACAGCCGGGGTGTGTTCAGATGCTCATATTAAATGGGTATGAGGATAGGGAACGTACAACTGGATTGTGGGAGAAAATAGGAAATGAGCTGTATGATTATCTCACATCTAAAGGGTTTAAAGTGACTGTTGGTGTAGGCAACATAGTTGATACCATATCAAGGATACATAAATCAGGTGAGCAGGCGATAAATGCTACAGGCTACAGGTTTTATATGGGTAGATGTTCAACCATATATCTCAGGGACATGGAACCGCCTAGAGATGATGTCTATCAGGACATATATGAGACCATAGAATCCCTGCTGCCTTTTATTAAAATGGGGGAAAAGGAGAAGGTTAATAAGGAAATTGACACTGTGTTTAAACGCATAGGTGAATCTATGGTTCCAATTTCTACTGCAAAGAGATGGATATTTGAAATAGTTATGATTCTTTCCCGTTCAATTTACGAGCTAAACGAGAACCCCGACATGCTCTTCCAGAAATCCGACCCCTGGCGTGAGATAAACAGCAAGGATACTATTGAAGAACTAAAAGAATGGCTGGATGATCTGATAGTAACCACCATAGAGTATATAGAGCTAAGGAAAAGCTCGAGAAATAAGGGCATAGTGGATAAGATATATAAGATTATAGAGGACAAGTTTGCTGACCAGAGCCTCAATCTAAGCACAATAGCCGATACTCTTCATTATACACCCAATTATATCAGTTTTGTTTTTAAACAGGTTACAGGTGAAAATTTCACAGATTTTTTGACAAAATACAGGGTGGAGAAGGCCAAAAAACTTCTAACGGACAGGAACACCAAGATATATACGGTTTCCCTGGAGGTAGGTTATGCTGACCCGAAGTACTTTAGCAAGATATTTAAGAAGATAACCGGCTATACCCCGGCTGAATTCAGGGAGATCATACAGAGATAAAATTTGCACCTTATCGTGGTATCTTCGCATTTAATTACGCCGTGATAGATGATAAACTGAAGGTAAATAACCGAAAGGGGGATAATCATGAAAAGGTTTAAAATGCTATCGCTCTTACTTGTTGCCATACTTGTAGTAGGACTTACGGCCGGCTGTGGAGGCGGAGGACAGCAAAGCAACAATACCAACACACAGCAGGAACAAAATGCTCAGCCACAGCAGAACCCGGAACCTGTTACTATTACCTATCGAGCAGGCAAGGACACATCTGAAAGGACCCAGATGCTTATCAAGCAGTTTGAAGAAGAAAATCCTAATATAAAGGTGGATTTTCAGGAGATGCCATGGTCCACGGATGACCAGCATAATGCCTATGTAACAGCACTGCAGGCGCAGGATTCGAGCATAGATGTTGTAGCTATGGACGTCATATGGACTGCTGAATTTGCCAGTGCGGGATGGCTTTTGCCACTGGGCGACAAATTCCCTCAGAGCGAAAGGGATAAGTTCCTGTCCGGACCATTAGAGGCCGTGACATACAATGGCGAGATTTATGCTCTTCCTGAGTATACTGATGCTGGCGTGTTATATTACAGGAAGGACATAATATCTACCCCTCCACAAACATGGGAGGAACTTATGGAGATGTCTAAGGAAAACATAGGCAAAAACGGTATTAGGTATGGGATAGTTTTTCAGGGAAATCAATATGAGGGGCTGGTTTGTGATGCCCTCGAGTTTATACACGGCAACGGCGGAGATGTCTTAGACAGCAATGGCAATGTAGTGCTGAATTCTCCGCAATCAGTGGAAGGCTTGAAGGAAATGGTCAGTCTGGTTGAGGAAAAGATAGCTCCTGAGGGTGTGACTACATACATGGAAGAGGATGCGAGGAATGTATTCCAGCAGGGAGATGCTCTATTCATGAGAAACTGGCCATACGCCTGGGCAGTGGTCAACGGAGATGATTCACCGGTAAAGGGCAAGGTCGGTATTGCACCGTTACCACACGGTCCAAACGGCAAGGCCGGTGCACCAACATTGGGCGGATGGAACTTGGCTGTGAGCAAGTACTCCAAACACCCTGATGAGGCGTATAAGTTTATAGAGTTTATGTGCAGTGATGCTGGACAGAAGACCACAGCTCTTGTGGGTGGAAACCTCCCAACCCGTAAGGCTATCTATAATGATCCGGAGGTCTTGGCCAAGAACCCATTCTATAAGGACCTGTTCAATGCCTTTATATCGGCCAGGCCACGTCCTGTATCACCATTTTATCCTCAAATATCCGACTCAATGCAGATAAACTTCCACAAGGCGCTTACAGGTAATATTACAGCCGAGGAAGCCATAGCCAATGTGGAGAAGGACATAAAATCTATTATGGGTAAATAAAAAATAGGACTCCGGCATAACGCCGGAGTCCCTGCTTAAATAGCTTGAAATCGTGATTATACTTTGTGCTATCTTAATTTTTTTGTGTCTGGTTATAGCGAAAGGGATGATAATATTTATGAATGCTGTTAAGAGAACCCGCAGGCAAGGCTTGAGCGAATCACAGTTTGGTTATCTCATGGTATTCCCTGCACTTCTCTGCATAGGTCTCATAGCACTGTATCCGGTAGTACAGACATTCTGGCTCAGCCTTCACAGACTAAGACTCCAGTTCCCGGACATGACAAAATTCGTAGGGCTTCAAAACTATATCACCATCTTTGGCGATGATAGATTCATAAATGCCACCATAAACACCGTAGAGTTTACCATCGTTTCCGTAGCATTAGAACTGGTCTTTGGCTTATGTATAGCCATGCTCATGAATAAGGAATATAAGGGAAGGGGCCTGATGAGAGCGGCTGCCCTTGTGCCATGGGCAATACCAACAACTGTATCAGCCATGATGTGGAAGTTTATATACAATGACCAATTGGGCGTGTTAAATGATATATTGGTGAGGTTGCATATCATACCTGAATACAAGGCATGGCTTGGCAGTGAGGTTACAGCCATGGGCGCTGCTATCGTAGCGGATGTATGGAAAACGACACCTTTTATGGCCCTATTACTCCTGGCAGGTCTTCAGGTCATACCCAGGGAACTTTACGAAGCAGCGACTGTGGATGGGGCGTCGGCATGGAGGCAGTTCATAACAATCACCCTCCCTCTTTTGAGGCCAACCATATTAGTGGCCCTTATATTCAGGACACTGGATGCTTTCAGGGTATTTGACCTGGTATATGTGCTCACAGGTGGAGGACCGGGCAATTCCACCGAAACCCTGAGTGTATATGCGTATAAGACACTCTTTAGAAATATGGATTTTGGCATGGGCTCAGCGCTGTCTGTTATCATATTTGTCTTTATCTTTATAATAAGCCTGATATACATCAGGATACTGAGCTCTGGTAGCAGTGCAGAGTAAGCGTAATGAAAGGAATGTGATGTTAGTGTGAAAAAAAACAGGGTGAATATATCAGGCATACTATTTTATATTCTGGTAATAGCTGTAATGCTCATTATCCTCTTTCCATTTATCTGGCAGATACTTACATCTATTAAGAGCGAGAGGGAACTCTGGAGCATACCGCCTATATGGATACCTAAGAAAATAAATCTGGACTATTATTATTCTGTATTTATAAAAAGGCCATTCTTAACGTATATAAAAAACAGCTTTATTGTTGCCAGCAGCACCACTGTATTCAGCGTTCTTGTGGCCTCTTTTGCATCCTATGCTTTAGCAAGGCTGCACTTTAAAGGCAAAAATATAATACTCTCACTGGTGCTGGCTGTCTCAATGTTTCCTGGCATTGCCATAGTAAGCCCGCTCTACATCTTCATGATGAATGTACATCTTTTAAACACCTATATAGGGCTTATCATACCATACACTACATTTACATTGCCCTTAGCAATATGGAATCTGACCACATTCTTCAGGGAGATTCCCTTTGAACTGGAGGAGTCGGCAAGGGTAGATGGTGCCACATATATGCAGACCTTTATGAGGATTATATTTCCCTTAGCTGCACCAGGGGTATTTACCACAGCTATCCTTTCATTTATTTCGGCATGGAATGAGTTTCTCTTTGCACTGGTCTTTAACACGAAGGATATGATGAGGACTGTTCCTGTTGCTATTGCCATGTTCCCTGGTGAACACGAGCTGCCGTGGGGCGATATGGCGGCGGCATCTGTGGTTGTAACAATACCTTTGATAATAATAGTGCTCATATTCCAGAGAAGGATAATATCCGGACTTACAGCCGGTGCGATAAAGGGATAATGATGTTATTTGGATTGAGGTGCGAAAGGTGCCTTAATCCTTTTTTTATGCTATAATATCATTATGCATATTAAAACATAATGAATTTTAAAAGTCGTTATGGTTAACTTAATAGTGGAGGGTGGAATATGAGAGACGATTTTAAGAATGAGGTTACCATTGACTTTTCAAAGGCAGAGAAAAGACATGAACTGGAGAAGGCTATAAAGGAGGTGGAGGACAGCTTTGAAACGAAATATCCTCTTGTGATAGCCGGAGACCATATACTTTCGGGGGAGTACATTAAATCCGTTAACCCATCAAATATAGACGAGGTGGTGGGTTATGTAGCTAAAGGCAGCATAGAAATGGCAGAAAGGGCTATCCAGGCCGGAGAAATGAGCTTTAAATATTGGGGAAATTTATCAGGCTGTGAGAGGGCAAGATACCTGTATGCACTGTCCTCTGTATTTAAAAGGAGGAGGGTAGAACTGGTGGCTACCATGATGATAGAGGCCGGTAAGACATGGCCGGAGGCTGATGGGGAGGTTGCCGAGGCTATAGACTTCATAGAGTATTATGCCAGGGAAGCCGAAAGACTGGATGAAGGAGAGGACCTGGTGAGACTTCCTGATGAGGATAACGAGATTATATATAGACCGCTGGGTGTTGGGGTTTCTATACCACCATGGAACTTCTCGCTCTCAATATTGACCGGTACTACCATAGGGCCGGTTGCTGCAGGGAATACCGTGGTGTTGAAGCCGGCCAGCGCCACACCAGTAATAGCTGCAAAGTTTATGGAGATGGTGGAGGAGGCAGGTTTTCCTGATGGTGTCATCAATTTTCTTCCTGGCAGCGGCAGTGAGATAGGTGATTACCTTGTTACTCATCCAAAGATTCATTTTGTTGCCTTTACCGGTTCTAAAGAGGTGGGGATACATATTTATGAGGAGGCCGCAAAGGTAAGGCCTGGCCAGGCCCATCTCAAAAAGACTGTCATAGAGATGGGTGGCAAGGACGCCATTATAGTTGACAGCACTGCTGACCTTGACCTGGCAGCCAGAGGGATTGTAGAATCCGCCTTTGGGTTTCAGGGACAGAAGTGTTCTGCCTGTTCAAGAGCTATACTCATTGACGATATTTATGACGAAATGGTGGAAAGGATAGTATATCTTACCTCAAAGTTAGAGGTTGGTGACCCCAGAGGACTCACTGTGGATATGGGACCCGTCATAGACGACTCTGGTTGCAAAAAAATATTGGGCTATATTGAAATTGGCAAAGATGAAGGAGAATTGATATACGGCGGGTATAAAATAGATACAAATGGTTATTTTATAATGCCGACGATTTTCAAAGACGTTGACCTCGAAGCTAAGATAGCGCAGGAAGAGATTTTTGGACCCGTCCTGTCTATTATAAGGGCAGGGGACTTTAAGGACGCATTAAATATCGCCAACAACACTGCATATGGGCTTACTGGCTCGGTCTATTCACGCAATAGGGATCATCTGGAAAGGGCCAGGAGAGAATTTGATGTGGGAAATCTATACTTTAACAGGGTCTGTACCGGTGCCATGGTTGGAGTCCACCCCTTTGGTGGTTTTAAGCTCTCCGGTACCGATGCAAAAAGCGGGAGCCATGACTATTTGAAATACTTTTTGCAACCTAAAGTAATATCAGAAAAATTTTAATACCCCACCTGGTGGGGTTATTTTTTTTTATGATATAATAATTCCAGGGGTGGTGCGCCAGTTCGGCGTTGTGAATATAGCTGGTGGGAAGCCGGCACGGTAAGGCCAAGCCAGCCGCCGTTATCCAGCCTTGGAGCCGAAACCGTGAGGTGAGGTTTAAGCGTAGGCAGGAAACCATACAAGCCGTAATGCGAAAGCGTGAAGTGATAGAGCCCCATTATATTATACAAAGTGGAAGCCGATGCCTTCACCTGGGCAGCAGGCAATAACGTTTGGTTGATAGAGGCGAGAACAAACGGGTTTCACCGGGGTCTGAGAGCATGGCGAGCATGAGATTGTTATTCACAATGTACCTGGGAGGCCTTGCATATTCTTGAAAGAGTATTTTCCACACAAAGAGCATTTCATCTAAGGTGGAAGAAACGATATACAAGGAGTCGGATTCGCTCATAGTACCAAAGAAGCCGGTAATGACGGCGGAGGGAAGGGATGGACATATAAACCGTTCTTAGGACAAAACATCAGCCATACCGGAGGTGGCAGGGAAGATGGCAAATGCGTACGAAAGAATAGCGCAGCAGGCAGAGAAACACGAGAGATTGCAAACGTTGATGCACTACGTGAACAAGCAAAACCTGATTGAAGAACACAATCAACAGCAGAAAAGCAAAGCCACGGGTATAGACGGTGTAGGCAAGGAAGCCTATGGGGAAAACCTCGGAGTTGATGCGGACATCAAAGGGTTCTTTGACAATGTAGACCATGAATGGCTGATGAGATTTTTAGAGCATGACATAGCGGACAAGAACTTTCTGCGGTACATCAAGCGGTTTCTGAAAGCGGGCATCATGGAGGACATGAAGTACCACGAGAGCGACAAGAGCACGCCCCAGGGCGGGCTGATTTCACCGGTATGCGCAAATGTATATCTGCACTATGTGCTGGATATGTGGTTTGACAAGGTGGTAAAGAAGCAGTGCAAAGGCGAGGCGTACATCGTCAGATACGCCGACGACTTCATCTGCATGTTCCAATATGAGAACGAGGCAAATGCCTTTTATGAAGCGCTGGAAGCAAGGCTAAAGAAATTCAATCTGGAGCTGTCGAAGGACAAGAGCAAGACAATCCGATTCGGCAGATTTGCGAAGCAGCACAGTGCTGAAGGCAAAACAGACACCTTTGACTTCCTGGGATTTACCCACATCAACGGAGAAACGCTGACGGGGAAATACACGGTACTGCACCGCACCAGCAAGAAGAAGCTGGAAGCTAAGAAGCAGAATGTAAAAGAATGGCTCGAGGAGAACATCCACGGAAAGCCTTCCGATACAATAGAACTGCTGAACAAGAAACTGGTGGGGCATTACAGGTACTATGGCATCTCCGGCAATTACGAGGGACTCCTGAAATTCTACTGCTACGTCAGGATTGCACTCTACAAGACGCTGACGAGGCGCAGCCAGAGGGCATATCTGACATGGAGACGATACAGGATGCTCCTTGAAAAGCACCCGATAGCGGAACCGAGGATATATGTGAACATCTGGCAAGCTGCGTAAGGTATATATGAAGAGCCCAATGCCTTAATAGGGCACGTTGGGTTCTGTGAGGGGCGTGGACGGCCTTCTCACGTTCAACAAATCATTGAAAAGTGAGGTGGAAGTTGAGCGTCTACTCGACAGCGCTATGGAGGTAAGGTGCAGGCTCTGGATAGAAGAGGACGGAAAATATATAATGGGTGATGGGCTATATGAACTCTTGACCACAATAGATAAGGTAGGTTCTATTAACAAGGCGGCAGAAAAACTATCTATGTCCTACAGACAGGCATGGGGTAAGATAAAGCAGTCGGAGGGATACCTTGGTAAAAAACTTGTAGACACCCATATTGGTGGTGAAAGGGGAGGAGGTACAACCCTCACAAGAGAAGCAAAGGATATTTTGAAAAAATACAGCGAACTGAAAGAAAGGGCTGTAGCGGAGATACAGAAGATTTTTGAGAAGGAGTATGGATAATATTTTTTTGTTAAAAAAAGAGGAATAAGACGAAATATGTAGTATTCATATAATATATGCGTAAAAAGGAGGATGCGAAATGTTAGAAATGGAAGAGCTGGAAGAAATTGAAGAGGAAGTAGACCTTTCTCTTATTGAACCTATACTTGATGAGTATGGAGAGGACAGGGGAGCACTCATTACGGTTTTGCAGGAGACTCAGGCGGTATATAACTATTTGCCGGCAAAGGCATTAAAATATATTGCTGAGAGGATGAAGATTTCTGAAGCCCAGGTGTATGGGGTAGCTACCTTTTATGCCCAGTTCAGGTTTAAACCTATCGGCAAATATCTCATTATGTGCTGTCAGGGGACGGCATGCCACGTCAATGGATCGGAAAATATTTTGTCCACACTGGAAGATGAACTGAATATCAGGGTGGGAGATACAACCAGGGATAAGCTATTTACCCTGGAGAGTGTGGCATGTCTTGGGTGCTGCAGTCTGGCACCGGTAATGATGATAAACGGCCAGGCCTATGGCCAGCTTACCCTCGACAGGGTAAAAGAGATAATAGCTGATTATAGGGCGAGGAGGTAAGGCTTATGTATGAAATAAGGGTAGGCCTTGGAAGCTGCGGCATAGCCTCAGGAGGCTTAGACGTATATGACGAAATACTAAAAGAAACTGAAGGGATGGACGTAAAGCTCTATCCCACAGGCTGTGTAGGCATGTGCTATAAAGAACCATTAGTAGACATCATAGATGAAGAAGGAAGGGTAGTAACCTACGGCAGTGTAAAACCCAATATGATAAAGGAAATAGTAAAAAGCCACGTTGTAGAAGGA
>JASEJQ010000029.1 GCA_030016635.1 Thermoanaerobacteraceae bacterium | reverse complement strand
ATGCTCCTTACTTCTAACTTGGCGTTCCGCTCTATTTACTTGCCATCGTGCGACTTTAATATATTATCATGTCTTCTCTCTTTTGTCAACTGCTTTCTTTTTTCTTTCTTCTTTCCCTTCCCGCTTCATCAGCGGCGAGTATTATATTATCATGTTTATGGATTGGTGTAAAGGGCAATTGGATAGATATACTTACTGCTATATTAGATTATCCTCAATTACATATTGTATGCTCAATAATGCTCAAGTATACCTATACTTTCAAGTTTCTAAGTAAAGAATTTCCCATATGGCCTGCTGTTCTTAGGCACAATCTTTATATACTCATTATAGTTTCTTGACATGCTAAGGTGAAACTGCTCTTCATATTTATATATTAGGTTATTTAAAATTGATATATCATAATCATTAAGGACTTCTGTCCTTATCTGCGGAGACAGCTTATAGTCAACCACTTTCCCTTTTATATAAATTACACCCCCATGCATTCCTGGCGCTATATGGTCCCCTACAGGGTCTTCTATATTATTTTTATTTAAAACAGCTATAACACCACCTGCCATATATTCTCCCAGAAATTCTCCCACTGTTTCCCCTATGACTATGCATGGTATCCTATCTTTGTATTCCTTCATGTGTATGCCAATCCTGTAGCCTGCATAGTCTCTGATAAATATATTGCCGCCCCTCATTGAATAGCCAACAATATCTCCCGCATGCCCATGGACAATCACATATCCGTTATTCATCGTGTTACCCAGTCCATCCTGCGCATTGCCGTATATCTCCATTACGGCCCCATCCATAAATGCTGCACAGTCATTCCCCACTATTCCTTCAGCTGTTATCCTGCCTGTTTTTAAACCACAGGCTATATATCTTTCTCCGTTAACCTTTTTTATATCGTTATAATTATCCGCCCTATTCTCCATAAACTTTCCCCCAAAAATTATAATTCCCCTGCTGCTTTTATCCCCAGCACCTTATGTTCTCTCATATTGAAACCCAGTCCTCTTAATGTATGCCTGTTACCCCTGAGGGCCTCTATCATATTCATCCCCATTCCCCCGAGGATATCTTTTATCTCTATTTCCCAGCCATTTATCATGTTAATCAGCTGCTCTGCGGCTTTTTCAGGCTTTAACCTCTTTGCCAATTCATCTTTTTGTGTAGCTATTCCCCACGCACACTTTCCTGTTGTGCACATCATGCACATCTTACATCCCATGGCTATCAATGCTGCTGTGCCGATATACACAGCATCTGCACCTAAAGCCAATGCTTTTATTACATCACCTGCATTTCTTATACCTCCAGATGCTACAATAGAGACCCTGTCCCTTAGGCCTTCTTCCTTTAACCTCTGGTCTATAGCTGAAAGGGCAAACTCTATAGGTATCCCAACATTATCTCTTATTCTCTTCGGTGCTGCGCCGGTACCTCCTCTAAATCCATCCACTGCTATTATATCCGCTCCGGCCCTTACTATGCCTGAGGCAATGGCTGCAGCGTTGTTGACGGCAGCTATCTTTACTATAACGGGTTTTGTATAACATGTTACCTCTTTGACAAGGTATATGAGCTGCTTTAAGTCCTCTATGGAATAGATGTCGTGATGTGGTGCCGGTGATATGGCATCTGTGCCCTCCGGTATCATCCTGGTTTCTGAGACCCTCTTACCGACCTTTGCGCCCGGAAGGTGTCCGCCTATACCCGGCTTTGCCCCCTGGCCTATCTTTATTTCTACTGCTGCCCCTGCATTGAGATAATCCGGGTTTACACCAAACCTTCCAGAGGCGACCTGCACTATAGCGTTTTTCCCATAATCATACAGGTCCGGCGGAATACCACCCTCTCCTGTATTGAAGTATATGCCCAGTTTTTTGGAAGCTATAGCTAAGGACTTAAAGGCATTGTAGCTTATGGCACCGAAGGACATACCGGCAAACATGATAGGCAATTTTAATTTAAGTTGTGGTGGAAGCCTTGTTAAAAGCTGTCCGTTTTCATCAAGTTCAATCCTATCGGGTTTACTGCCGAGGTAGGTGGTAAGCTCCATGGGTTCCCTTAAGGGGTCGATAGGCGGGTTGGTAACCTGGCTGGCGTTGATTAAGATTTTATCCCAAAATATCTCATAGTCTTTTGGGTTTCCCATTCCAGTGAGAAGGGCGCTTCCTGTGGATGCTTGTTTTTCTATGTCTGATATATCCTCCTTTCTCCAGTAGTAGTTGGATTTAAAGGATGATGGGTATGGTATGGTTTTTACTGCATCTTTTGCACAGATATACCTGCACCTCAGGCAGTTTACGCAGTTTTCATCTATACCAACAACTGTATCGCCGTTCATGGCCAGGCCACCAAAAGAACATTCCCTAACACAGGCGCCGCATCTATTGCACCTTGTATAATCAATATCCACCATAAATTCCGGCATAACAAACTTTTTCATACTGCTACACTCTCTTCCGCATATTTTTCATTAAGTGGTACAAAGACCGGTTCTCCACCGCGCGGCATATAACAATTTGCTATAGAGAAACCCGAGGCTGCTATTGCTGATTCCTCACTGGAAGCAATGAAATATTCACCGTCTTTTGCGGTCACCATCGGCCTCAGCTTTAACCTATCGCACAATACCGCCATACCTTTAGTTGTTGCAATTATCACTGAAAATGGCCCATTTAACGCCGCTCTTGCATATGTCACCCGCAGGCTGGTATACAGTCCTTTCTCCTGTTCATCCATCCTTTCAATCTCATCCCATAACGGCGGAGACATGACCTTCATTGCAATCTCCTCTGGAAGTCTGTGCTTTCTAACAAGTAGGTCATATAGGTATGCAATAACCTCGGTATCTGTCTGTAAAACACATTTATATCCGTATCCCCTTAAGAATTTGCGGTTTGCACCATAGGAAGAGAGCTCTCCATTATGGACAACCGATACATCCAGTATTCCGAAGGGATGAGCACCTCCCCACCATCCAGGTGTATTGG
This sequence comes from Thermoanaerobacteraceae bacterium, assembly GCA_030016635.1. Lineage (GTDB taxonomy): Bacteria > Bacillota > Thermoanaerobacteria > Thermoanaerobacterales > UBA4877 > JASEJQ01. The sequence continues at coordinate 23,655 of JASEJQ010000029.1, read as the reverse complement.
TGGGAAACCTGCCATGGGCAGTCCACATATACCCCTTATATTCATCAAGTCGAAAATACTCTGCTATATCCTCCGGATATCCAACACCCTTGAAAATACCCATATCCTTTCCGCAGGATAACACAAATGCCCCATTGATAGACCTGTTTATCTCCATGGTAAGACACCGAAAATATTCCTCCTCTGAACTAACAAGTACATCCTGAATCGGTTCTACAAAATACCTCTTTATCTCCGGTCCGTTGAATATAGATGCAGTCCTCCTGACAGGCAGTTTTTCCTCATGTATTATCCTGAACATATCCTTTAAATAATCCTCTGTTTCCTCCCTGCTGGCCCTGTCGTCGTACATGATGTGCAGGCACATTGTTTCTTTGTACTCAGGATATAAACCATAAACCGCAAAACCGCCACCTAAACCATTGGACCTTTCATGCATTGAGGCTATCCCGGCAACTGCCGGTCTCCAGTCAAACCTCACCCTGTTTACATTCATTATGCCAAATACGCTGCAGCCTGATGGAATCCTGTCATAACGATCATCAAGGTACACCATTATACCCCCTTTGAATAAATTATTAAATTTTATTGCAAAAAATTTTTAATCCCTCTCTTGTATTTGATAAATTATACATGATTTGTTATGCATGAACAAATTATGAAATTAGTCCGTCACCCGTGTATATCATTGATACATCAATTTATTCAGGCGTGTGAATGATTTGAATTAATTAATTCATGTTATGTATAAATATGCTGTGTGTTAATGATGATTATAAACCTATTTTGTATAAATTGCAATATTTAATTTTGAAACTTGTAATTGTAAAACGCTTTCATTGCAAAATTAAAAAGACAGGCATCAAATCAGAATACTGATCCAATACCTGCCTTCTGAAACATATATTATCTTAATGCCTTCTGGCCCTTCTCCGCAACCTCCAGCCTGGCCATGGCCCTGGCCAGCGCAGTCCTTGCTCTTACAAACTCCTCCTGGCTCTTTCTTGCCTTCATGCGTTCCTCAGCCCTCTTTTTGGCCTCCTCTGCCCTCTTTATATCAATCTCCTCAGGCCAGAGTGCGTCGTCGGAAAATATCTCTACAACATCTCCCATGACATTCATAAATCCACCGGCAAGGTACGCTCTCTTTACCTCCCCATCAATCCTTATGGTAATAGGACTTACATCTATGGGTATTACTATTGGTTCATGACCTCTGAGAATTCCTATCTCCCCATCAAAGGTCTTGACAACCAGTGAATCCACATCCTCTTCAAAAAACCCGCGTGTTGGCGTATTGATAATTAGATGAAATTTTGACATTAATAATCCTCCCTTCACTGCATCTTTTTAGCCTTTTCGATGACTTCCCCTATACTGCCGACCATAAAGAATGCAGCCTCAGGAACGTCGTCCAATCCGCCTTCAATTATCATCTTAAAGCCCTCAATAGTATCCTTCAAAGGCACATACTTGCCCGGTGTGCCGGAAAACTGTTCAGCCACAAAGAAGGGCTGGGATAAAAACCTCTGTATCTTCCTGGCCCTGTAAACGGTGAGCCTGTCCTCCTCAGTGAGCTCTTCCATACCCAGGATAGCTATAATATCCTGCAGCTCTTTATATCTCTCCAGTATCTCCTGCACCTTCCTTGCTACCCTATAATGCTCCTCGCCCACAATCCTCGGATCCAGTATCTTCGATGTGGAAGCCAATGGATCCACAGCGGGATATATTCCCATCTCTGCTATACTCCTCGAAAGGACAGTTGTGGCATCAAGGTGAGTAAAGGTGGTGGCAGGTGCAGGGTCCGTTATATCATCAGCAGGTACATACACTGCCTGCACTGATGTAATTGAACCATTCTTTGTCGATGTAATCCTCTCCTGCAGTGCACCCAGTTCATTGGCCAGTGTGGGCTGATACCCTACTGCTGAGGGTATCCTACCTAAAAGGGTTGATACCTCTGACCCTGCCTGAATGAACCTGAATATATTATCTATAAACAAAAGGATATCCTGATGCTCCTCATCCCTGAAGTACTCAGCCATGGTAAGCCCGGTAAGTGCAACCCTCATCCTGGCACCGGGCGGTTCATTCATCTGGCCGAATACCAAAGCTGTCTTACCTATTACACCCGACTCATTCATCTCATTCCAGAGCTCATTGCCCTCCCTGGACCTCTCTCCAACCCCGGTAAATACAGAATAACCCCCATGCTGGGTTGCAATATTATGAATGAGCTCCATTATGAGTACAGTCTTTCCTACCCCTGCACCGCCAAAAAGGCCGATCTTGCCGCCCTTCACATAAGGAGCCAATAGGTCTATAACTTTTATCCCAGTCTCAAATATCTCTTTAGATGGGGACTGATCCTGAAATACAGGGGGCTCCCTGTGTATAGAGTAATACGTTGTTTCTTCCAGAGGGCCTTTGCTGTCGATTGGCTCTCCAAATACATTGAACATCCTGCCCAGAACAACCTTTCCCACCGGTACCTTTATTGGGCCACCGGTATCCTCTGCTTCCATGCCTCTTTTCAGACCATCAGTGGGCGAGAGTGCAATGCATCTTACTGTGTTGTCGCCAATGTGATTGATTACCTCTAAAACAATGTTCTTCTCTGTGCCGTTTATCCTGATGGCATTATTTATCGGCGGAAGATTACCATCAAATGCTACATCTACAACCGGTCCTCTTACCGAAGTTATATAACCCATATTAGCCATAACAATTCTCCTTTACTTCAAAACCTCGCTGGAAGAGATGATCTCTGAAATCTCACTTGTAATCTTACCCTGCCTCTCCTTGTTGTAGAGGCGGTTAAATCTATTTATAAGTTCTTCTGCATTCTTTGTAGCGTTGTCCATAGCGGTCATCCTGGCCGTCTGCTCTGATGCAAAGGACTCCACCAGGGCCCCATAGATCACTCCCTTTATATATGATTCGGCAAGTATTTTAAATACAGCCTGAGGCGATGGCTCATATTTTAAAATATTGCTTGACCTCTTTCTCTCCTTCACCCCCAGGGATTCCGGGTCTAAAGGTAGTACCCTTGTCACTGCCGGCTCATGCTTAAACGATGAGATATACCTGGTGTATACTATAAACACCTCATCCAAGAGACCCTGCCTGTAAAACCTCAAAATGATATCAGCAATATCAACTGCACTGTCATAGGTTGGGTCCTGTGCAGTATATAAAAGAGAGGTATCTATGTTATAGCCCTTTTTCCTGAAATATTCCCTTCCCATTGCTCCAACCACCAATAAGTATGAATACCTGAGCTCTTCCATGGTCTTTTCAGCAAGCTTTATGACGTTATGGTTATAATCTCCGCACAGGCCCTTATCCCCTGTTATAACTATTATCCCTGCCCTCCTCTTGGGTTCATTCCCTATGACCAGGGATATGTCTTCAGGATCCGTATGCTCTAATAGCTCCCTCATGGTGTTCTGAATACTTGTAAAATACGGCTCTGCTACCTTAAACCTCTCCTTTGCCTTCTGGGTATTGGCACTGGCAATGAGGTACATCGCCTTTGTTATCTTCTGTACCTCACTGACACTTTTAATGCGACGCTTTATATCCCTTTCAGACATGGCTATTACCCTCATTCAGGTATTCCTTTATAGCACCGTCCAGCCTCGACTTTATATCCTCAGTGATATCCTTTATCTCCATCATGTCATCTATTAAGTCTTTGTGATTTACATGAAGATGATTTAAAAGGCCATCTTTTACCTCCCTGACCTTATCCACATCTACATCTTTAAAGTAGCCGTTGGTAACGGCATATATGGATACCACTTCATCAAACATTGTATAGGGCTTATATTGATCCTGTTTTAATACCTCCATAATCCTATCGCCAAGGTCCAACAGCTCTCTGGTTGATTTATCCAGTTCAGAACCAAACTGAGCAAATACCTGCATCTCATTATACTGTGCCAGGTTTAACCTCAAGCTTCCCACAACCTTTTTCATCGCCTTTATTTGAGCAGCCCCACCCACCCTGGACACAGAAAGTCCCACATCAACCGCAGGACGCATCCCTTTGAAAAACAAATCTGTTATGAGATATATCTGCCCATCGGTTATGGATATGACATTAGTGGGTATATAAGCTGCTACATCTCCCTCTAAGGTCTCCACTATAGGAAGGGCTGTCATGGAGCCACCTCCCAGTTTATCAGAAAGCCTGGCTGCCCTCTCCAACAGCCTGGAATGGAGGTAAAACACATCGCCCGGATATGCCTCTCTTCCCGGCGGCCTCCTCAACAGCAGTGAAACTGCCCTGTAAGCTACTGCATGTTTTGATAGGTCGTCATACACCACCAGCACGTTCTTGCCGCTGTACATCCATTCCTCTGCAATAGCACACCCTGCATAGGGTGCAATATACTGCATTGCTGCCGAATCCGATGCCGATGCAGCCACAACCACGGTGTAATCCATTGCACCGAATTCTCTCAATGTGTTCACTATAGAGGCTACAGAGGAGACCTTCTGACCTATGGCCACATACACACAGTAGACGTCCTTATTTCTTTGGTTGAGAATGGTGTCTATAGCAATGGCAGTCTTTCCCGTCTGCCTGTCTCCTATGATGAGCTCCCTCTGGCCCTTACCTATTGGTATAAGAGAATCGATAGTTAGAATACCCGTCTCTAAAGGGGTATCCACCGGTTGCCTGTCGAGTATATCGGGTGCAGGATTTTCAATAGGTCTCATCTTACCGTGCTCTATATCCCCCCTGCCGTCCAATGCCTCACCCAGGGGATTTATAACCCTGCCAAGGAGACTATCTCCTACAGGTACACTTACTACCCTGCCGGTTCTCTTTACTACCGTCCCTTCGGCCACAGGTGAATTGCTCAGAAGGACAGCTCCTACAGTATCTATATTCAAATCCATGGCCATTCCAAATATACCGTCACCAAAATCCAGGAGTTCACCATTCATACAATTGTCAAGACCATATATTTGTGTGACGCCATCTGTATAGCTTATAACACGGCCGACCTCTTCCAACACCGGTTTGTATTCGAATTTTGCTATTCCATCCTTTAAGATCTGCCTGACCTTTTCGCTGTCAATCAAGGGTCATCACTTCCTCATGTATATGATTCCTGAATTCATTGAGTCTCCCTGTTATGCTCAGGTCCATCATCCTGTCATTTTCAGACTGTAATACAATTCCGCCTATTATGGATGGGTCTACATAATATCTTACAAAGACCTCTTTATTGAAGAGCTTTTCTATATTCTTTTCTATGAAGGCTTTTGTATCCATGTCCAGCGGCCTGGCCAAAATCACCCTGACCACTTTCTGCCCTTTCTCCTCTATTATCCTATCCTCAAAAGCTGTAAGCTCATCATCAATGGATTTATATACATGAGCCATACGGCGGCTGTGTATAGAAGCCTCAGGAATAGCATCTGTCCTGCTTCCAACCACATTCTGTTTGAGCAGGGATAATCTGGTCCTCGTGCTCATATCTATCATCCTGCCATCAAACTCAATGATAAAACCACCAACAATTGACCTGTCAATTCTGTAGTATACCTTTACATTATCTCCCAATAAACCATGAATATAATTCAATATATTACTTTCCGTTTCTCCATCCAAAGGGCTGGAAATTGTTACATCCACTATGGTATAGCCCTTTTCTCTCAGTAAACCCTTATCTATTTCTGAAAGAAGCTCATCTATTTCCGTAATCATACTGTGCCTGACAAGAACACATATTAAGGCTAAGACCCTGAAGTCCATTTCATCCTTTAACACCATCAAAAGTTCCAATTTGTCGTTAAAGGGTATGGACCGATCCCTTAAAAATGCAAAAGCCTCACCCTCATTTAAAACCTGAGTGAATGACCTTAACTCATCTACCATATTTTCCCTATTCACAGCATCACCAATATGATGGAGAAAGCCATTAGCCCAATCACTAGCCCTCATTAGACATGACCTCTTCCAGTATATTGTTTATTAGCTTTTTATCCTCTTCCTGATTGAGCTTTACAGCCATAACCTTATAGGTGGTGTCTATGACCATGTCCATGATATCAGCCTTGAGTTCCTTTAGCATCCTCTCTCTGTCTGCCAGCGCTTCCTTGTGGCCTTCCTCTATTATGTTGGCAGCCTCTTCCCTGGCCCTTGCCACTATCTCATCATAGACACTGTTTGCCCTATCCTGGGCCTCTTTAATGAGCTGTTGGGTCTTCTCCTTCGTTTCCTTAAGAGAGTTTTCCAGCTCTTTTTTTATCCTCTCTGCCTCTTCCCTATCTAATCTTGCATCCTCTTGCATCTTCTTTATCTTTTCGCTTCTGTCCTTCAAAAACTTTGTCATGGGTTTATACAGAAAGTGTTTAAAAAGCAGGTACAGAACTATGATATTAATTATGTTCCATACCCATGTCCATGGATCAAAACTCAGCATTATCTGCCACCTCTATCTCAACATGAAAATTATAAGGATGGCGATCAAAAGACCATAAATAGCTGTTGCCTCTGCCAGAGCTGCACCAAGCAAAAAAATTGTAGTAATCTTGTTGGAGGCCTCAGGCTGCCTTGCCACCGCCTCTACAGCCTTTGAGGTAGCAATACCTATCCCGAGACCAGCACCTGTTACTGATAAAGCTGCTATTCCAGCTGCCATTGCTACAGACATCATATCACTCCTTTACTTTAAGTCTCCATCGCTTCCATGCCCTCATGGACATACATGACTGTCAGAAGCGAAAACACCAAGGCCTGAATGAGCCCATCAAAGAAGTCGAAATATAGACTTAAAAACGAAGGCACAAGAACAGGCACAAAACCCTTGACCAGCTCCATAATGATAAATCCTGCCATGATATTCCCAAACAACCGGACTGCAAGGGAAAGTGGCCTTGTAAAAATGTCCAGTATTTTAAAAGGTAAAATTATGCTTAAAGGCTCCGTAAAACTCTTAAGCCACCCCTTAAATCCCCTTGCCATGATGCTGGAGTAAATCACATAAATAATAGTCAGCACTGCTAAACTGGATGCTATATTGATGTCCCTCGTGGGGGGACTGATCCCAAAGGCGCCAATGGTATTGGCTATAATAAGATAAAGAGCAACAGTGCCTATATAGGGTACAATGACCTCTCCCTTAGGCCCTGTGACATCCGTTACAAAAGAACTTATAAAGTCCAATACAATCTCCAGCACATTCTGCATCCCTTCCGGTATGTTCTTTAGCTGCCTTCCACCAATCCAGAATAAAAAGCCAAGAAATGCTACGATAAACCAGCTCACCACAACCGTATCGGTTACCGGTATGCCACCCAATACAGGTATTAAAAAAAGCACCTTAGGCCCAAATTCCATCCTAATCACCCCACATCTTTCACCATTATAGTCCTTGTATTTTTATGTTCAACTTCCGTATTGACTGCTAAAAACGTTATTTTTCTTAATTTGAAGAGCTTTTAATCGATAGACTATGTAAGAGTAATAATTTCTCTTATTTGCACTTATTATTTATTATTATTTACTTTGCAAATTTATTATTATACAACTTGGACGGCCAATTTTTCAGAAAAACTACTGTTAAATCACAATTACTTCTTAAAAACAGACAAAAAATTAAGCAGGTTATAAAAGCCTGCTTTTACTCTTCTTTTACTCTGGCTATGGACACTACCTTATCACCTTCGTCTAGCTTCATGAGCCTGACACCCTGGCTGTTTCGATGGAGTTCTGGTATATCCTTTACTTTAAGCCTTATAATATTCCCATTGAGTGTTGTTATCATAAGGTCGTCTTCCGATTGAACTACTCGTATAGTAATAGCCTGGCCATTTTTTTCTGTCATGTTGTAAGCCTTTATACCCTTACCCTTTCTCGACTGCAACCTGTACTCCGATGTGGGTGTCCTCTTTCCAAAACCCTTTTCTGTCACAGTTAGCACATATCCACCACCGTCTATAAGATCCATCCCTATGACCTCATCGGCATCATCCATATCTATCGCCATAACTCCCTTAGATGTCCTTCCTGACGACCTTACATCATTTTCAGAAAACCTTATGCACATCCCATTCTTTGTACCGATTATTATTTCCTGGCCCTTTTTTACTATGCGCACCGAAATGAGCTCGTCATTTTCCTCCAGTGAAAGCGCCCTTATTCCGCTCTTTCTCACACTGGCATATTCATTCAGATCGGTCTTTTTAATAAGGCCTGTCTTTGTAACCATTATAATACAGGAATCATCATCAAAGTTTTTGACTGGTAAAACTGCATTTACCTTCTCTCCACCTTTTAAATGAATTAGATTTACTAACGCAGTCCCTTTTGCCTGTCTGCCTTCTTCAGGTATTTCAAATGACCTCAACCTGTATATATTGCCAAAGTTTGTAAAGAAAAGCAGGTTGTCGTGGGTCGAGGTAATTAATATATCCTCTACAAAGTCTTCTTCCCTGGTCGTGATTCCTATAAGTCCCTTTCCGCCGCGTCTCTGGCTCTTGTAAGTGCTGAGCGGTATCCTCTTAATGTAGCCGAAGTGGGTAATAGTAACCACCACATCCTCTTCTTTCACCAGGTCCTCTATATCAATTTCCTCGTATTGTTGTACTATTTCGCTTCTTCTGGCGTCGCCATACTTTTCCTTTATTCTTATAAGGTCATCTTTAATTACACTCAATAGTATTGATTCATTATTAAGTATCTCATTATATTTTTCAATATCCTTTAAAAGCGCCTCATACTCCTCATCAATCTTCTTCCTTTCAAGACCGGTAAGCCTTTGAAGCCTCATATCCAGTATCGCCTGGGCCTGCTTTTCACTCAGGCCAAACCTCTCAACAAGACCCGCCTTTGCATCCTGGACGGTTGAAGATGACCTTATAAGGTTTATCACCTCATCAATGTGGTCCAGGGCTATCCTCAATCCCTCCAGGATATGTGCCCTATCCTGAGCTTTATTGAGTTCGTACCTGGTTTTTCTGGTGACAACCTGCTTCTGGAAGTTTATATATTCCACCATCATCTCTTTGAGGTTTAAAACTCTTGGTATGCCATTTACTAGGGCAAGCATTATCACACCGAAAGTCTCCTGGAGCTGCGTATGAGCATACAGCTTATTAAGTATCACATTTGGGTTAGCATCTTTTTTAAGCTCCACCACCACCCTCATCCCAGTCCTATCTGATTCGTCTCTGAGGTCTGAAATACCCTCTATCCTCTTATCTTTTACCAGATTGGCTATGTTCTCCACAAGTTTGGCCTTGTTTACCATATAAGGTATCTCTTTTATTAAAATGCGGCTCCTGCCTTTTACTTCCTCGATTTCAACCGTTGCCCTCATGAGTATTTTGCCCCTGCCTGTATAGTAGGCATCTCTTATCCCCCTGGTCCCCATTATTTTGCCGCCTGTTGGGAAATCAGGGCCTTTAATATATTTCATAATTTCATCTATATCTATTTCAGGGTTATCTATAAGCGCAATTATACCGTCTACCACCTCATTCAGGTTGTGAGGCGGTATATTGGTGGCCATTCCTACAGCTATACCCTGAGAACCATTTACAAGCAGATTGGGGAAACGGCTTGGAAGAACCGCCGGTTCCTTTAATGTATCATCAAAGTTGGGCATAAAGTCAACAGTCTCTTCATTTATTCCTGCCAGCATTTCCAGAGCTATCCTTGAAAGCCTGGCCTCAGTATACCTCATAGCAGCAGGCGGGTCTCCATCTATACTCCCCATGTTTCCATGGCCGTCTACCAGAAGATACCTGATAGAAAAGTCCTGGGCCATCCTTACCATGGCATCATAAACTGCAGCATCGCCATGGGGATGATATTTACCAAGCACGTCACCGACTATACGGGCGGATTTCCTGTATGGCTTATCCGGAGTTAAACCCAGCTCATTCATTGCATACAGGATACGTCTGTGGACAGGTTTTAAACCATCCCGTACATCAGGGAGAGCCCTGCCGACAATGACGCTCATGGCATAATCTATATATGACCTTCGCATTTCCTCTTCTATGTCTATTGGTATTATGTTTTCTTCGGGCATTTAATCACCTCATCTATATGTCCAGATTCTTTACAAGGTGGGCATTCTTCTGTATAAATTCTCGTCTTGACTCAACATCCTGTCCCATCAAAATTGAAAATATCTCATCAGCAGCTAAGGCATCCTCCATGCTTACCCTAAGCATAGTCCTTGTTTCGGGATTTAATGTAGTATCCCAGAGCTGTTCTGCATCCATCTCACCAAGACCTTTGTACCTCTGTATATCTGCCTCATGTCCTATCTCATTCAATACTTTTTCTAGCTCTCTGTCGGAGTATATATATTTTACAAACTTGCCTTTTTCAATCCTGTATAGCGGCGGCTGAGCTATATATACATATCCGCTGTCTATCAGTTCAGGCATATACCTGTAAAAGAATGTAAGCAGCAGGGTCCTTATATGGCTTCCGTCCACATCGGCATCGGTCATGCAGACCACCTTATGGTACCTCACCTTCTTTATGTCAAAATCCTCGCCTATGCCAGCCCCTATTGCTGTAATCATTGCTTTTATCTCTTCACTATTTAAAATCTTATCCAATCTTGACTTTTCCACATTTAGTATTTTGCCTCTCAGCGGCAAAATTGCCTGAAATCTTCTGTCTCTTCCCTGCTTTGCAGAACCACCAGCCGAGTCTCCCTCTACAAGGTATAGCTCACATACAGCCGGGTCTTTTTCCGAACAGTCAGCAAGTTTTCCCGGAAGCTGCATGGAATCCAGTGCGCCTTTGCGCCTTGTAAGTTCTCTGGCCTTTCTGGCTGCTTCCCTCGCCCTTGATGCTGTCATAGCCTTGTCGATAATAACCCTGCTGATGGATGGATTTTCTTCAAGAAATGCCTCAAGCTTTTCGTATACTGCATTCTCTACAAAGCTGCGTATCTCTGTATTGCCCAGCTTAGTCTTTGTCTGACCTTCAAACTGCGGCTCTGATAGCTTTACACTAATTATTGCTGTAAGGCCTTCTCTTACATCCTCTCCCTGCAGGTTTTTATCGGCTTCTTTCAACATACCATGCTTTCTTGCGTAATCATTTAAAACCCTAGTTATGGCATTCTTAAACCCAGTAAGGTGTGTACCACCTTCGTGGGTATCTATATTGTTGGCAAAGCTGAATATGGTTTCATTGTATGAGTCATTATACTGCAGGGCAACCTCAAGTTCAGCATCATCTTTTGAATCGTAGATATATATTGGCTCATCATGCAGAACATCCTTTGACTTGTTTAAATACTTAACAAATGATACTATTCCGCCTTCATAGTGATATGTTTCTTTTATGTCATTCCGCTTGTCCTCAAGGATTATTTTAAGACCCTTATTCAAAAAGGCCAGTTCCTTCATCCTTGTAGAAAGTATATTATAGTCAAAATTGGTATCTTCAAAAATCTCTACATCTGGTTTAAACGTTACCTCGGTACCGTGATTATCTGTAGGACCTAAATTTTTAAGTCCAGTTACTGGTTTTCCTCTTTCATACCTTTGTGTATAGGAATTCCCTTCCCAATCTACCCTTACCTCCAGCCATTCTGAAAGGGCATTTACCACAGATACACCAACACCATGCAGTCCGCCGGATACTTTGTATCCACCACCACCAAACTTGCCTCCTGCATGAAGCATGGTAAGGGCTACTTCAATAGCCGGTTTTCCTACCTGGGGATGTATATCAGCCGGTATACCCCTTCCATTATCCTTTACAGTACATGAACCATCATTATTCAGTGAAATATATATATCTGTACAATAACCAGCCATGGCCTCATCCACGCTGTTGTCCACTACCTCATAAACCAGATGGTGCAGTCCTCTAAGGCCGGTAGAGCCTATATACATGCCTGGCCGTTTTCGGACAGCCTCCAGTCCCTCTAATACCTGTATTTTACTGGCATCATATCTTGCTTCCTCCATGTATTCACCTCCTATTCAATTATTTCATATGGGTTATTTGCTCTCTTGTATAATGTCACTGATGATATAGGAGAACAGTATATGCAGTATTTATTATCCTCCTCTACCAGTACAAGGGATTTTACATCTTCTGTGAGCTTATTCTTTAAAAAACCCTCTTCACGATAAATATTGATAAACTCCTGATTTATCTCAGATGATGCGGATGAAGTATAATCTATTATTCCTATGAGATTTTTAAGAGGTACAATTATATTCCCACCAATATGAAGAAACATCATATCACCCCCAGCTTTATTGCATTCCAATCGCCATGAACATGAACTTCATTGGCTGTGATGATGGACTGTATACCGTTTATATTTTCCAGTATATATCCCTTTCTGTCATCATCCAGCTCGGAAAATACGTCATCCAGCAAAAATATGGGGCTTTCACCTATCTCATCTTGAATTATCCTGATTTCTGAAAGCTTCAGACTTAAAGCTATAGTCCGTTGTTGGCCCTGTGATGAAAAACTCTTTACATTTCTACCATCCAAAAGTATTTTTATATCGTCACGGTGCGGACCTATAGTAGTGAGTCCATAGGCTATATCCCTATCTATGGATTCCCTCATTAAATCTCTGTAACTATCTATATTATTCCCAAAATTAACCATATATTTAATATCCAGTTTCTCTCCACCACTTAAGTTTTTATGTATTTCCGCAGCTGTACTGGCAAGAATATCCACAAAACGTGATCGCATGCTGGCGAGCTTTATCCCATATTCCGTTATTTGCTCATCCCATGAATTTAAAGTATATCTCAAAGATGGTTTTTTTGCAATATTCTTCAGCAGGTTATTCCGCTGTTTTAAAACCCTATAGTATCTCATAAGGTCATATGTATAATTGGGCCTGAGCTGAAGCAGAGCTTCATCAATGAAGTTCCTCCTTTGCTCAGGATTTCCCTTTACTATATACAGGTCCTCAGGGGTGAAGAGGATTGTATAAATATTCCCAAGAAGTTCTGAGATTTTTCCAATATCCATACCGTTTATTTTTATCTGTTTTTTACCATCGTCGGAGTAGCCAAAACGTGCTAAAAATTCACCGGATTTCCTCAAAGCTCTTATCCCTACAAAAAAATTATTTTCTTCATGATTAATCAGTTCATTTAGCCTGGATGTTCTAAAAGACTTTCCACGGCTTAAGAGATAGATAGACTCCAGTATATTAGTTTTTCCTGCGGCATTCTTCCCCAGAATTATATTTATACCCATATCAAGATTAAGTATAAAATGCTTAAAATTTCTATAATTATTTAACTCTATCTCTTTAATATACAATCCCTGCACCCCTATACTATCATGTAAATCTGGCCAGCAAACTCCACCTTATCTTTCGGTCTTAATTTTTTGCCTCTCATAGTACAAACTTCTCCATTCACTAAAACCTCACCGGATTGTATTAAACTTTTTGCCTCTCCTCCGGTTCCAACTAAGTTGAGCCACTTTAATAATGCACCGAGAGTAATGTATTCGGTATCAATCTTTATATCCATAAAATTTAGCTATCCTCCTTCATTTTCACAGGTAGTATCAGGTAGAGATACTCGTCCCCAGTCACCGGCTTTATTATACATGGTGAAACATTGCTTAAAAACTCCATTTTTACTGTCTCATCTTCTATAGCCCTCAGTGCTTCCAGGAGATACATAGAGTTGAATGCTATGGAAAGGCCGGGCCCGTCTGCCTTTATATCCAGTCCCTCATTGAAGTATCCTCTCTCATCTTTAGCCTCCACTTTAAGATAATCTCCATCAAAGGTCAATTTTACCAGTGTTTTCCTATCTTTGGATATAAGGCTTGCCCTCTCAAGAGTATTTACAATCTCTCCTGTCTTTACCTCACAAACCAGGCTCTTTTCCAGAGGAATAATATTTTCGTATTGGATAAACTCTCCCTCAAGAAGTCGTGTATAAACCAGAGTGTCGCCCATATCAAATACAGCCTGGTTTTTGCTTACGGATATATTTATATCACCAGTTTCCAATAGCCTGGTAAGTTCGTTTAGTGCCTTGTATGGAATGACTATTTTGAGGTCCCCTTCCCCTTCAATCCCTTTTCTTCTAATTGACATCCTGTAGCCATCCAGTGCAACCATGATAGCTTTCTCATCATTTATTTTTAGAAGTGATCCATTAAGTATTGGGTGGGTCATATCCATGGAGACCGAGAATATGGTGCCCTTAATCATCGAATTTAATATATCCTGCTCCATTACTATGCCATTCTCTACTTCAACATCAGGTATCGGTGGAAATTCTTCAGGGTTGTAACATGATATATTAAATACGCTGCTCTGGCTTTTTAAAACAGCACTGTTATCTTCAACCTCTATATTAATATTTTCTCCGGGCATGGTCTTAACTATATCTGTAAATATTCTTGAATTGATGACTGTTTCTCCTTCTTCTATTACTTCAGCCTCGATCTGCGTCACTATAGTAAGATCAAGATCTGTACCTACCATGGTGACAAGTCCATTGGCTGCTTTTATGTAAATTCCCTCCAGTATAGGAAGCGTAGTTTTTGTGCTGATACCCTTCTGTACCTTGTTAACTGCATTTTGCATGTTTTGTGTCTTTACATTTATCTTCATCTTTTTACCTCTTTTCTATTTATTTTTTATTAACAGTAGTAATAGTAGCTGTGGATTTGTTGAAAACTACACTTTGTCCATGTAAAATGTTGTTTTTACGTGTAGAAAAATTTGTTCAAAATTTAGTTCTAGATACCTCTTTAAAATCATAAACATATAAGATGAAGAAAAAAATATTTTTTTCACATGCTGATTCCACGTGGAAACTGTGGATTACTCTCCAACTATCTCTTTTTTAAGGCTTTCTACTAGAGATCTCATTTCACTATCTCTTAAGATATCTTTAGCAATCTTTTCGTAGGAGTGTATTACAGTGGTATGGTCCTTTCCGCCAAATTCCTCGCCTATTTTCGGCAGAGACATGTCGGTAAGCTCTCTGCATAGATACATGGCTACCTGTCTTGGCACTGTGAAATTTTTTGTCCTCTTTTTTGATTTCATGTCTTCTATTTTAATGCCAAATCTTTTTGCTACTACCTCTTCTATAAATCTGGCATTTATTTCTCTCTTTGCATTATGTCTTAAAATGTCTCTTAAGGCTTCTTCCGCCATTTCTATGGTTATTTCTGTCTCAATAAAAGCGCTGTAGGCAGCGACTTTTATTAATGCGCCCTCCAGTTCTCTGATGTTTGACTGTATCTGTTTAGCCATATACACCATAACATCATTTGGTATCTCTATATTCTCCTGCTGTGCCTTTTTTTTCAGGATGGCGATCCTTGTCTCGAAGTCAGGCGGTTGTATATCTGCTATCAAACCCCATTCAAATCGAGATATAAGCCTATCTTCCAGCTGCTGAATCTCTTTTGGAGGTCTATCACTGGATACCACAATCTGCTTATTGGACTCATATAATGTATTAAATGTATGGAAGAATTCCTCCTGTGTCCTTTCTTTATCCCCGATAAACTGTATGTCATCTATTAAAAGCACATCTACACTTCTGTATTTATTTCTAAACTCTTCATTTTTATCGTCTTTAATGGCATTTATCAGATCATTGGTAAATTTCTCAGATGTAACATACATAACCTTCATATTTTTATTGTTGTTAAGTATATAATGGCCAATAGCATGCATGAGATGGGTCTTGCCTAGGCCAACACCCCCATATATAAAGAGGGGGTTATATGCATGGGCTGGGGCTTGTGATACTGCTAATGACGCTGCATGGGCGAATCTATTGCTGTTCCCTATTACAAAAGAGTCAAATGTATATTTTGGATTGAGATAATTGATCAGGTTGTCCTGGAAATCATCGTGTGCCTGGTTATTTTGCTCCGAAAAGGTACTGTCATCAATTACTTTAACTATAATTTTATAGTTTTTATTACTGACAGCACTTATTATGTTTGTAAGATAATTAATATATCTTTCATTTATAACATTGTAAGTAAAAGGATTTGTAACACCTAATGTCACGGAATCGTTATCAATGCTGACTGGCTTTAAAAGTTTAAACCATGCATTGTAACTAACCTCAGTAAGTTCTGTTCTCACCTGCCTGGTCACTCTCTCCCAAAGGGTTTGAAGCTGCTCATTCATTCCTGAGTCCCCCTCTTAAGAAAAATTATGACCTCCCTCTCATGGGGGTCATATTATATGTGGATATCATAACTAACAAATTAACAGGGTTGGAAGTATATATTTATCATTATTAACAAACATTTTTAACAAATTATCCACATAATTTTCCACAGATTGTGGATAATTTTCGTCGGCTATAAGTTTTCCACAGTTATAATATCAAATTATCCACAGATGTTCAATGAGTTTTTTGTCCTATCAAACATTGCAGCCACTGCATCCTGAGCAGCTTCCACTGCAACCGCCTGCATCGCCATTACTTTTTATGAAGTTAAAAGACCTGAAAATCTGGCTTATGTTTTTAGAGCCGCATGCCGGACATTTTACCTTACCCTCTTCCTTTTCTTTAATGCTTGTCATTTCTGAAAAACGATGTCCGCATGATTTGCAGATAAAGTCATAACTGGGCATTTATATCACCTTTCCTATGCTGAAATGTGGACATACCGATGACATCATATGCATGTATGTCTACTTACATTATATTATTCTTGACACACATAATAAAGCAGGATATAATCATTATAGTTATCGTACAGGTTCTAAGCAGGAGGTGTTGCTACTATGAAGATGACATTTCAGCCGAAAAAGAGGAGAAGAAAAAGAGTGCATGGCTTTAGGAAAAGGATGAGCACAGCTACAGGACGCAATGTTCTGGCCAGGAGGAGACTTAAAGGAAGAAAGAGACTTTCTGCTTAAGGCCGCAATAGGTGGCCTTTTTCCGTATTTGGAGGATTTTTATGAAATTTACCTTTGGACTTAAAAGGAGTGTGGATTTTAATAAACTCTACAAGAAGGGCAGGTATTATGCAGATGATGTAATGGTACTGTATATTTTACCAAATAATAGTAATAATAATAGGATAGGTTTTTCTGTTAGCAAGAAGATGGGCAAAAGTGTTAAAAGAAATAGAATTAAGAGGCTGATGAGGGAGAGTTACAGGAGGCTTGAACCCGGCTTAAAGATGGGGTTTGACATTGTCGTTGCTGCCAGGAAGATGTCCAGTGAAGCAGACTTTTATATGATGTTGCAAAGCATGAAAAGGCTTTTAAAGAGAGCTGGCATGTTCAGGGAGGGTTATTGATGAAAAGGTTTTTTATCGGGTGTATAAGATTTTATCAGAGGTTTATCTCCCCCATGAAACCTCCTAGCTGCAGATTTTATCCAACCTGCTCGGAATATGCACTCCAGGCAATACAGAAATACGGTGTTTTAAAGGGGTCCTGGCTGTCCTTATGGAGGATTTTACGATGCAATCCATGGAATCCTGGCGGTTATGACCCTCTAAAATAAAATGGGGAGGTTTTAGGTTTTGGGTGGTTTAACTCAGTTTATGGGTACTATTTTTGAATACATTTTCAGGTTTACCGGTGACTACGGGTGGGCAATCGTCTTATTTACAGTTATTGTGAAGCTAATTTTGCTGCCGCTTACCATTCCGCAGATCAATTCATCCAAGAAAATGCAGGAGATACAGCCATTGTTAACTGAAATCCAGAAAAAATATAATAATGACCCGCAGACTATGAATCAGAAGGTAATGGAGCTTTATCAAAAAAATAATGTTAATCCTATGTCTGGTTGCCTTCCTTTATTGATACAGTTACCTATACTCTGGGCATTATTTGCAATGTTCAGAAATTATCCTGCTTTTTCGGGTGTTGGTTTTTTGTGGCTTTCTGATTTATCTAAACCTGACAGCTACTATATGTTGCCTGTTCTTGCAGGATTTACAACTTATATATCTACTGCAATGATTACTCCTAAGAATGCACAGTCCAACCAGATGATGATGAATATTATGATGCCCATATTGATTGCCTGGATGACCATTACTTTGCCGTCAGGCCTGGCCGTATACTGGGTAGTAAGCAATATCTTCCAGATTATTCAGCAGTATTTCTTCTATAAGAGGCCCAGCGGTGTGAAGGGAGAGACCAATTCGTGAGGGTTTTAGAAAAATCTGGTAAGACAGTGGATGATGCAATTAAGGCATCTTTAGAGGAATTAGGTGTGACTGTAGATCAGGTTGATATTGAAATTATTGATGAGGGAAGCAAGGGGCTTTTTGGTTTTGGGAGCAGGGATGCTAAGGTTAGAGTAACATTGAAATACGATGCAGAAAAAGAAGTAAAAAAATTTTTGAAAGATATTATCAGGACATTAAAGCTGAATGTGGACTTTTTGATATATTATAGTGAATTAGAAAGTACAATGAAGATAGAATTTTTTGGCGCTAATGTAGGTTTCATCATTGGGCATCGTGGTGATGTCCTGGATTCTCTTCAGTATCTTTGCTACCTTGTAGCAAATAAAGAGAGGACAGACGATAAATTAATTCATGTGGTTATAGATGCTGAGAACTACAGGGAAAAAAGAGAGATGACATTGAGGAACTTAGCTGAGAGGATGGCGAAAAAGGCTGTTTCACTTCACAAAAACGTTGTACTTGAACCGATGGCGCCGTATGAGAGAAAGATAATACATGAGGCCCTTCAAAATAATCCTTCAGTTGAGACTTATTCTATAGGTGAGGACCCGCATCGAAAAGTTGTAATAGCATTGAAGAAATAGCCCAGTATTTATGCTGGGTTTTTTAATATTTGATATATGGGTGAGGCAAATGAATGTAATGGATACAATAGCTGCCATATCCACACCTCCAGGTGAAGGTGGTATTGGAATTGTCAGGCTCAGCGGAGATAGGGCTATTGATATAGTTTTAAAGATATTTAAATCTAAATCTAATCGTGATTTGAGGAAAGTAAAAAGCCACAGCATGATATACGGTCATATAATTGACCCTGATAGCGGTTCTTCTGTCGATGAGGTGCTTGTCTCTGTGATGAAGTCCCCACATACCTATACTGTTGAAGATGTGGTTGAGATTAACTGCCACGGAGGGTTTACATCACTAAAAAAGGTACTGGAGCTTTGTTTGAGATTTGGGGCCAGGCCTGCTGAGCCGGGTGAATTTACACGTAGGGCTTTTATAAATGGCAGGATCGACCTTGCCCAGGCAGAGGCTGTTCTGGAGATAATAAGGTCAAACTCAGATGATACCTTGAAGGCGTCAGTAGCTCAGCTGGAGGGTAACATTTCCCGGGAAATATCAGATATCAGGTCTAAGTTTATCGATTTTATAGCCCATGTAGACGCTTTTGTCGATTTTCCCGATGAGGACGTGGATGATATTGTTGACCTTGAGCCCGGGATTACTGAATGTATAGGACGCATTGATAAACTTATAAGTTCTGCAGGTACGGGTAAGATACTGAGAGAGGGATTGAAGACAGTCATTATTGGTAAACCTAATGTGGGTAAGTCATCTCTGCTTAATGCCCTGCTAAAGGAAGAACGGGCTATTGTGACTGAAATACCCGGGACCACAAGGGATATAATAGAGGAATATTTGAATATCCGCGGTGTGCCTGTAAGACTTATAGATACTGCCGGCATAAGGAATACAGATGACATTGTCGAAAAGATAGGTGTGGATAGAACCAAGGCTTTTCTCAGCCAGGCCGACCTTGTAATATTGATGTTTGATTCTTCCGTTGAGTTAACTGAGGAGGATCTGGCCATAATTGACCTTGTGAAGGATAAAATAGTGGTTGCACTTTTAAATAAATCTGACCTGCCGGCAAAATTAAGTGCGGGGTACATTAATAGGATGCTCCCGTATGCCAGGATAATCAGAACCTCGCTTGTGGATGGCACCGGGCTGGATGAGCTTACAGAATTTATATATGGATTGTTTTATAGCGGTGATGTTAAAATTAATGATCCGATAATTACTAATACCAGACATCTTGCCTGTTTAAAAAAAGCTGCCGATGCGGCAAATTCTGCATTAGATACTTTAAAGAGTGGAAGTCCTGTGGACCTGATTACTGTGGACCTCATGGATGCCGTAGATGCTCTTGGAGAGATTACAGGAGAGACAGCCGGTGAAGAAATCATAGACAGGATATTTGAAAATTTCTGCGTGGGCAAGTGATGTTATACTGGTTTGATATAGATTAAAATACTTTTATATAGGTGGGAAGAAGTAAAAAAGACGGTATGTAAAGGCCAGAGGCATCTTAAAGTGAGATTTAGCCGCTCTTAGTCTCGAAACAAGCGAGGCATGGGCATCTGGCAAGGACGCCAGATGAGCCGACTTTAAGGCTTGTGACGCCGAATGGAGGCGTACCCTGCCGAGCGAAGGAGCGAGAAATAGAGTGGCTTATCAAACGATCAGATTCCAAGGCCTTTACTGTGCCGGCTAATATGCCTTCTTAAACCAAAATTATATATGTCCAGGTAGGTGATAATATGTTTAAGGTCGATGACTATGATGTTGTAGTGGTTGGTGCCGGGCATGCCGGATCTGAGGCTGGCCTGGCCGCTGCCCGTATGGGATTTAAGACGGCAGTCTTTGCTATAAACTTGGACAGCATTGCCATGATGCCATGCAACCCCGCCATGGGCGGCCCTGCAAAGGGTCACCTGGTGCGTGAGGTCGATGCCCTTGGTGGTGAGATCGGTATAAATACAGATAAGGCGATGATACAGGTAAGGACATTGAATACAGGTAAAGGCCCTGCTGTTCAGTCACTCCGTGCGCAGTGTGATAAGAAAGCATATCAGTTTTCCATGAAATACACCTTGGAGAAGACTCCAAATTTATATGTCATTCAGGGTGAAATAGTTGAGATAATGGTAGAGGGCCAGAGGGTTGCAGGGGTACTTACAAAGACTGGAGCCTTTTACGGTGCGAAAATTGTCATTGTGACCACCGGGACATATCTCAACGGAAGGATTATCATTGGTGATGTTAAATACAGCGGCGGGCCGAACGGACTCTATCCTGCCACTGAACTCTCCTCATGCCTTGACCGACTCGGGGTAAAACTCATGAGGTTTAAGACTGGAACACCACCCAGGGTAGATAGGAGGACCATTGATTTTGATAGAATGGTCATTCAGCCGGGGGATGAGGTGCCTCAGCCTTTTTCATATATAAATGATAAAATTGAGGTTTCGCAGATACCATGCTACCTCACATATACCAATGATAAAACCCACAATATTATCAGGCAGAATTTATCAAGATCTCCCTTATATAGTGGTGAGATCAAGGGTGTTGGCCCCAGATATTGTCCTTCTATAGAAGATAAAGTAGTAAAGTTCCCTCATAAGGAAAGGCATCAGCTTTTCATTGAGCCAGAGGGATTAAACACCTATGAGATGTATGTTCAGGGCATGTCAAGCAGTATGCCTGAGGATGTGCAGCACGCTTTTCTGCGGACAATAGCAGGGCTTGAAAATGTTAGGATAATGAGGGATGCTTATGCTATTGAGTATGACTGCATAGATCCCACACAGCTTACCCCATGGCTCGAATTTAAAGACATATACGGATTATTTTTTGCCGGACAGGTAAATGGTACTTCTGGTTATGAGGAAGCTGCTGCTCAGGGGCTAATGGCCGGAATAAACGCAGCATTAAAATTAAGAGGTGGTGAACCTTTTATCCTCGACCGGAGTGAATCATATATCGGTGTTCTGATAGATGACCTTGTTACAAAAGGGACCAACGAGCCGTATCGTATGATGACCTCAAGGGCTGAGTATAGATTGATTTTGAGGCATGACAATGCCGACCTCAGGCTTACGGAGAAGGGCTATAGGGTTGGTCTGGTCACCCAGGATAGGTATCAGCGTTATCTAAAGAGAAAAGGTCAGATTGAAGATGAGATTGAGAGATTGAAGAAGACCAGGGTATCCCCTACAACGGAAGTCATTAATTTCTTGATTAGTGTTGGCAGCAGCGAAATCCGTTCTGGGATAAGCCTATATGAATTACTAAAAAGGCCCGAGATAACCTATGAAAATCTAAAGGTTATCGACTATGGCAGACCCTCTGATATACTCGCTTCTGCCATACCATCCATAGAAATAGAAATCAAGTATGAAGGGTATATTAAAAAAGAAATAGAACAGATTGAGTCCTTTAAGAAACTGGAGAACAGGTCTATACCTAATGATATTGACTATGAAAACATAAATGGCCTCAGTCTTGAGGCAAGGCAGAAACTTTCAAAAGTCAAGCCTGTCAATGTCGGCCAGGCCTCAAGAATTTCCGGAGTCTCTCCATCTGACATATCTGTTCTTTTGATGCATTTGCGTACCAGGGGGCACTGATGATGGACAGAGAATTTCTTTTGCAAGCTCTAACTAATTTTGGTATAAAAAAATCGTTTCATGTGGAACTATTAGAGAAATACTATGAAAGAGTTATTGATGTAAATAAGGTCATGAATCTTACCTCAATAACTGACGAAAAAGAATTTATAATAAAACATATATGTGATTCTGCTTCACCGCTTCTTATCATGGATATAAAAGGGAAAAAGTGTATAGATATAGGTACCGGTGCAGGCTTCCCTGGTATCCCATTAAAGATATTAGAGCCTGTGGCCACTATGGATTATGCAGAATCCATAGGGAAAAAGGCAAATTTTGTAAAAGAGACAATCGAGATGCTTGGGCTGGAAGGAAGAGTATTTGGTAAGAGGGCCGAAGATATAGGCAGAGATATTTCTTTGCGCGAAAGTTATGATATCGTCTTTACCAGGGCTGTATCAAGCTTAAATCTTTTGATGGAATATTGTATTCCTTTATTAAGGATAGGCGGCATACTGGTCTCATATAAGGGACGAGACCCTGAAGAGGAAATAGCTAATGCAAAAAATGCCTTAAAGATTTTTTCTTGTTCCATTAAAGATATTTATGAGTATGTTTTGCCAGATTCTGATATAAAACATACACTGGTTATTATTGAAAAGAATAATAAGACACCTGATAAATATCCCAGGCCAACAGCTAAAATTGTAAAGAATCCTTTATAAGTCAATTATAATTGATAAAACTGTAAAAACCATTATGAAGAATGATATGCAACATCAAATGCAACCTTAAAGCGAGTCTATGATACTCTTGATAAGTGGCAAGTGCAGCCGGGGCATCTGGCATGGACGCCAGATGAGCCGACTTTGAGGCAAGGACGCCGAATGGAGGCGCACCCGGCTAAATAGCAGCCACGAATTATTAGAGTATCAAGACGAGCGATCAGGCGCATGGATGTTGCTATCATTCGTAGAATACTACTTTGTACAGTTTAATCAATTTATATGATTCCCTCGGAAGGAGACCCTGTTGAGAACCCCCAATACTTCCGTAAAACGGAAAGGCAACTATCGAGAGCTCGATGGAAATTATCCCGTATGAAGAAAGGTTCCAAGAACTACATCAAACAGAAAGTCAAGGTAGCCAGACTTCATGAGAAAGTCTCCAATCAACGTAAAGACTTTCTCCACAAAGAGTCAACCAGGCTGATAAGAGAAAACCAAATTATCTGCCTGGAAGACTTGCAGATAAAGAACATTGTCAAGAACAAGAAGC